>JAIHAN010000161.1 GCA_020054815.1 Peptococcaceae bacterium | reverse complement strand
TGGTATTTCCACCTGTTCGCTGTTAGCCATTTTCCTCACAATACCTGCATTTTTTTTGATTTCTTCCTCACCCAGTATGACCGTCAGGGTGGCCTTCAGGCGGTCTGCAGCTTTCAACTGGGCTTTTAAACTGCGCCCCAGGTAATCCCGCTCCACGATCACACCCTTCTGCCGCAAGGACTGCGCTAAGGTAAAGGCTTTTGTCTGGGCTTCTTCACCCAAGGCGGCAATAAAGACATGGAGCACCTCTTTTGTTGGGAGAACAAGACCTTGCTGCTCTAAGGTCAGAAGAATGCGCTCCATTCCCAGGGCAAAACCGATACCGGGTGTATCAGGTCCTCCGCACTGGGCAATGAGACCATTGTATCTGCCCCCTCCCCCGATGGAACTTTGGGCACCAATACCCCGGGCAGTAATTTCAAAGGCCGTCCCCGTATAGTAGTCTAAACCCCTTACCAGTCTGGGATTTAAAACATAGGGTACACCTAAAGCCTGTAAGTAACTTTGGACCTTTTCCAGGTGAGTACTGCAGTCTTTACACAAAGTCTCACTGGTGGTAGGTGCTCCCCGGGTTAACTCCTGGCAGCCGGGATTCTTGCAATCCAGTATGCGCATGGGGTTCTTTTCATACCGGCCCTGGCAGGTGGGACATAATTTTGCTCTATTTTTTTCCAAAAACTTTTGCAGCTCTTCCCTGTGCCGGGGGCGGCAAACAGGACAACCCACACTGTTTAGTTCTACCGTTAAGCCCGTTAGCCCCAGGCGTTCATAAATATCCATAGCCATGGCGATAACTTCCGCATCAACACTGGGGTCATTGGAACCAAAGACCTCTACCCCGTACTGGTGAAACTGCCGGTAACGCCCCGCCTGAGGCCTGTCGTAACGGAACATAGGGCCTATATAATACAGCTTGGTCGGTTGAGGATTGGCATACATTTTATGTTCCAGAAAAGCGCGGACTGTAGGCGCTGTGCCCTCAGGCCGCAGGGTAAGGCTGCGCTCACCCCTGTCGGTGAAGGTATACATTTCTTTCTCCACAATATCCGTGGTTTCACCCACACCCCTCTGGAACAACTCGGTATGCTCAAAAACAGGCGTACGGATTTCCTGATAGCCATATTGTTTACTGACAAGACGCAGTAGTTCTTCAAGATAATGCCACTTGCCTGCTTCTGAAGGTAAGATATCGTTTGTGCCTCGCGGCCGTGTTGTCAGCATGATGATTTAAACCCTCCTTACTCCAAGACTTTTATTCCAAGGACATTCCTGTCCGTTTTCCGTTTTCCGATTTCCGAAGTCCAACAAAAATCACTAGTAACTAGTAACTAATATTAAAATACAAAAAAACCCGCCCCTAGATTTGGGACGAGTTCAACCCGCGGTACCACCCACATTGAACAATAAATGTTCCTCTCTTCGCACGGTAACGGTGTGCCCGGACTTACCTACTGCTTTCAGCAAGTCAACTCAGGAGTGTTTTTCACTAGCGCTTCATAGTGAGGATTCCAGTCATGTCCTCACCTCCCTGGATGAAGGAGGCTAATTACTCTCTCCGTCATAGTTATTGAACCTTATACATGACAACTATTGTATACAAAGGACGTTAGCTTGTCAACTTTCTGCGCAATAATGACCTCCAAACGGTTCAAATATACCTCAATATCCTTGGGATTATAGATGTTTTCTAAGGTCCAGTCTTGTACCTTAACCAGCTTGCTGCCCGAACCCACACCGAAACCCAGGATAGTTTGCCTTTCCTCCATCATCTGGATATTATAGAGACAGGCCTGGCCGGGAAGGGCATAACCAACATTTTCCCCCTGAGCAAAGATTTCTTTTTGCCTGTAGAGATAATAAGGGATATAACCGGCCTTACTTAGGGTCTTTTGGGCAAACTCCATCATTTCTCTATCCTCATGATGATGAGGCAATTCAATGCCTTCCTGGCGGTAATATGCAGCCCTCTTTACCGCCAGGGCATGGAGGGTAATATTTTCAGGCTTGAGGGCCATCACTTGTGCCAGTGTTTCTCGAAGAATGTCCAGGTTCTCCCCCGGTAGACCAATAATCAAATCCATATTGATTACGGGAATACCTGATGCTTTCGCCAGATAGAAAGTTTCAGAGATTTGCCGGGTCGTATGCTTTCGCCCAATAAGTTCCAGGGTCTCCTGGTGCATGGTTTGGGGATTGATACTTAATCGCGTTATCCGGTGTTTTTTTAGAACACACAGCTTTTCTTCGTCAATAGTATCGGGCCTGCCGCCCTCAACCGTAAATTCCCGGGCCGGAATCAGGTTGAAATTCTCAGTAATACATGTTAGTAGCTGGTCCAACTGCTCCGTCGTAAGGAGCGTGGGCGTACCCCCGCCGATGTAGACGGTCTGTACGGCAAACCCATGGGCTTTAAGAAATCCACCAATACCTGCTATTTCCCGCTTAAGCCCTGCCAAATAAGGATCTAAAAGATGGCCCCAGCGTTTCAGGGAAAAGGCGGGGAATGAACAATAATGACAGCGGGTGGGGCAAAAGGGTATCCCCACATAGATGCTAATGAGCCTTTTAGCTTCTTCCTTAGTCAGCAAAAAATCCCGCTGCAGTCCGGCAATGCCTGTCACCAGTTGCGCTTTATTACTGCTCAACCCATATTCGGTTATAAGGATTTCCCTAATCGTTCCCACGGCAAAATCCTGGTCCATTAGGCGATGAACAATTTTCGTAGGACGAACCCCCGTCAAAATTCCCCACGGGCTTGGCCTCAAATCCAGGTTCCGGGTTAATAATTTATGCACAGCCAGGCGTAAAGTACGTTTCCTATGATTAAGCGGGTCTTCTCCCGTTAAGCTGGGGGAGCTTATTTCTTCTGTGTGGGAATAAACGTTGCCCTCATATGAAAGGGTAACCAAAAAAAATTTTTCATCTTTATCCCTTTCTATATAAAGAAAAGCATCGGGTTCCTCCAAACCCCCACCTCCCACCATAACACGGGGAAAATAGATCCTTAAAAGGTCCGTTAAGACCCGGGGATCCTCCGGGTCTTGTGAGATAACGGTTATTCTTTTCATCATCAACGGAAAAAGGGATTGTAGGCCTTCTCCCGGCCTATGGTGGTATCAGGGCCATGGCCCGGATAAACCACGATTTTATCGTCTAAGGTGAAAAGTTTGGTTTTTACGGAGTTGATTAGTTCAGGGTAAGACCCTCCCGGCAAGTCTGTGCGGCCGATGGACCCGTCGAAAAGGGTATCGCCCGTAAAGCAAACATCGCCCGCCAGTAAACAAATACCACCTCTGGTGTGGCCGGGAGTATGCAGCACAGTAAAACGCATCTTGCCCACTTGTAAAACGTCCCCATCCTTCAACAGTTGATCGGCGGCAGGCTGACTGATATTCTTTCCCATGTATATAGACAAATTTTTGGCGCCATCGGTAAGCATGGGACCATCCAGTTCGTGAATGAGAATACTTGCCCCCGTTAATTCTTTTAACTTTTGATTGGCCCCGATGTGGTCACCGTGACCGTGAGTATTCACAATATATTTTACTTTTAAACCGTGTTTTTCAATTTCCTGGAAGATTTTCTGCCCTTCGGCGCCGGGGTCAATGACCATAGCTTCCTTGCTTTCGTCAAAGACAATATAACAATTAGCCTCAATAGGACCTACCGGCAAAATTAAAATCTCCATACTTTTTCCTCCTTTAAAATAATTTGCGGCTATCTAAGAGCATGGTCACAGGCCCGTCATTGATGATTTCCACCTGCATATGGGCCTGAAAAACACCTGTGGCTACAGGGATTCCCTGCTGATTTACTAATTCTACGAAATAATTATACAGTCTTTCCGCATCGACCGGAGGCGCCGCCTCCGTAAAACTGGGCCTGCGCCCCTGGCGGCAGTCGCCGCAAAGGGTAAACTGGGAAACTACCAGGATCTCCCCTTGTATATCCTTGAGAGATAAATTCATTTTCCCCTCTTTATCCTCAAAAATGCGCAGATTGACTATTTTTTCCGCCAGATAACGGGCATCAGCTTCCTGGTCTCCCTGAGCAACACCTAATAATACAACCAAACCACGTCCTATGCTGCCGGTAATCCTGTTTTCTACCGTGACTGAGCTTTTGGCTACTCTCTGGACAACAGCCCGCACTATGTTCCCTCCTACTTATTAGGTATGACCCTGTGAACTTCTATGACATCCTTAATCTTTTTAATCTTTTCCATAATATTATTGAGATGGCTTAAATTACGAATTTCGATTTTAAGGTTGACGGTAGCCAGGTTCTGCCGGACGGCCCTGGCATGAATGGCATTAATCTGCACCTTCATATCGGTGATGGTCATCATGATATCTGTGGCCAGGCGGGGCCGGTCTAAGGCAATGACTTCAATTTCCACCTGATAGGCTGCTTCAGAGTCCTGGTCCCAGGTGACATCAACAATCCGCCCTTTTTCCTCATTATAGTGGTAAGTCACATTGGGACAATCGGCCCGGTGTACAGAAACACCACGTCCCCGCGTCACATACCCTACAATGGGGTCTCCCGGCAGGGGATTGCAGCAGCGTGATAAACGAATCAAGACATCATCGACGCCGCGTACTCGAATACCCTGGGACCCTTTGCCGTACCCGGTGCTTTTCTTTTCGGCAGGCAGCTCTGTTAAGATGCTTTCATCGGGCAATTTTTTGCCTTTATAAATATCATCTTTTACTCTGGCAATGACCTGGATAGGACTTAAGGCCCCGTCACCCAGCGTAGCAAAGAATTCATCGGGGTTATTAAAATTAAACCTTTTGCTAACTTCAAGAATGCGGTCGCTCTTGAATAGTTCTCCCGGCTCCAGCCCTTGCTTTTTCAATTCTTTTTCTAGAATTTCTTTACCACGGGCAATATTTTCTTCCCGTTTTTCTTTTCTAAACCACTGGCGAATGCGGTTCTTAGCCTGGGAGGTTTTTACCAGTTTTAACCAGTCGCGGCTGGGACCATTGGCCTGTTTGGAGGTAAGGATTTCTACGATATCCCCGTTTTTCAGGGTATAATCCAGGGGTACTATCCTGCCGTTCACTTTACTGCCAATACAGCGATGACCCACATCGGAGTGAATCCGGTAAGCAAAATCTATGGGCACCGAACCCGCCGGGAGTTCTAAGACATCGCCTTTGGGCGTAAAGACGAAAACCACATCAGAAAAGACATCTATTTTCAGGGTTTCCATAAACTCCCTGGCGTCCCGCAGCTCAGTCTGCCATTCCAGGATCTGCCGCAGCCAGGCCAGTCTCTGGTCAAAATCTTTACTGCCCCCTTTTCCTCCTTCTTTATACTTCCAGTGGGCAGCAATACCAAACTCCGCCGTACGATGCATCTCAAAAGTCCTAATCTGTATTTCAAAGGGTTCCCCCTGGGGACCCATGACCGTAGTATGCAGGGACTGGTACATATTGGGTTTGGGCATGGCAATATAGTCTTTGAAGCGGCCCGGGATAGGTTTCCATAAGGTATGCACTATACCCAGAGCACCATAACAGTCTTTGATTGACTCCACTATAACCCGCACAGCGATGAGGTCATAGATTTCACTGAGTTCTTTGCCCTGTTCTTTCATTTTTTTATAGATACTGTAGAAATGTTTGGGGCGCCCTTGAATGTCGGCTTTAATACCTACCTCCACCAGCCGTTCCTTTAAGATATTCATCACCTGATCAATGTAGGCCTCCCGTTCACGCCGTTTCATGGAAATGCCTTCCACCAGGTGATAGTATTGCTCCGGTTCCAGGTAACGAAAGGCTAGATCTTCCAGCTCCCACTTTATAGCAAAAATTCCTAAACGATGGGCTAAAGGCGCGAAAATTTCCAGAGTCTCTTCGGCAATCTCTCTTTGCTTCCAGGCAGATTGGTGTTTGAGGGTCCGCATGTTATGGAGCCTGTCAGCCAGTTTAATTAACACTACGCGAATATCCTTGGCCATAGCCAGAAACATCTTGCGCAGGTTTTCTACCTGTTGTTCTTCCTTGGAACGAAACTCAATCCTGCTTAACTTGGTAACTCCGTCCACCAGTTGCGCAATTTCCACACCAAATTCCTTTTCCAGTTCAACCAGCGTTATCTTTGTATCTTCCACCACATCATGGAGTAAACCGCCGGCAATAGTAGGGATATCCAGTTCCAGACGGGCCAGGATACTGGCCACAGCAACAGGATGAATAAAATAAGGCTCCCCCGAAATGCGGCTTTGTCCTTCATGGGCTTTTTCGGCAAAGTTGTATGCTTTTTCGATAATACT
>JAIHAN010000017.1 GCA_020054815.1 Peptococcaceae bacterium | reverse complement strand
TGCTGCAATGCTTAAGATTCCCAATTCAACAGCTCTTAAGCTTGAACCGCACCGGATATTGACAGTAAAGGCCGGGCAGCTATCGGGGAGTCCGCCTTTACAGTACATAGTCGCGCCGGGTTAGGTCCAACGCCTGCCTGCCAGCCGTTGCCAAAAATCACCTGACCTACAGCATGGGGAGAAAGACCGGCCCTGTTTACTGCTTCTTTAATAACCGCAGCCCCTAAATCGACTGCTGTCAAATCCTTGAAGCTTCCGCCAAAACTGCCCCCAGCTGTCCGTACCGCGCTAACGATAACTACTCTTTTCATGCCATCAACACTTCCTTTCCCATACATTTAAAACAAAATTAATCTTCGATTCCCGCCAGTCTTTTGCTCAGCTTCTTCTTGCCCTCCAGATCGGTCTCCCGCATTATGGTGATCCGGTGCGCCTCTGCAGATCCACCGCCATGAATGTCTGAAACGGTGTCGGCACTTTCTAGTGCCAGCTTTTCCACCAGCCTGAGCATTCTGATCCGGTCCTCGACGGGCACACCAGCCGCTCCCTGCATGTACTTCATCACCAGCGGGCCTATTTCGGGGTTGGCCAGGTCCCTATCTGAGGGCAAATCGCAGACATAGCCGCCTGCAATATCCACCAGTAGACGTCCTACTTCTGCCATTTCCTTGCCCTCGTGTATTTTTGAGGCATTGGCCAGAACAGGATCGATAAAATATGTACCGGAGGACTGCCGTTTTCCCTCGTAAGAGGCCGCAATGCTACACCCATACAGAGTTTCAGCCCGGTGAATCATGTCAATGATTTTCTGCCTTAGGTGGCTCAACTTAGCGGTGCCGTTATAGTCCATCATCGTTAGAGCCGCGCCTATCATGCAATCAATCTTTCCGGCTTTGCAGCCGCCGTGACTCTGCCGGTGAAAGGCGGAAAACCGCATTACCAGGTCACCCGCAAACTCAGTCTCGCCACACATAAACACCCGCTCCCAGGGCACGAATACATCGTTAAAAATAACCGTCGGACAGTACTTCGAGTATTTTGTATTGCCGATGTCGCAGCCCTGCAGCTCGCGCATATCCAGAGTAGATCTTCCCACCACGTGGATTAGCCCGGGAGTGTCCGTGGGAATGGCAAAGGCAACGGCATAGTCCTTGTCTTCCTTTTTTAAAGCCCGTGTAGGGAGCACGATTATCTCGTGAGACGAGAGAGAGCCGGTTTGGTGGGCCTTGGCACCGCGCACTACAATGCCGTCATGGCGGCGCTCCACCACTCGTAGGTACATGTCCTTGTCCGGCTGTTCGTGGGGATTTAAGGAGCGGTCTCCCTTAACGTCGGTCACCCCCGCATTGCAGGTGAGATCATTCTTCTGTACATGCTTTAAGAACTCCAGGAAACGGGCGTAATATTCTGTTCCGTACTTCTGGTCTATATTGTAAGTAACGATGGACAGGGCACTCATACAGTCAAGGCCGGTGCAGCGCTGGAAACAGGTGCCCACCCGTCCTCCCAGCATACGGTTGTTCTTGACTCTGGCCACCAGATCTTCGATGGAAGTCGGGGGCAATGTGAACCTGTTGACCGCCTCGCCAATTAGCGGGCTTTCCGTGACCATCGAATGGCGATATTCCGCCATATTCGCGGCTTCATAGGTGGCCGCAGTCGCCTCGATGCCGGCTCTTAGGCGCGGATTATCTACAACATTGGTAATCCGCTCACCGAACATATAGACAACGGGATTCATCTTGCGCAAAGATTCAATATATTCTTCCTTGGTCTTAATTGCCATAAAAATCCCCCTCACTGCAAATTCTTTCCGTTATACCAGATATTCTGCTAAAGCAAAGCCTTGGGCCAAGGCCTTCATGTTCACCTCTTCCGTCCCTTTAGGAATCCGGGAGAACATGGCTTTTTCCAGAGCTTCACGGCTGACCACCTTGGTAATAGCCACCAGTGCTCCCAGGGTGACCATATTGGTAACGATTTCACTGCCGGCCACTTTTACTGCCATCTCGGTAATTGGCAGACTGTACAGCTTGACTTTGTCCTTGATTTGATCATTTATCTTCACACCGGAATCTACTATCAATACCCCCTGTTCTTTCACCGTAGGGGCAAATTTATTGGCCGCTTCCTGAGTTAAGGCCACCAGCACATCAGGGTATTCAATCTCGGGAAAATGAATGACTTCCTTACTGATGATCACTTCAGATTTACTGGCGCCACCCCTGGCCTCGGGCCCATAGGACTGGTTATGGGTGGCGTTGATGTCATCATAAATGGCGGCTGCTTCGGCCAGTATTATACCTCCTAAAACTATCCCCTGTCCGCCGAATCCGCTTAATACAATTTCACATCTCTCCATCACTTTGCCCCCTTACTCTGCGCGTCTTCGATTAATTTTTGATAGAGTTTGGTATACTCAGGAGCAGTTTTATTCACAAACTCGCCAATCAGGAATTTTCCTTCCAATTGCTCGGGACTCATGCCGGCTGCAGCTTTTACGTTCACCGCATGCTCTCTCTGCCACTTCAACATCTCGGTGGGCGATTTCATCTTATTGCGCCGCCCATAACCAATGGGACACTGGGTAATAGCTTCCACCAAAGAAAATCCTTCATGTTTTAGTGCTTTGGTTACGAGCTGTTCTAGAAGAGTAACATGATAAGCCGTCGCTCTGCCCACATAAGTGGCGCCGGCCCCTTCGGCCAGTTTGCAGATATCAAAACTGGGTTCAACTGTACCGTATGGGGCAGTGGTAGCATAACTTCCCCGGGGAGTAAGGGGTGAGTACTGCCCCCCCGTCATACCGTAGATACTGTTGTTGATTAAAATGGTGGTAATATCAATATTACGCCTGCAAGTATGGATGAGATGATTACCGCCGATACCTGCCCCGTCGCCGTCACCGGTTATGACAACAACCTTCATCTCCGGCCTTGTAAGTTTAAACCCGGTGGCAAAGCTTAAGGCCCTGCCGTGAGTAGTCTGAAAGGTATTAAAATCGATGATGGCATTGGTTCTGGCCGAACAGCCGATCCCTGTAATAACTATTACCTCATCCCGGCTATAGCCCACATTATGAATAGCCCTAACCACTGCTCCAAGGGCAATACCCGTACCGCATCCCGGACACCAGATATGGGGCATTTTATGCATTCTCAAATAATCCTGAACATGAACTGCCATTTACTTCACCTCTTTCACGGCACTGACGATCTGCTCGGGCGTAATCATTTTGCCGTCAAACCTGTTTAGCGGACGCACCCCAGCCTTTTTATCCTTTAAAGCACGTTCCACTTCACCCACTAACTGACCCATATTCATTTCAGGCACAATTACAGCCTGCACTTTATCGCCGTACTTCTCCACTACTTCACGGGGGAAAGGCCAGAGGGTCAAAGCTTTGATGAGGCCCACTTTTAATCCCTGAGCCCGGGCTGTCTCCACGGCGCTGTAAGCCGAACGGGCCGTGCAGCCATAAGCAAAAATAGCCACTTCCGCATCATCCATCATGATTTCTTCAGTCATGACAATTTCTCCACGACGTTTTTCAATTTTATTGTGCAAACGACGAAGCAGTTTATCTGCAACCTGATGATTATTAGTGGCAGGGTACCCGCCTTCATCATAATTGTTGCTGGTCATGTGATATCTATAGCCCTTACCGTATGAAACAAAGGGCGGCACATCATCGGCATCCGGTTTAAAGGGCAAGAATTCTTCAGGGGGCACAGTTGCTTTCTTACGCTCTACTATCTCAATTTCCGAAATATCAGGCAAAACAACTTTCTCCCGCAAATGTCCTACGACTGCGTCGGAGAGAATAATGACCGGCATCCTCAACATCTCCGAAAAGTTTACAGCTTTGATGGTAAGCATGTAGTATTCGTAAACTGTCGAAGGACAAAGTACAATGATGGGGTGGTCTCCATGGGTGCCCCACCTGGCCTGCATTACATCCATTTGGGCTGGCAGCGTAGGCATACCTGTGCTGGGTCCTCCCCTCTGCACATTTACAATGACACAAGGAACCTGAACCATTGCTGCATAGCCCAAATTCTCCTGTTTCAGGGTAAATCCCGGACCGCTGGTGGCTGTGAGACCTTTGACTCCGCCGATAGATGCGCCGATGACTGCCGCCATACTGGCAATCTCATCTTCCATCTGGATAAAGGTCCCGCCCACCTTGGGCAGCTCTTGGGCCAGTATTTCCGCTATTTCAGTGGCCGGCGTAATAGGATAGCCGGCAAAAAAACGTACTCCCGCAGCCACAGCTGCCATAGCACAGGCTTCATTACCCTGCAACAGTTTAACTTGCCGCTTCATTGCTCTCACTTCCTTCTACTTTAATAGCATAGTCTGGACACCTGTACTCGCACATCATGCAGCCCGTACAGCTTTCCAGGTCTAAAACAGCTGCTTTCCCTTCAGTGTCAAAACCCAGAACACCTTTAGGGCAAAAATCGATACAGATACCGCATGACTTGCACCAGTTTTTTCGTACTTCAATAATGTATTTGGCCATCACTATCCCCCTTCTTTATCATCATGTCCTCATGTCATCATATCACATTGTCTATTCGTCGCCATTCTGGTATTTCCTTCTAAAAAATATCTCGATTAAAAATATTTACATTACCACTCTTTCTTCAAGACAGCACCTCTGGCCACCGATTCAACCAGCCTGCTGTAGCGGCTCAGGTAGCTGCTGTTCACTTTAGGCATCTTGGGACTCCACTTCTCAAACCGCTCTTTAATTACCTCCATTGGTAAATCCACATTTAACTCCCGACCGGGTATGTCGATGGTAATCATGTCGCCGTCTTGAAGAATGGCTATCAATCCACCCGCAGCAGCCTCCGGTGCCACATGCCCCACACACGGCCCCCGGGTGGCGCCGGAAAACCTGCCGTCCGTAATTAAGGCAGTGTTCTCACCCAGCCCCATTCCCATCAAGACAGAGGTTGCCGCCAATAATTCCCGCATCCCCGGACCGCCCTTCGGGCCTTCATACCTGATTACCAGAACATCCCCCGGACTGATCCGCCCCGCCAGGATAGCTTCTACCGCTTCTTCCTGGGAATCGAAAACTCGAGCCGGACCTCTGTGACGACGCATACTTGGAGCTACCGCCGTCTGCTTGACCACAGCGCCTTCCGGTGCCAGATTGCCTTTAAGGATGGCCAGGCTGCCATGCTCATGAACCGCGTTATCCCGGGTTCTGATGACCTGGGGATTTCTATTGGCCGCTGTGGATACTATTTCTCCCCATGAACGGCCGTTTACTGTTGGGGCATCCAGATATAATAACTCGTTACCCAGCTCCTTCATCACCGCGGGCACACCCCCTGCCTCATCCAGGTCTTTCATCACATACCGCCCTGAGGGCTTAATATCACAAAGATGGGGAGTAGACCGGCTGATAAGTTCAATGTCATCGGCAGTCAGGGTTATCCCTACTTCGTGAGCTATGGCCGGTATGTGCAGGAGCAGGTTGGAAGACCCCCCCAGGGCCATACTTAACCGCAAAGCATTGTGAAAGCTCTTTTCGGTGAGGATTTCCGAAGGCCTGATATTCTCTTGGACCAGGCGAACTACCTCCAGGCCGCTCTGTTTGGCCTCTCTCAATTTCCTGGAAAAAACAGCATGGGTTGTAGAACTGCCCGGCAGGGCCAATCCCAATCCTTCGGCCACACAACTCATGGTGTTGGCCGTACCCATCATGGCACAGGAACCGTAGGAGGGACAAATAATCTCTTCCAGTTCAGCCAGACCCTCTTCCGTCATTTCACCTTTATGCACTTTGCCTACTGCTTCTCTGACTTCGTAGATAGCCAGTTCCCGGCCTTGATAACGTCCCGGCAGCATAGGCCCGGCCGGCAAAAATACCGCAGGCAGGTTCAACCTGGCTAAGGCCATAAGCATACCGGGTACTATTTTGTCACAGCCGCCAATAAAAACGAGGCCATCGTAGCGCTGGGCTTCAACCATCACTTCAATGGAGTCTGCTATGATTTCCCGGCTGGGCAGGGAAAAACACATGCCTACATGACCTTGAGCCAGCCCGTCACACACTGCTATAGTGTTGAATTCAAAGGGTACACCGCCTGCCATGCGAACACCATTTTTCACTTCCTGGCTTAAACGCTGCAAATGGGCATGCCCAGGATGCATTTCATTCCAGGAGTTAACAATGCCTATGAAAGGTTGAGAAAACTCCCGTGATATGAGCCCTATAGCGTTTAAATGGGCCCGCATCCCCGCCCGGTCTAAGCCATTAACCAGGGTACTGCTCCTCAACTCATTGGACTTATACTCCAGCCTGACCATGTTGTTACACCCCACAATCTCTTCTATGATTGTTTAAACCTGCGACTCTCCCAGATCTGTGGATTAGCCAGGTGGGGAGGCCGTTCTCCCCGTAGAACCTGAAGCACCTGTTCTGCCGCCATCATGGCCATCATCCTCAAACCTTCCTCACTGTGGGCTGCCATATGGGGTGTCACTACCACATTGGGGAGGCCGAACAGGGGATTGCCTTGTTCAGGCGGCTCAGGATCAAAAACGTCCAATCCTGCTCCGCTGATTATTCCTTGGGTTAAGGCTTGATATAGGGCTTCTTCATCAACCAGTTCACCGCGTCCCGTGTTAATGAGAAAAGCTGATTTCTTCATAAGGGCCAGTTCCCTGGTTCCAATCAGTTTGAGGTTATCAGGGGTTGCTGGAGCATGGAGGGAAACAAAATCTGCCTCCTGAAGTAAATCGTCTAGTTTAGCCACGACCTTAACTTTAAGTCCACTGCTTTGTAGTGTCTCCTGAGACAGGTAAGGGTCGTAAGTGATTAATTTGGCTCCAAAACCATGCTGGCAGATGGCAGCCACACGCCGGCCTATCTGACCCAGGCCCACGATTCCGACGACTTTATCTTTTATTTCACCGGTTCTTATGGTCAAACGGCACTGGTAATCACCTCTCCGGCTCAGGGCTGTATGGGCCTGTAACAGCTTTTTAGCCAGAGCCAGCATCAGGGTCACGGCATGCTCTGCCACAGCATTGGTATTGGACCCCGGAGCATACACTACCGGGATATTATGTTCAGTAGCAGCCTTTACATCAATATTATCCAGGCCCACTCCGTGCCGGCCGATAACTTTGAGCTTGTCTCCGGATTCAATGATAGCCCTGGTAAAGGGACTCACCCGCACAATGGCCCCGTCAGCATCCTTAATAGCCTTCTTGACCACACTCTCTTCGGTACTTTCCGCTATAACTACCTCGGCTTCTTCCCTGAGCCTGGCAATGGCATCAGAATGAATGGGCTGAGTCAGCAACACTTTTTTCCCCATATCCTCTTCACCTCTTTTTATATACTTGGTCCAATCCTTGTTATGGCAAATTCATAGTGTTTTAGAACCTCTGCCTTGGTCAATTGCCCACCGGCCACGGCCCGCATCAGATCGTAGATTCTCTTGCCCACCTGGTCAATTGTCTCCTCGCCGCGAATTATCGTCCCAGCATTAATATCCATGTTTTCCTCCATGGTTTCGAAGGTGCGGGGATTGCCGGTTATTTTTATGACAGGAGCTATCGGACAACCCACCGGAGTACCTCTCCCAGTTGTAAACAGGACCAACTGGCAGCCTCCTGCCACCATGCCAGTAACAGATTCCACATCCTGTCCCGGAGTATCCATGACATAGAGCCCCTTGCCAGGCGGAGCCTGGGCGTATTTCAAGATCCCTTGAACCTGACCTGTACCGGCCTTACGGAGACAGCCCAGGGATTTTTCCTCGATGGTGGTCAACCCTCCGGCTATATTACCCGGCGAAGGCTGGGTTCCCCTCAGGTCTACTCCCATGCGGACAGCGTCACCTTCGGCAGACCTGACAATAGCCAGCAGTTCCTGGGCTACTTCCCCGGAAACGGCTCTCCTGGCCAGCAGGTGCTCAGCCCCAATAATTTCCGCCGTTTCCGAAAGGATTACTGTACCTCCATCTGCTAACAGCATATCACTGGCTACCCCTACGGCGGGATTGCCGGCCAGTCCGGAAGTAGTGTCGGACCCGCCGCATTCCAGACCCAGTACCAGTTCCTCCATGGAAATTGGCGCCAGCGGCACCGCACGGGCCTGCCTGACCAGTTTTTCCGCCAGATCAATGCCCTGTCTAACCGCTTTGCTGGTACCTCCAGCTTCCTGTATAACCAAGGTTTCCACCGGTTTCCCCCCGGCAGCGATTTCCCCGGCCACCATTTTGGCCTCCATTTTTTCACAACCCAGGCCAACTACCAATACACTTGCCACATTGGGATTCAGCGCCACACCCACCAGGGTGCGTTTTGTCTGTTCAAAATCCACCCCCAGCTGCCCACAGCCATGGGGATGGACTACGGGGACAACTCCCTCCACAGAACGAAAAATACGGTCTGCAACTTCATTGGCACATACAATGGTCGAAAGAATTAACACATGATTACGAATTCCGGCCCTTCCGTCAGGCCGCCTGTAGCCCCAAATATCCATGGGATGCTTCCCCCCTTCACCTGTCACAGCTGTTCCTCTTGCACACCCATTGGCAAATCGCCCCGTCCCCGGTTGCTCACCATATTGTGCACATGGACGTGCTCACCCAGCCTGATATCAGTAACGGAAGTGCCTATAGGCTCACCGTATTTAATTACTTCCCGGCCCTTGGGTATAGGCGCTATAGCTACCTTATGGCCGAAAGGCACATCTTGAGCTATTCTGAGCAGAGTATCCCGGCCTGCAATACAAACCCGGATCTCCTCGCCCGCCTTTAGATCCTCTACAGCCGTAGCAACATTATCCAGGAAGTCGATGACCACAACCATGCCCCTTTGCTCAGACTCCACAGCAACATCTCCCTTCTCCGGTTACTACGGGAATTGTGATTACGCCATAAGGCAGTACCCATACCGTGGCCTCAGGCCCCAGTCTGGCAAAAGCACGATCCAGGGCTTCTTCCATAGTAGAAATGGGTGTAAGCAGGAGTTCCCGCAATGTTGTGGAGGGAATAGCTGAACCAACTATCATTAATTCCGCATATTTGAGAATTCGTGCCAGGACAAATATTTTGTGTTCACCAGGAGCAAACCCCTCCCGTCTAGCCTTCTCCAGAGCTTCATCAGGTGTCTTGACTGTTTTCATCCAGGTGTGGTAACCCTCATGCCCGATGCCGTCCTGACAGGGAGCAGGAATTATTAGTGCACCTCCTGGCTTTACAAGGGGCATAGGGCCAAAAATACTCGTGTTTACCGCTCTGCTAGCCTGATACAGATCCCGGTCCTTGGGATATCCCGGGGCTGCGATGACAATATCGGCCTGGCGGTCCACCTTCACCTCAAAAACCTTCCGGGCAAATTCCACTCCGGCAGCATGGGCCTTTACGGGGTTTCCTGCCACTACTTTGAGAACTTCTTTCTCCTCGTTTAAGACCATATTGACAATAAAATCTAATCCCACCATCCCGGCGGCCTCTTCCAGGAATTGTCGGAAGATATTGCCTTCGAGGACCCCCAGGCGGGTTCGGGGGTGATCCAGCACCTGGACATTATGCGTTGCGGCGATTGTACGAACCCCCACTACCCCCACAGCCAAACTTTTTACCCCACCGCTGTACCCCGCAAAGAGGTGGGGCTCAATGGAAGCCGTAGAAATGCGCAGGTCCGCATCGGCTACAACCTTGTTGAGCTCAACAGGTATACCCTGAGTGGGAGTATCACCAAGGTATTTAAGAGTCTCAGGTTCAAAGGCAAAATGGTTGATGATTTTTACCCTTCTTACCACCTCTTCCCCGTACATCTCAATACACTCTTCCTGGTTATTGGGACGGTGGGTCCCGGTAGCTATGACCAAGGTGATATCGTTATCAGGAATACCGGCCTGGTTTAACTCATCTAAAAGAAGGGGAAGGATAACATTTTCATGCAAACTACGGGTAATATCTGTGGGAATGATTACTACTTTCTGCCCAGGCCTTGCTAACTCAGAAAGCCTGGGACAACCGATGGGGTTCCTGAGGGCGGCAAGGATTGCTTCCTTGATATCATTAAGGGGTTCTTGCTGTTCAGGAGTAATAATTCCCAACAAATTTTTGTCTGGTATTTCAAACTGTAGATCCTTCTTACCAAAGGGCACACTGACCAACATAGCAATTCCTCCATTTTCCCCTGCACTGCTCCGTAATTTTGCTTAAACTTCTTACTCCAATCAGGCCTTTGCGTTATTAACAGTTTCCCGTACCAACTTAGCCTTTTGCATAAATATAGACAGAACTAACATCCCTAAACCGATGATATCTGTAACAAAGCCCCCGTCAATCAATAACAAGGCACTGCTAAAAAGCATAGCCCGTATCAAATAATTAGCGTGGGTTACTATATAACCTTGAACTGCACCCGCAAGGCAAATAACCCCAACAGTTGCAGTCGCAAAGTTACCTAAAATTAGCAACACACTGTCTGCCTGGAGCACGAGACCAGTGGAATAGACGAACATAAAGGGCACGATAAAACCAGCTAAACCTAAACGTACTGCTGTCCAGCCTACTTTGCTAGGATCCGCACCTGCTATCCCGGCACCGGCATAGGCAGCGAGAGCCACCGGTGGAGTAATAGCAGAAAGTACTGCATAATACAGCACGAACATGTGAGCGATAATAGGATCCACACCCAGTTTAACCATGGCAGGCGCGGCTACGGTACCAGCCACAATATACGCTGCGGAGGTGGGCATGCCCATACCGAGGATCATACAGGCAACCATAGTCAGGAACAGGGTGGGGATTAACTTCCCTGCCGAAAGCATTAAAATCATGTTAGCCAGCTGCAGTCCCAGACCAGTAATGCTGACAACCCCAACGATTATACCTACGACAGCACAGGCAATAGCTACTCCCACGGCTCCGCGGGCACCTGTATCCAAAGATTTTACTAACGACATCAGATTCATTCGTGTATGTTTCCTTAAAAAACTGACGATAACCAGGGCAATGATGCTGTAGAAGGCGGCAAAGGACGGTGTATAATCAGCAAACAATAAATAGATTAATAGAATGATAGGCAGCACCAAATGTCCATTTTCCTTTAATTCTGCTCGTGCGCTGGGCAACTGCTCCTTGGGTATACCGCTAAGTCCTAGTTTAAGTGCTTCCAAATGAACGTTAACCCACAGAGCTAGATAATATAAAACAGAGGGAATTAAGGCTGTAATCATGACAGTTTTATAAGGAATGCCTAAAAATTCTGCCATGATAAAGGCGGCAGCTCCCATGACAGGAGGCATGATTTGCCCACCTGTTGAGGCTACTGCTTCTACGGCTCCGGCAAAATAGGGCTTGTAACCGATACTCTTCATCAAAGGAATAGTAAAAGCTCCTGTAGTAACAACGTTTGCTGCTGCACTACCGTTAATCATCCCTAAAAGGCCACTGGCAATGATTGATACTTTTGCAGGTCCCCCAGGCTTATGACCAGCAATAGCCATGGAAACATTAGTAAATAATTTGGATAATCCTGTCTCACCTAAAAATGCACCGAATAAAATAAACAAGAATATGTAAGTGGAAGAAACACCGAGAGCAACCCCGTATATACCTTCTGCACTAATGTACATATGATCTACAATACGTTGAAAGCTGTAACCACGGTGAGCTAAAGGTCCGGGCAGATAAGGCCCAAGGTAGGCATAGGCGAGGAAAACTATCGCCAGCAGCGGTAATTCAATCCCGATGCAGCGCCTGGCCGCCTCCAAGACCAGCACAATGGTTATAGTACCCATGATTATGTCCATATTGGAAACTAATCCTGCCCGCGCAGAAATGGCATCAATATTAAATAACAGATACAAATTAACACCTAAGCTCATTGCTGCTAACAAAAAATCTAAGGGACCGGCTTTTTTCTGGCTGGACTTCTTCCAGAAGGGGTATAAAAGGAAGATTAAGACCATAGACAAGCCCAGGTGGATCATACGCTGTTTATTGGTAGGCATTGTACCGAGACCAGCCATGTATAAATGGAAGAGCGACATTATAACGGCGGTGCCTGTAACGATCTTAGAGGCAAGTCCTTGAAGTTTACGCACTCTAGCTTCCGCCTCATATTTGCGCATTAGCTCATCCATATCAACTTGCTCTGGGCCATTTACAGTGGATTTGAGATCTTTTTTATCTTCTTCAGCCACGATGTTCGTTCCCCCTTTATTTAAAATCCAAGCTGTTTCTTTGTAATATTACGTCTGCCGGTTCTGCCAGTAGAGCAGGTAGTTTACACCATACTCTACTGGTCACAAAAACCCGGCAGTAAATCTATTTAATGTTTTTCTCTCTTAACTACTTAATAGCTCCAATTTCTTTGAGATATTTTTCCGCCCCAGGATGTAAGGGGACTGTTAAGCCGTTTACGGCATTTTCTTTTTTCATTTCTTTGGCCGCCTTATGGGCAGCTACCAGATCAGCCTGATTTTCATAGAGGGCTTTGGTAAACTTGTAGACCAGGTCTTCAGGCAGGTCTTTGCGTACAAAGATATAGTTAGCCACCGCAAAAGTCTGGACGGGCTCAGGCTGGTTGGGGTAAGTATTGGCAGGAATCACATACTTAAAGTAAGCAGGATTCATTTTCTGTAACTCAGCAATTTTGTCATCGGGGAATGATAAGAGTTCATATTTACCTGAACTCATTAGGTCCATAACGCTGGCTGCACCGATACCGGCAATAAGGTTAGCACCGTCAGCCTGGCGGTTTTTTATGAGTTCTACTGACTGGGCTTCACTAGCAAATTCAGGTTTAAAGTCTTTCTTTTCCAGGTAATCCAGACCATAGATTTTCGCCATATCCCGGCTGTTAAGCTCCGTAGCACTGCCGGAAGCACCGACGGCAAAACTCTTGCCTTTAAAATCGGCAAAGCTCTTTATACCCGAATCCTTACGTACAGGTATTTGCATGACATTAGGATACATGTAGGTAACGCTGGCTAAGTTACTATATTTTTTATCAAAACCACCCTTGCCATCCAAGGCATCTTTAGCAATACCTGCTTGACCAAAACCGAAATCCGCTTCTTTATTTTCTAGTAGACGGACAATAACAGGTGTACCTGCTGTAGACTGGGCTGAAGCTTTAAAATCATTAGGATATTTAGTATTCAACATTTGGGTAATAGCATTAGCTAATAAGAAATAAGTACCTCCGCTGGTAGCTCCGCAAATTTGTATCATAGCGGGGCCTTTTGCCTTCTCACCCTTAGGTGCATCCGTCTTGGAACTGCAGCCACCCAACAAAGTTACCATGAAAACAAGCACCAGAATCAATGCGAAAACCTTTGTGTTCCTCTTTGACATTTAAAACATACCTCCCATTCTTTTAAAATCGGATTTACCCTTAATCCCAGGATGCTTTTTCCTTCACCCCCTTTGGTATTTAGTTTTTTAGTGTACATGTTGTACCTGAAAAGTACACTATTTTCATAATGTCATCAGGTTATATTATATGTTGTTATATTCTATAAACTTTAAATTATTCCTTCTTTTTTCCCTGCATTTTTTTATTTGAGATTTCTACAATTTTAAAAGACCCCATGGCTATCTACGGACCCAACGAACCGAAACTCTCCCTATCTGATGGGAACTCACTTGCCATCTTCCGCAGCCTCTAAGCAAAATTTAAAGGGAGAAGTGAACATTCACTTCTCCCTTTTTGTTTAAGGAACATTTTTATGAAATCCTGTAGTCCTTGCTACACCTGCAACTGGAAATTAATGTCCCCAAACTTGGGTATATAAATAAAAGCTGAACTAATGCCTTGGCATCTTAAGATTTCAGGGCTTTTTTCAGGGGTATGAGGAGTCTCCCCAGGGGAGCTTTATCTATAATTTCCACAGTATCCAAAGGTGTGTGATTTTTTTCCAGCCAGTTAGGCGAAAGGAGGGTAAAAGCGGTGATGCCTTTTTTGGCAAAAGGTAAATGATCACTGCTATGCTTCTCCGTTTTTTCCCAGTGAATCTTCCAGCCTTCCCCCTCAAAGGCGTGCAAAATCCCTTTACTGATCTCGTTCTCTCCCCCTGGCCAGCCTAAAAGCACCTGTTCCTTTCCCAGATTGCCAATGCTGTCCAGGTTCAGCACACACTTAATTTTCTCCAGGGGTATAGTAGGATTTTCACAGTAGAAACTCGAACCTAAAAGACCCTTTTCCTCCGAACCCCAAAAGGCGAAAAGAATGGTATACTGGGGTGTTTTTCCCTTGAGGCTGTTTACCAGTTCCATAACCAGGGCTACCCCCGAGGCATTGTCATTGGCGCCGGGATAAAGCTTGCCCTCGATGATACCCAGGTGATCATAATGGGCACTGACCACGATTACGTCTTCTTGTTTACCGGGTAAAACTCCCAGCACATTTTCACTGGTATATCCTTCCTTACCATTTACCTGCCGGAAAGTCATCCGGTTTTCTACCAGCACGGGTTCATATTTGCCAATGGGAAAGGACTGAAAAAAGGTTCCTCCATCGCCCCCGGGCTGCAGCCCGGCCTTTTTAAGAAAGCGAGCCAGGTACAAGGCAGCCTGGCCCTCTCCCCTGCTTCCGCCTTGCCGGCCAGCGAACCTTTTGTCTGTTAATTCCTCTATGTACCGCCCTATCCTGTCTTCAGGAGTCAAACCTTCAGGTTTTAATTGGGGCTTTGGCTCACGGGCACAGGCCGTACATAATAAAAGACAACAAAGCAAAACAAAGAATTTTCTCAAGACAATGCTCCTTCATTATTAGTTGGTAGTTGTTTTTATCTCAATTATACTTTTTTACACGCCAAAAAGAAAACCCCCATGCCGTAAAAGCATGAAGGTTCTACTGAACTATTCCGGTTCCCCAAGCGTTACTGGTCACCGGACACCGGTCACTGGTCACTGGTCACGGTTCTTAATTACTCCTGTGCGGCAGCACTTTCCACCTGGCAGCTTAGATCTGGTTTTCCTTCCTCAGCCAGAGCTTCTATCAGGAGGGGTACTACCTGGTGCAAGTCGCCAACGATGCCGTAATCGGCCACTTTAAAGATCGGTGCATTAGGGTTCTTATTGATGGCCACAATGAGCCCTGAATTTTGCATACCCGCTACGTGCTGAATGGCGCCGGAAATGCCGCAGGCAATATACAGCTTGGGATGAACGGTTTTGCCCGTCTGTCCCACTTGATAGGAGGCGGGTACCCAGCCCGCATCTACGGCACCGCGGGAGGCCGCTACCACGCCGCCCAGCTTTTGGGCCAGCTCTTCCAGTACAGCAAAGCCTTCCTGGCTGCCAACACCGCGCCCGCCGGAAACTATAATCTGGGCCTCTTCCAGGTTCACTACTCTGCCGGCCTCTTTCACCACCTCCAGGATGCGAGTACGTACGTTCACCTGATCCTTTTGGTAGGGAGTTCTGATGATTTTTCCGGTACGGCAGCTATCGGGTATTAGCTTTTTCATGACACCGGGCCGCACTGTAGCCATCTGGGGACGGTTTTGGGCACAGAGAATGGTAGCCATCAGGTTACCCCCAAAAGCAGGACGAGTCTGCTGGAGCAGCCTTTGCTCCAGGTCTATGTCCAGTTCCGTACAGTCGGCGGTAAGACCGGTTCCGATGCGCCCTGCCAGGCGCGGTGCCAGGTCCCTGCCGATATTGGTGGCCCCGATGAGCATAATCTCCGGCCTATACTTTTTAATCAGTTCAGCCAGTACCGCCGTGTAGCTCTCTGTACGGTAGTTTTTCAGTTCCGTGTCTTCCACAAGATGCACGATATCTGCCCCATAAGCAAAAAGTTCAGGAACTTTGCTCTCCACCTGATCCCCCATCAGTACCGCCGCCAGCTCTACTCCCAGAGTTTCCGCCAGCCGCTTGCCTTCTCCCAGGAGCTCCAGGGTGATGTTCATAACCTGCCCGTCTCTTTGCTCCGCAAAAACCCAGACTCCCCGGTAATCTTCCGGAGAGACCTCTTCTGTTTTAGCCCTTTCCGTCCTGGTGATAGCCTCTACAGGACAAACTTCCACACAGGCGCCGCACTCTGTACATTTATCATTGATCTTGGCTACGCCGTCTACCATTTCAATGGCCCCAAAAGGGCAGGCGCTGACACAAGCTTCACAGCCTATACACTTAGTTGGCTCGATTATTACTGTCATCTTGCTACCTCCTACAACACATGTTTGGCCAGCAGTTCCTGCCGGAGAACCTGTACAGCTTCTTTGGCCGTTCCTTTGATGATGACCCCCGCTTCCTTGGCTTTAGGCGCAAAGGAGCGTTTAACCTGGGTGGGCGAACCTTTCAGCCCCAGTTTTTCAGGGTTGCCGCCTATGGTTTCCGCTGTCCAGGTTTCTACTTCTTTCTCGTCAAAGGCGGCCACAATGCCGTAAGCCGAGGGATAACGGGGGGTATTTAATTCCTTTACCGCGGTCAAAAGCACCGGCAACTGGGCTTCCACCACCTCGTAACCATCCTCCAAAGCCCGCTCTACCACGACTTTATCTTTTTCCACAGCCAGGATTTTCTTTACATAGGTCACCTGAGGGATATCCAGGTGTTCAGCTAATTCGGGACCTACCTGGGCTGTATCGCCGTCAATGGCCTGGCGGCCGCAGAAGATGATGTCAAACTGGCCGATCTTTTTCACGGCCTGAGCCAAAGTATAGGATGTGGCCCAGGTGTCAGCCCCGGCAAAGGCTCTGTCGGTCAGGAGGATGGCTCTGTCAGCCCCCATGGCCAGGGCCTCCCGCAAGGCATAATCAGCCTGAGGGGGTCCCATGGTCAACAAAGTAATACTGGCTCCCTTTTCTTCTTTCAACTGCAGGGCCGCTTCCAGGGCATTTTTGTCATCGGGGTTGATGATACTGGGCACCCCTTCCCTGATCATGGTTCCTGTCTTGGAGTCTATCTTCACCTCATTGGTATTGGGTACTTGCTTTAGGCAGACAATGATCTTCATGTTCAATTCCTCCACTATTTCAGGGTGTTTCCGGCAATAACCATGCGCTGGACTTCGGAAGTCCCTTCATATATCTCGGTGATTTTGGCATCACGCATGAGGCGCTCCACTTTGTACTCCTTCATGTAGCCGTAGCCGCCATGGATTTGTACTGCCTTCACCGTATGTTTCATGGCCGCTTCCGATGCAAAGAGTTTAGCCATGGCCGCTTCTTTCGAGAAAGGCTTCTTCTTATCTTTGAGGACAGCGGCACGATACACCAGAAAACGGGCCGCGTCTATGTCCGTGGCCATATCGGCAATCATCCACTGGATGGCCTGGAAATTGGACAAAGGCTTGTTAAACTGCTGGCGTTCTTTCGTATAGCGAACACATTCGTCGAGGGCAGCCTGGGCAATCCCCAAGGCCTGGGCGGCTATCCCAATACGGCCGCCATCCAGGGTCTGCATGGCTATCTTGAAACCGTCCCCTTCCTTACCCAGCAAGTTTTCTTTAGGGATGCGGCAGTCCTGGAAAATCAATTCCGTAGTGCTGGAAGCCCGGATCCCCATTTTGTGTTCTTTAGGACCGAAGGTAAAACCAGGGGTCCCTTTTTCTACAATAAAGGCACTGATTCCTTTGAGCCCTTTAGCGGGATCGGTCATGGCAAAGACAATATAGACATCGGCACAGCCGCCATTGGTAATAAAGATTTTGGTACCGTTCAGGATATAGGCATCACCATCCAATACCGCTGCGGTCTGCTGGCCTGCTGCATCTGTACCCGCGTTAGGCTCTGTTAAACCAAAAGCACCCAAAAGTTCTCCCTTAGCCATGGGAACCAGGTACTTTTCTTTTTGCTGGGGTGTACCAAACTGGTAGATAGGATGGCAGCCCAAAGAGACATGGGCGGAAAGAATGACCCCTGTGGCTGCACAGGCCCGGGATATTTCCTCCACAGCCATGATGTAGGTCAGGGTATCGGCGCCTGCTCCCCCGTATTCCTTAGTAAAAGGTAAACCCAAAAAACCCAGCTTCCCCATTTTTTTCACAGTATCCCAGGGAAATTCGCCATTTTCATCAATTTCAAAGGCTTTAGGCGCTACTTCCTTTTCGGCAAATTCCTGAAACAATGTTCTGAACATCTCCTGCTTTTTCGTTAATTCAAAATCCATTTCCTATCCTCCTTGGTTCGTGATTGTGTTCACTTTCTCTATTTACGTTAATTCTACACATTTTGCCCTATTTTGACAATAATAATGCCTCCTTTTTGCTTGGTGTTATGTTTCTTATGCAATTCTCATGCCAATTCTTCAAAAATATTATGAAACAACCAAAGAAGCCGGAGAATCCCAGGTTTGCGGGATTTCCGGCTCATCACAGTTTAATTGGATCTGTCCGGCTATGTAGCCAACAATTATTCGTCTTGTCCAAAAAAATAGACACATTTTCTATGATTATGGACTTGCTTTTTGCTTTACCATCTTACGGATACGGATACTGTCTCCGGTAAATTTCAGGACTTCAGCGGTTCCCATAATCCTGTCGCTGATCCGGTCCTCGTAGATGGCCCCAATATCATTAGGGCTAAGGTTAGAACTAATGACCCAGGATAAATTATGATTAATCCGTTCATCCAAAAGCAAAAGCAGCTGTTCACGGGCAAAATCCGTAAGGTTTTCCGCCCCCAGGTCATCCATGATTAAAAGCTCCACCCGGTAGAGGGATTCCAAACCTTGCCCCGTGTACAAATCGTTTTTATCCAGCTTAAACTTATGTTCTCTTAAAAGATCCAATAGCCTGCCGACTTTCATATAGACTACACCGACTCCCGCCTGCAGGGCGTAATTGGCTATGGCGCTGCACAAATGGGTTTTACCCGTGCCTACCGCCCCGTAAAGCAGGAGATTGCCCGCCGGCTGCCGGCAGCTGATTTTCTCGGCAAAGTTCAGCGCCTTTTCCAGGATACCCTTATAATGTTCCGCATCTTCATACCATTGCAGGGAAAAATTAGCGAATGTCTGGTTCACCTGGACCGGTGATAAACCGCTAACCTGCCAGCGTCTGCTGGCTTCCTCCCGTAAGAGGCACTGGCACTTCTTACCCAGCTCTACGTAGCCCGTATCCTGGCAGGCAGGACAATCCCACCAGATTTCATAAATATTATCGGGAAGGTTATATTCCCTGAGTAGTTTCTTCTTCTCCCAGGCTAAAGCCTCCTGGGCCTTGGTCAACTCTTCCCTGCCCATGCCCAGTTTGCCTTTACCCATCTCCAGGAGAGCCAGTTCCAAAGCAAACTGGGAAAAAAGGGTATCTATTTCTTGCAAACGGGGGTATTTTTCATGCAAAAGCCTTAGCCTGGTTTCCCATTCAGCTATTTTTTTTTGTCTTTTCAATCCATATGTGGAAAGGGCCATATTCTTCACCCGCCTAATCTAAGCCCAGCATTTTCTCCAAATCCCTTTTATCCGCACGGCTGTAGCGTTTACCATCACTTGCTGATTTTCTTTTCGTTTGTTGTTTCTGGTCAAATTCCGTGAGTGCCAGTTCCGCACTTTTCAGGTCTTTTACTCCTTTTTCCCGCCAGTTCTGGAGGACACCGTCTATGTAGCTGAAACTTGGATTGTTGGTACGTACGGTCTCTGCCGCCGCCCGCATAATCACTTCGTGGCTAAAACCCCACTGGCGGTGCCATTTGAGGTACATCTCCTTTTGGGGTTTGGTAACCCCGCCATACTGGCCGATACATTTTTTTACTTCCGTCACCTTGTACTGCATCCAATCAAGTTCATTCATGTAAGTAATCAGATCGTTAACAGTGTAAATCCCGCTTTCATAAACCCGTTTGGCCACCGGTTGATAAGCCTGGACCTGGGTCAAGCCCCTTTCAAAGCAGAGTTGCAGGAAAATAAGGATGAACTCGGTGGACCAGCCGTATTTGAGATTAAACTCCTGGATAACCTGTTTTTCTCTGAGATTAAGGGTCAGGTTTCCCCTGGTATGGTCCAGCCATTTTAATATTCTACCATAATCAAAACCGCTCTGCTCTTTAGAAATAACAGAATCTTTCGCTGGCAAATTTTCCTCCCAGGCTTGATAAAGTTTATGCCAAAGAGGGAGAAAAGAAATGGTGCGCTTCTCTCCTTGTCCCTGCCACTGGGCCCAGCCTTCGGAAAGACTCCATTTAATCCACCTGTCCTGAGCTAATTCCTCAGGGGTAAGGGACTGTTGCATCCGTGTTAAAGCCAGAACGAGGTATCCCAGATTCTCTGCAGTTAAATTTAAACTCTGCAAGTTTTCCATAAGCCGGAGGGGTATGGTAATTTGTCCACCTTCCAAGAGCCATTGACTGAAGGCAATATCATTCAAGCGAGTCCCCCCTTCTTCCAATAGTGACCAGAGCCCAGTGTCCGGAGTCCGGTTTATTAACTGGTCACTGGTCACTGGTCACCGGTCACTGATCCTGGTCACCGGTCACCGGTCACCGATCACTGATCCTGGTCACTGGTCACCGTTCACCGAAATCTGCGAACTACCAACTAATTAAAAATCCCTAGGCTAAGATGATTATACCAGACCAGCTTTCCCAGGGGAATGTGACGTTCCTTTTCGAATACAGGTGATACTCATTAAACATCTAAAGATTTTATGACGATGTGCACACCATAGACAATGAGACCTGTGAGGTTTTCTAAATTATTTTGTACATACTTCTGAGCATTTCTGGCTATATCTGGCAGGAAGCCTCCATAACGGGCCGTAATTTCCAGGCGCACCGTCACGCCCTCTTCCCGCATCTCCACGTTGACTTTATTGACCTGGGTAACGCCCTGGGTTTGCAGCACAACATAGGTGGTAATTTGGGCAACCACATGTTCCGTAATGATTAATTTACCCATGAGGCTAAACTTGGGTCTGATGATGGATTTTTCTCCTATTTTCCGCCGGGGCTCGTTCTTTTTACTAAAAAAATATTTCAGAGGATCCACAAGGTAACCGGGAAAATCCCTTTTTACTTCAATGGTAGGAACAGGTATGACATGCATACCGTGGTTTTCCCGCAGTTCCTTAGCCAGCTTCATTTCCCTCTCTGTGGCGATATCCTCAATTTTGATAATTTTACTGGGCCGCGGGATTTCCAGGGCATCGGTAATCTTTTCCACCATGCGGGCAGAAGTCCCCAAAACCAGAACCCGTTCGGGATTTTCCTCCAAGAGACGCTGGCGAACTTGTTGGGCATGCTCCTTATCCAAAAATATTGCCCGCTTCACGGCCTGCATAGCTGTGGCTTCACGTTTGGCCGATTGACCGGCCAGCTTAAGCCCATCTTTTATGAGAAGCCCATCGTCAATCACTGTATCAATCCCGTGCTCATAGGCAACAACCATGGCCCGGTGGCTTTTTCCCGTACCACTGGGACCTACTAAAGCATAGACCTCCAACCAGATTCACCCCCACCATTTCTGTGACTAATTTTAACATAAATAGACTCGTCTCTACAATTATTTGCCGGTTACCGGTATTTCCTGTCCTAAAGAGATTCCTTTTTCTTGCACATCGCACAAAAAAGCGTAAACCTCCACGCCTTCCCGGATACATTCCTCGAGAGCGCGACTAAAATCAGGGTCCCGTTCCCGGTGAGGAGCAAAACTGGTGGCGTCATTTCGTAGAACCAGGAATAAAACCACAGCCCGTAAACCCTGTCTTTTTAAGGCTTTTAGCTCCACCAGATGACGTGTACCCCGTTTTGTTACGGCATCGGGAAACTTGGCTATATGATCTTCTACCAGGTTAACAGATTTTGTCTCCAGCCAGATACTCCCCCGGGAATCCTCCAGGTAAAAATCGAAACGACTTAATCCCCAGGCCGCTTCCCGCTTAATCAAAGTAACATCCCAGAGAGGTTTTATTTTATTCTTACCCAGGGCCGCCACCACCAGGTCATTCGGCAACCGTGAATCAATAGAGATCAATTTCCCCTCTTTTTCTACCAGCAGTAAGTCGTAGGCCGTCTTTCTATGGGGGTTGGTCTCGTCTTTTTGCAACCGGACAGGAGTTCCCGGAAGCAAAAGCTCCTTCAGCCTGCCAGAGTTAGGCACATGGGCCAGGGCTTCCTTTCCGTCTACCTCCACCAGAGCCGTAAAGCGGTTGAGTCTTTCTTTTAATATTCCCTTGATGAAAGGTGGAAATTGAATGTCCATTTTTTCTCCTTTTCTATTTTCCTCTATTCCTGCATTTACCCTGCTTCAAATTAATAATCAGAAAGGCAGAAAAACCTGTGAAGAAATTTCACAGGTAACATGAAAAAGAACTAATTCTTAGGTTCACTGGCCTGGCATTCCCGGCAAACGCCATAAAACTCCAGACGGTGGTTATCTATCCGGTGTCCCGAAACCTCGGCGGTTTCTTTTTCTAACTTGTTCTGGATTGGCAAATCCAGGTCAAAGACCCGCCCGCACTGCCGGCATTGAAAATGGTAGTGATTATGAGGATTGCCGTCAAAACGGCTAAAGGTACTGCCATAGTTCAACTCCATAATCTCCCCCATTTCTTTGAGGAGATTTAGATTGCGGTAAACAGTGCCAAGGCTTAAGTCGGGAATCATTTTTTTAGCTTGTTCATAAATCCAGTCGGCAGTAGGATGGGACTTCGTACCGCGCAGGACCTCCAGGATCACTCTTTTCTGCCTGGTCATGCGTTGTGCTTTCTCCATCAACATCACCCTCATAATAATTATTACTATTATTATATCCTAATACCCTCATTTTCTTCAAGAATAAAGTTGGCCTTCTATACATATTTAAGATATAATTTCCATAGAATATTTTGGTAAGAAATTTTGTTACCTTTTGCGGTATCAAGGAGAGGTCATTATGAAACATTTGGAGTTAATCAGAGAATTAACGCTGGCTCATGGTGTGTCCGGCTTTGAAGGAGAAGTAAGAAAACTGATCAAAAAGCACCTGGAAGGACAAGCCCAATTCAGCCAGGATAACTTAGGGAGCTTAATCTGCATGAAGAGAGGCTCCCAGGAATCTCCCAAAATCATGCTTCCCGGCCATATGGACGAGGTGGGGTTCATGGTCAACAGCATCACCAAAAACGGTTACATAAAATTTATACCCCTGGGCGGCTGGTGGGACCAGGTGATGCTGGCCCAGAAAGTAATTATCAAAACAAGTAAAGGCGATATCCAGGGCATTATCGGCTCCACCCCGCCCCATCTCATGTCCGCCAAAGAAAGAGAAAAAATCGTAGAAAAGAAGGACATGTTTATCGACGTAGGGGCCAAAGACAGGGAAGAAGCCCAGGAAGTCATGGGCATCCAGCCGGGAGACCCCATTGTTCCCGACACCACCTTCCATGTATTGAACGGTACCAGGATGATCATGGCCAAGGCCCTGGACGACCGTCTGGGCTGCTGCCTTTTTATCGATGTCATCAAAGCCCTCCAGGATATCCCCCATCCCAATACCGTATACGGGGTAGGCACCGTCCAGGAAGAAGTAGGTTTAAGGGGGGCTACCACCACAGCCAACGTCATTGAGCCCGATATCTGCCTCACCATGGAAGTGGCTATCGCCACGGACGTACCGGGACTGGAAAAAGAGGATGCTGAAGTGAAACTGGGTGACGGCCCAGTACTGACCTTGGCCGATGCCTCCATGATCGGCAACAGAAACCTGCGCAGCTTTGTCATCGAGACGGCCAAAAAAGAAAATATCCCCCTCCAGTTCAATACTATGATGGGGGGCGGCACCGACGGGGGAGCCATCCACAAATTCGGTCCCGGCGTACCCGCTGTAGTCTTAGGGATCCCCTCCCGCTACATCCACAGCCACTATGGCGTTTTCCATTACGATGATTACGAAAACATGGTAAAACTCCTCTTAAGCCTTATCAAAGCGCTGGACTCAGGTACCGTGAACAGGATCAAGTTAGGGGAGTAAACCGAAGAGACAACGCCCATGCCGGGCGCACCGCGGAGAAGGCCAGCATTAAATATGCCGGCCTTCGATATTTCCCTTTCTTTAAATTGTTAACATACACTTATCACTTAATTTTATATCAACTTGTTCCAGTCTTGCTCCCCTTTATCTGGGAAAAGAGCCACTAAAACTTTACAAAGAATCATAAAGAGAATAATAACCCCAAACATTACGGGCAAACCAATAGACATCACCTGTAAAGCCTGCGCAACAGTTTCACTCATTATTTCGTCCCTCCCTTATTTCACGCCCAGCATAGCCCCGACCACAGCCAGAACCACGCCACCCGCAATTATGGAACCAATCTGTCCTGACACGTTGGCACCAATCGCATGCATGATAATAAAGTTATTTCTGTCTTCCTGGAGGGCCATTTTAGCTACTACTCTACCAGCCATGGGGAAGGCTGAAATCCCGGCAGCACCAATCATAGGATTGATTTTTTCTTTGAGGAAGAGATTCATGATCTTGGCCACGATGACACCGCCCGCAGTGTCAAAAATGAAGGCCACCAAACCCATGGCCATTACCATGATGGTCTTTAAATTAAGGAATTCCTCAGCAGTCATGGTTCCACCAATGGTAATACCCAGGAGCAGGGTTACCAGGTTGGCCAGCTCGTTTTGGGCGGCCTGACTAAGACGTTCCACTACGCCACATTCACGGATCAGGTTACCAAACATCAGAAAACCGACAAGGGCTACACTAATAGGAGCGATAATTCCCGCAATTATTGTAACAACTATGGGAAAAAGTATCCTTACGGTTTTAGATACTTTGACCCCCTCTTTATAGGGCATCCTGATCATACGCTCATTCTTTGTCGTTAAAGCTTTAATAACAGGTGGCTGAATGATAGGAACCAGGGACATGTAAGAGTAAGCTGCTACCGATAGCGGCCCAAGCAGTGATCGGGCAAACTTGTTGGCTACGTAAATGGTCGTAGGTCCATCTGCTGCCCCGATGATACCTACAGCGGCAGCTTCATTAAGAGGGAAATTCAACAGAGCAGCGACCACAATAGTGGCAAAGATGCCAAATTGGGCAGCGGCACCAAAAACCATCATCAGAGGATTGCGTATAAGGGGAGTAAAATCAATCATGGCCCCAATGGCAATGAAGATTAAAACAGGAAATAACTCATTTAAAATACCGGCCTTAAGTAAAGTGGTAAGGGGACCATGTTCACCCACTGCTGAGGAAAAAGGAATATTGGATAAAATTGCGCCAAAGCCAATGGGCATAAGTAATAGTGGTTCATAATCCTTTTTGATAGCCAGGTAGATTAACCCAAAGCCTACTAAATACATAACAAGATGTTTCCAGGTAAGGCCAAAAATTCCGATCCATAACTCTTGTAACACTTTATACTCTCCCCGTAATAAAAAGTTCCTCTCTAAAAGACTTAACACTCATAGTTTCGACCCTTTCGAAAATAACCACCTCGTCTAATCAAACTAATTCAATCATGGTCTTCCTTCGTCCGGAATTTTGTATGCACGTATATATCTTACCACTCGTCCAACCATAATACATTACAAAAAATAAGGTGAGAATCTATAGAATTTTAACATTGCACCCAACCCTATCCTGGCTCTGTACATTTTCCCTGCCGCTCCTTAAATATAAGTGGCAAATATGTAAACAAAAAAACGGTCGGAAACGGTATAACCCTTTCCGAGCTTATTCATGAATTATCTTTGCAAAAATCGCAATACTTGTAAGCAGCATTAACATTATTGCAACAAAACTAGAAAATGCCGCCTCAATATTATTGAAAAATCAATGGAGGTGGCATTACGTTGATGCAACAATAGCCCAGGCCGGCTCCGATTTAGTGGCCCTTTCGGCTGACACAAGTGCCAGGTTCTCGCAGAATAAAGGATGCATGATCGAGAACATCCTCAATTTTAGCAAATTCTTCCGTAGTATCGGGATTGCTGGTTTTAATGCGTAAGGAATATACTTCCCGGTTATTGACCTCTATGTCTATAACAACATAATGATTCTTATCATTGGCTACCCTGGAAAGAGTATTTCTGGTCCACCACAACTCGTGAATCTTTTTGTTCTTAAAGTAGTAACTTTTATTCTTTAGGATAGTGACAGGATCCCGCCCTGTCTTTATAGGAATACTGGAATATTCCCCCTGTGTCGTAAAAAGCAGTAAACCTACAACCGTGCTGATAGCTAGTTTTTTCATGTTCCCTCTCCCTGACTTTTAATGTGCAAGTCCCATTTATACACCATAAGAAATTCATAAAAAAATTTTACACTTCTTTTTTCGACAGGTTGTGGGTTTTTCCTGCAAAATTAAAGGCCAGGTATTATTTACCTGGCCAATTGTACACAAACTATTATTCATTTGTATCAAAGGCCATCTCCTCTTCCCTTTTGGGCCCTGTAATAACCCGCTTACTCAGGGTCACCAGGGGATACAGCACCATAACGGAGACGGTATTAGCAATAGCCGTGGGTAAAACCACCGTGGCGTAAAGAATCTTAAACGGTGCCGGTAACCCAACGATAGCAAGAGCAGCCATTAGAAAAACAAACCCGCTGAAAAGGGTTCCTAGAAAGCCAATGATACCACAGGATAAAAAGGTCCCCAGAGATGCTTTTAATCCCAGGAAGGTGAAAGAAGTCTTGTCTAACAACTTTTCTAAAGGATTGGCTATCATCAGCACTAAGGCAAAAACAAAAAGACTTGTTAAAGGCTTATCAATCAAATTGGGGATTTGCCCACCTGGGAAAGTAGTAGTCAAAGCAGTGATAATCGCTGTTAAGGCACCGGCTAACATGGTCACTTTAAAGTTACGATGCATTAAAATGATCACAAAAAGCATGCCCAGCATCACATCAGGCTTCATGCCTGCTCCATATCCTGGAACAATCAGACGTAAAATATAACCTACTGCCAGTAATAAAGCAATCTGCAAAGAATCACGTAAACTCATCTCTTCTAAACTCCTCTCAACTAACTAATCTTTATTGGAGATAAATATTTAAACTTTACTCAACTCGGCTTACTCTCCTCATCTCTCACTCCTCTCAGAAAGGGTATTATATATGAAGTTTTTTCTATTATAAGCCACTCATCCACTGTCTGGCAATATCTTTTTTACTCATTTTTTGGAATTTCCAGGTCAAGGGCCTCGGCCAGTATTTTTTGGATGTCGGCGAACATCTGGGCTATTTTATACTCAGCCTGGAGAAATTCCCGGACACTGGGGTGATAATTTAAGATCTCCGACATCTTTTCATATTCACGCATTTTCTCCGGTGGTATTTCCTTACCCAGCATCTGCATGGTCTGGATTTCCAACTGCTTTTTGTGGAAATCCTCTAATATTTTTTGGCTTTCCGGATTGCGGCTAATTTTTTCTTTGGCTTCCTTAAACTGCCTGTATTCAGGACTAAACCTCAGGGCTTTCGCCAGCTCATGGGCTTTGTCGTAGACCATTGTGTTACCTCCTTTTTTGAATTAGTTGTTAGTTGATAGTTGGTAGTTGGTAGTGTAAAAGTTCGCAGTTACTTTTTAGTGACCGGTGACCAGTAACCAGTTTAATATACCGGATACTGGACACTGGACTCTGGTCACTTACACAGGTGCCGGACTCCGGTCACTGAATCTCAGGTCACTGAAATCCGATGTTGGAAGTCGGAAAATCGTATCTTAAGTACCTAGCAGAAAGTTCTTGCCTGACCAGATGAAATAAAGGGCCAGATAGAGTAAGAAAAGGCCGCAAATAATGAGAATGCCCCGGTATACTTTGTCGCTCAATAATTTTCTGCCGCTGACAACGGCCAGGGAGACGGCAGTATACCAGACAAAATCGGAAAGCACATGACCTGTGAGAAAAACAGCAAGACCGAGAATACCTTTTTGCAAGGCCAGGGTTACATAAGTTACCCCAATGGTGGCCCACCACAAAACCCAGTAAGGGTTGGATAAACTAACGACTGCCCCGGCCAGCACGGGCTGCATCCCTTTCACCTCGCCACCTGCCGCTAACTCCAGGGACACGGCACCCTGCCAGGCTTCCTTCACCATATCCCAGCCCATCCATAAGAGAACAAGCCCACCCACAAGAGCAATGACACCCTTCACGAGAGGAAGAACCAAAACTGCCCCCAAACCAAGGGTCAGGCCAATAACCAGCAGCAGTTCCAAGAACCCATGCCCCATGATCAGTAGAGGTCCCGCACTGATCCCTCGCCGGTAGGATTCATTGATATTGACTGTTAAGAGGGGCCCCGGCATCATGGCACCTGAAAAACCCATAATAAAAGCGGTAATAAATAAGGTGACGAGGGACAATTGCATCCACTTCCTTTTTTCAGTTGATATTGATAAATATTTTAGCAAATCGTTAGCCTATTTTCATTATACTTATTCTTAATTATTTCATTTTACATCACTTACATAGCGAAAAAACTTCATTTATTTCATCACCACCCGGGAATGATAAAAATAAAACGGGAGGTGAAAACGGTGCAGAAACCTATTCCCTACTGGAAAGATCCCCAGTTTCCTCTCAACCTGGAGGATGAATCACCGTCCACAGAGGAAACTGATAACGAGCCTAAAGCAGATGAGGACTTAGATGATATGCCCATCCTCTAAAACAAAAACGCAGCCCTGAAGCTGCGTTTTTGTTTCTTTGTACTTATTCGAGGCCTAAAGTCGCCCATAAGCGGTCTATACCTTCTTCCACCACATCAACCACAGGCACCTTACATTTTTGCTGGATGCTTTGTTTTAACTCTTCCTTTTCTACATAGGCCGGTTCGTAATCATGGGAAGTATAACGATAACGGGGATAGAAAGGGTTCACGGTGATAGCCAGTAATTTCACCGGCTTTTGCACATAAACAGGTGTACCGCTGTCGGCCAGTCTCGCTATTACTTCGAACATCAGGTCCGGAGCACCGGCCACCAGGACCTTGATAGGATCCGGGAGAACCAGAGCCTTCCCCGGTAAAATATCTTTCCCCAGGTCTAACAAAGCCTGGAAGCTCTTTTCCCCAATAATACCCGTCACTACAATTTCCCTGGTTTCGGAGGTTACGCGCTGTAAAAGTTCTTTCACCATGGCTTCATTAAGAAGGGAGGTAGATACCAGCGTCGCTTTTTCCTTTTCCGGCCAAGGAGGTAAATTCAATATAGCCGACATACAAGAGGTCTCCTCGGCTAATTTCGGAAGATTGGTGGTTCTGGCTGCACCTGTGGCCACAATCAATCCCTGGGTTTCCACCATAGGGGCGATGCGGTTTAATGCACCGTCCACCAGGACCAGGTCACAACCCTGTTCTTTTAGGAGCTTATTGACGATCCTGACTTCCGAGCTCTTGTTGGCCCCGGCAATGACCACGAGACCTGGCTCCTTAACCTCACCGATAACAATTTTGCCCAAAGGCGTCCGGATATCAGTGGTTGCCAGAACCTCAATATCCGCCGAACCCGCGGCGAGACAAGACTGGGCAATAGCCACAATGGTACCTTTTTCCGCCCGGATCCTGGGTTTGGGCAAACCCGTGACATTATCCATGACCTCACCGTCATAGCCGATACTGGTCAGGCCCAGCTTAAGTTGATGGCTGTAGACCTTCTCCATAATGGCCGTAGTCGTCGTCGTTTTACCTGTGTTTTTAGCTGTACCGGCAATCCCAATAATTTTCGTCATTTCGCATAAGCCTTCTTTCTGTCTGTTGTTCCCGAAAGGGCATGCTGTATTAATTATGCAAAAAGAAAGCGTATTCCTGCTTGTCCCGTTAAACTTTTATCATGTCATCTTTCATATTCCCGTAATTTTCGGGAAGCGGGTGACGGGTAACGGGATACGTACCCCAAAGCAATGCTTACTTTATAATGACCGTCCCTTTTCCTGCGCGGCCCGGATAGGCACCTTCTTCTTTACTGCCCAGGAGGCCTTCATAGAGAGTTTGAACAAAATCACCCCGTTCAGCTACTTTAGTCAAAACCCCTTCAATACCTTCCACCATCTCCTGGGCCCACTGGTTAGCCCGTTCGGAAGGCCTGATGTCGTCCTGTCCCAGGAAGCGGAAGGCTTCTTCCACACCCCGTAAAGTATCGATTTTAGCCGGTACGCTGATAGGTCCGCCTGCATAGGCCTCATCGGCCGAGGCAATGGAAATTGCGTCAACCTGAAGGGAGCAGGCCAGCATGGCATGAAGAGAGGTGCTTACAGAAGACTGGACCCGGTCTTCTGTCTGGGTCAGGAAGCCAATAGGAGCGCCGGGCCAAATAGGTGCATCCAGAATTTGACGAAGGGCGAAGACTTTGGTGGAATTAAAATCGATGTAGTTATCTTCCATGGAACCGCTAATCATACATTCGGGGCAGTAGCAGAAAAGGGGCTGGAGAATGGGGTGTGCCCCCAATTTCAAAGCCAGAGCGGCCACAATCAGCATACCGCTGAAAGCTTTATAGGCGGGGACTCCTGCGAGCTCTTCATTGGTGACGATATCAAAAGGAAGCTTGTACTTGGCAGCATATTTAATGGCATGGAAACCATCGATGGTCATCCTGGCCGGGTCGGTCCCCGCGCCCAGACTGCCGTAGGCGATGTTTATCTTGGTCAAATCAGCCCCCAGTTTGGCCGCTAAAACTACGGTCTCAGGTGTATTTAACCCCCGGTGGGCCCGAACCTGCCATAAGGTCGACCCTTCCCGGGCCTGGCTTAAGCGATAAAGGTTTTCCGGTGTAATGACGGTACCGTCTTCAGCATGGGTCACAAAGCCTTCTAAAAAGCCCTCCGTCCTGGCTCCCCAGGAGGGGTCGAAATGAACCACACCATCGGCTCCCCAGGCCTCACTCACTTTAATATGGCCCGTGTCCAGGATAGGACAGCCCGTACCATACTGGTTAAAGATGATGGGCAGTTTCCGGGTATGCTGGATCTTATTCAGGACCATCCGTTCTTTCGTCCTTTGCACATACCTGTTGTAAGCTTCACTTTCCTCGGGGGTCAACATTCTCGTTTTAGGATGGATTTTTCCCTCCTGGTAATAGGCTTTGGCCACAT
>JAIHAN010000016.1 GCA_020054815.1 Peptococcaceae bacterium | reverse complement strand
CGTTGTGGTCTGTCTAATTATCGGGCTCGAAGCACCATGGTTAACCGACCTACCTTCGCCAGCCAAATAGAAAATTCGACATAAAGCAATTTTCATCCTTCCGATGGTGCCGCGTCAGCGGCATGAGCGTCTAAATAAAAAAACCTTAGCATCTTGTAGAATATGCTAAGGTCTCGTTTGGGCTGGTTGGTTTACCGCCGATGAAGCCAGGCCCTGGTTAGGCCGGTTGTTGACCTCATCTACTTGAAAACTACTCCCCTTAGAATTATAAGGTTTTTACTATTTCCTGTAAAATAAATAATTTATATTTAATTCTACCCGAAACCATGTCCCAACACAAGGTTCTTACTCAAATCTTCTTAGGGGGAATTTTTAAAGCTCCACCATCAACCTCTTTCTCCCCTTAAAGGTGGCCAGTTCCCGGTAGCCCACCTCATAAGCTATTTTTTTGGCTTTGTCCAGATCTCTGCCAACCTGATCTGCCTGGTGAGCATCGGAACTGAGTGTTATAGGAATACCACAGGCACAAAAAGCTGCCAAAAGCTCCTTGCTCGGATAAACCTCTCCCACCGGTTTATGCCAACCGTTCGTGTTGATTTCTACTACAACGTCGGCCTCCTTAATGGCTTTTAGGGCTGGTTCAGCCAGATAAACAACGTTTGTTTTGGGTCGGTGACCATATATCTTAATTAAGTCAGGATGACCGATAATATCAAAAAAACCTGATTTGGCCGATTCCGCTAACAGGCGGTAATAGGCCTCATATAATTCATCCATATCCCATTTCTTAAAATCCTCAATATAATCGGGATGATCAAACATCCAGTTGTCGATATAATGAATGGAACCAATAACAAAATCAAAGGGATAAGCAGAGATCTTTTTCTTTATCTCCTCAAGTTTGTTGGGAAAATAGTCACACTCCAGGCCGATTCTCACGCTGACCCCCTCTACTAAAGAACGGGCTTTTTCCAAATTGGGAAAATCATAATAGCCATCGGACAGATAACGGTCATGCTCGGCAAAGCCCACCTCCTGAACTCCCCGGGCCTTGGCCTGGCGCAAATAGGCTTCGAGGTTTTCCACAGTATGACGTGACGTTAAATGCCCTAAGGCATGGACATGATAATCTACTAGCAAGACGCCAACTCCCTTCCTTCCATCCTCACTAAATTTTATGGCCTGGTGTAGCATTTGACAAGCCTTTTTTCGTAAAAAGCAAGCTTAAAACCAGCAAACTTTTTTTAAGCAACAGGCTCCCCCCTTATAATATTCTAAAAATATTATACAGGGAGAAGCCCCGCTGTTGGTTAGGGTATTATTGGGAGGTTTTTTTACATTATTTCCCAGGAAATCAACTGCGCGGTTTCTCTTTACCTGGTATGACATAGGGAATGGGAATATACTGGACGGAGGGACGGCGGCCAGCCGGCTGCGGGTACAGCTCCATCAACTCGTAGACTTCCTTGGGCAGGCCTACCTTTACCGGGATACCCATTTCTTTTAATTCATCTACTTTGATGGGATAATCGTGGGTCCAGCGTCCTTCACTGAAAGTACGTGCCAGTTCCCGGGATTTTTCTTCAGGAATCTCGTCAACCAGTAAATTATAGATGGTGTTCTCCACCTGGCGCATGGCTTTCTGGGCCATATCCGCTAAGATCAGGGTATTGTCATCGATTTCGTTGATGTCTTTCTCTTTGGTAACCTTAATGATAGAGGCTGCAGGGTATTGACCCAGCTGGGGATCCACCGGCCCCAGGACAGCATTCTCGTCCATAAGAATTTCGTCAGCAGCCAAAGCCAGCATAGTCCCCCCAGACATGGCATAATGAGGAACCAGCACTGTTACCTTGGCAGGATGACGCTGTAGGGCATAGGCGATCTGTTCGGAAGCCAGAACAAGGCCTCCCGGAGTATGTAAAATAATATCAATAGGCAGCTCGGGAGGGGTCAAACGGATAGCCCTCAGCACATGTTCTGAATCTTCGATGTTAATGTAGCGGCTGATGGGGATACCCAAAAGGCTCATGGACTCCTGGCGGTGAATCATCGTAATCACACGGGATCCTCTCTTTTTTTCAATACTCCTGATCAGGCGAATGCGCTCTGTCTCCACACCCCTTTGTTTTATCATGGGGATTAGCGAAGAAATTACAAAAAATAAAAGAATAAGATTACCCCAATCCACAACAAACCCCCCTTTTTTTTTTTAATAATATCAGCGTAACCCGTAGGCTGCTAAAGCTTTCCTGGCTTGTTCATAGTTAGGGCAAGCCTTGCTCACCAGGTTCCAAAATCGTTTATTATGAGAGGCCTCTGCCAGATGACACAATTCATGTGTAACCACGTACCACAAAAGTTCCAGAGGCGCACCGATCAGGCGATGGGAGATATAGATCTGGCGTGATTTCAGACTACAGGTTCCCCAGGTACTTCTCTGCAGGTGAAAGGAAATATTGGCGAAATCGAAATGATAGTAATTCTTATTAATGGTTTCGGCCAAACGAAAGAGTTCCTGGTCTGTTTTTACCGGTCCCTCCTCCTGGCTAAACTGGTATCCCTTAGCCCAATTGATCTTCTCTGAGAGACGGGCCGTTAATTTACGAATGTGGTCCTCTCTCTCTTCCGGTGTTAAGCGGCTGGAAATCACCAGATGAATGATGCCGTCTACCACTTTCCCCGAAGAATTTTTTTTATCCCGGTACTCAACAACAACTCTCGGTATCTTCATTCTTCCTACCACTCCACGCTTCTTTCTCTTACTAAATCTCTAACCCGGCCTGTCCAACAAATAAGACAAAAGAAAAAACACCTTTCCAGGTGTCAGGTTATCTGATCATAATACTAAGACAAGCCAACAAAGACACTTCTGGATTTCTCTTTTATTTTTTCTTCCATTTGGGGACAATAGGCAAACCTTCGTATTCTTCCCGCAGTAAACCCAAAATCCAGAGGTCCACATACTTTCCTTCCACAAAGGCCTGCTTTCTCATTTTGCCCTCAGTAATAAAGCCAAAACTAATGGCGCTCTTCAAGCCCAGGGAGTTATTTTCGTAGATGCGAAGATAGGCCTTCTCAAAACCTAATTCATAGAAGACCAGGTCTAAAAGGACAATCAGGATATCAACACCATACCCCGCCAAACGCATGTCCTTTTCGCCAATTCCCAGCACGATTTCGGCATTACCATTTTTCCGGTCAATATGACGTAAACCGGCTACCCCGATGGGCCGCTGGTCCTGTTTTCTTAGTACCATATAGACGACCCGCTCTGTTTTGGGATCTTTAATATCGCCTTTAGCATTTAAAATTTCCTTTTGAATGGAATCTAAAGCCACACTGGCATAATCATCATAAACCAGCCGGAACTCTCTATCCACATACCACCTTTGTAAAGTAGTTGCATCAGCTTCCTCTAATTGGCGCAAGATTATTTTTCTGCCATACCACATTTTTCCCACCTCGCCAGGAGCAATGTCGCTATTACTATATTTCCACATTACCCTTTTGTTTCCTTTTTCTCATTCCATTATGCCCTAAACTATTAGTACCATGCAACTCAAATCTATGCTCTATGTAATAGGTAGGGTCGAAACTTTTCACAACGGGACTATATGAGGGGTTTGCCCCTACCCGGACTTACCTGATGATTTCCTTGAGCAGCGTTCTTAAGGCCTGGCAGGAATAAGGCTCGCGCAAACACATCTCCTCTTCCCTGACGGTGTAATAAAAAATATGATTTAACTGGCTCTTTAAGAGCTGGGCCTGGGCCATTAGTAATCTGATACTGCTTACTTTCTGTAAACACTTTATTTTGGTCCCATTACGAAAAATTATCTGGCTCTGCCCCTCTGCCAGTTTTCCACAGGCCTCTATTTTCTGCAGGACTACATACCCCCAGGCCCCTTCGTCTTTGGCCAGCGGCACTCTCATCTTCACCGGGAGAAGGATGAAATCAGGCCTGAGGGGCAAAGGCGTAGAGCTTTTACGCCCTAAATAAGGACCACAGCGTTCCTTCATGGCCGCTACATCAACGGCGAAAATCCTGGCTAAATCTTTTACCACAGTTTTGGTACGCCGTTGTATCACCAGTTCCTTTCCCTCTTCCAGGAGCATTTGTGTACTGTTGCCTCCATTAGTGTCATAAAAAGGTATGAGGCAAAGGATATCCGGCCAAATCTCTGCTAAATCCTGCTTTAGCATGACAATCACCCCACCTTCATACTCATTTTAATCGAACACATGTTCGGGTGTCAAGGCGAAAAATGGGGCCTTATTCCCCTCGAACAAGCCCCTTATTCCCCCATTTTATTCCCCCATTAGCACCTCCCCTCCTTCCAGCACTGGATGACTTTACTGAGTTCCTGGATGGATAAGGTTAGATTTTCCAGTTTGCCTTCCACCCGGACTAAAAGATAAATGCTTACCACCATGGGAAAGCCATAATTGCCCAAATGACTTAACACTTCCTCCATAGCTTAGCCTCCTTTCTTAAAATCCCATTCCTCGTGAACCATTTCCAGCTGCAGAGCCTTTTTCCAGCCCTCCGCACAGATATTGCATAATTCCAGGTCGCCCAGTATCCTGTCTTTATCCCAGAGAATCAGCCTGGCTTCTACCGGGCCTACCAGATCGCAGCACACACATCTTTTCTTTTTGGGGGTGCAGAACAATTGAAACTCTAATTTGGCCATAAGATCACCGCTTTCAGTTACTAGTTACTAGTTATTAGTAGGCATTATGCTGTCTTCTATGTATCTAGATAACCGGAACCGGTGGACCCGTAATCCAATCGCCCAACCGGACTCTGGTCATTGGTCACTGGTCACTGGTTACGGGTCACCGGACACGGTCACACTTTAGACTACCAGAATATCGTTGACATCGCGGGTTACGATACGAGCCCCCAAAATTGCGGTGAGGTCCCCACCTGCGGTGGTGATGGCGTTGAGGGCCAGGATCTGCTGCATGGCAGCCTCTACGGACTGGGCCGTCAGGTCATCTTTGGGATCCAGCACCGAAACGGTAACTCTGTTGCCTGCACTGTTTTGAAAAATCATTTCCAGGCGTTTGGTTTGCACTTATTTCACCTCCTTTCCTGAAGTACGTGGAACTTTAGATTTCAGTGAGTTCGAAGTTGTTCATACGGCTCACCTGGTCCAAAGTGTGAACCTGCAAACCGGCCAGTTGCTGGGCCAGGGTGTAAATATCCTGGTCACTGGCAGAGGGCTTGATATTCCCGTAGTTGCGGGTTTTGAATACGGGATTGCCCTTTTCGTCCACGCCTGTTTGCATAATGAGTTTGAGACTGGACTCCTTTAAGGTTGAGAGAACCGGCATTTGTTATCACCTCCTTCTTTACGCTGTCATCATAACACGAACACACGTTCCCCGGTAAATCGCTTCATGCATGCAAAACGGGCTGGATAGTAAAGCAAAACCTTGTAAAAACAAACTGGCAAAAGAAAAAACCAGCCGGTTTTTTTCATAAAACCGGCTGGTTTTTAAATAAACCTATACTTTTTAACTTTGTTAAAATTACCTTAGAGATTACTTCACCTTTTTTCTTTCTTAGATAGAAAATACCCGGCTACAGGGAGTATAATGATAATAAAGGTGAATGTGCATTATAAATTAGCGGGCGAAGGGCTTACCCCGGAAAAGATAGAAAGGGCTATTACGCTTTCCCTGGAAAAATACTGTTCTGTTTCCCAATCCCTGCGGAGCGAAATAAGCTGGAGCTATACAATAGTTGATAGTTAGGATCTGCCAACTGCCAACTACCAACTAACAACTAACAACTAACACAAGGAGGAGATAAGAGTGAGGTCATTAGGTTTTATTGACGGAAAAATTGTGGACATTGATGCTTTGGTAGTTCCCCTGGAAGACCGGGGACATCAATTCGGTGATGGTGTCTATGAAGTTATCCTGGCCATCGGTGGTAAATATGTGTATTTAAAAGAACATCTTGACCGTATGGAAAGAAGCTGTGCGGAAATCCGCCTTGTTCCTTCTTTTAGCCGGGAAGAAGTGGAAAACTTCTGCCACCAGTTACTGAAGGAATCAGGAATGAACGATGCTATGCTCTACCTGCAGTGGACGAGAGGCGTCTCACCAAGGGTTCATTCCTTCCCCCCCAATACCAGAGCCATCCTTTCCGGGACAATTCGGCCCGCTAAAGTCATTCCTCCCGAGCTCTTTGCCAATGGGGCCAGGGCCATTATGGTTCCCGATGAACGCTGGCTGAAATGTCATGTCAAATCCATCAATCTTCTGGGCAGCGTTTTGGCCAAACAGCTCGCGGTGGAAGCCGGTTGTTTTGAAGCCATCCTGGTCCGTGACAACAAATTTGTCACCGAAGGTTCCAGCAGTAACTCCTTTGCCGCAAAGAACAATTGTATATATACGGCTCCCGCCAATAATCTGATCCTGGCCGGTGTCACCCGGGCCGTCGTTATAGCCAAGGCTCAAGAACTGGGTTACACCGTAAAAGAAGAATTTGTCTCCCCGCAATTTTACAAGGAAGCTGATGAAGTTTTCCTCACCGGTACAACTACAGAAGTTATGCCCATCACCATACTGGACAATGAGCCGGTAGGCGACGGAAAAGTAGGACCTATTACCCAAAAACTACAAGAGGAGTACTGGAAGCTCATCGGTAAAAAGTAATAACTACTATACTATGTGTAATATATTAGGAAAAAAAGCCCGAAAAAATTCGGGCTACAGGCAGGAGTCATCGAACACTTCACTATTTAGCGGACCGGTAAATTCAATCATTCCCTGGTTTTCCAGTTCTTTGGCCACCTCGAACATACTGGATCTCTGGTCCTCGGGCAGACTCCTCACATAAGTGTTAATTTCTTTGGGGTTTGCTAACGCTTTAAACTTCATGCCGCCGAATTTCAAAAATTTTTCCTTTGGCACTCGTTATCACCCCATTTTATATATTTTTCAAAAATAATTTGTGTAAAAAGTAGCAATAATATTCTTAAATACACTCTATGCAATGTTGTTACCTGAGGAAAAATTTGTTATACTTCAAGACGTACTAACCTTAAGGAGGATTTGTCATGAAAATTACCAAAGAAATGTCCATCACTGAAATTGTGCAAAAATACCCCCAGACCGTTGAGGTGTTTATGAAGCACGGCATGGGATGCTTAGGCTGCGCTGCTGCCCGCTTTGAAAACCTGGCCCAGGGAGCGATGGTTCACGGTATCGATGTTGACAAATTGGTAGAAGATTTAAATAAGGCTGTCGAACACTAGTTTCTGACTTTCGCAAGAGATGCAATTGCAGCATAAAGCAATAGAAGCCTGGCCTAGGCCAGGCTTCTATTGCTTTATGGCAACTTTATTTTTTGCCTTCTTATCGTCCTCTTTAAACTATATTTAAATTCTGATAAAATGTCCAATGAATTTTTAATTGCTACCAGCGCCAGCCGGAAGCTGCTGTCATCAGCAAGGAAACTAACGCTGTCAATACGACGGCCCAACGAATCATCATTCTACACCTCCTTTATTTCCTAAGCATTACATGCTACCAGCGCCAGCCGGAAGCTGCTGTCATCAGCAAGGAGACTAAAGCTGTTAATACTACGGCCCAACGAATCATTACTACATACCTCCTTAATCTTTTTATTAAAGTAATTATTCGCTAAAGTTTGTCCGGAATCCTTTGGTGAAAAAGGAAATTTCTTGTCGAAATGATAAATTTTGTATAAAAGTTACGACCAAATTTAAGAATAAATGCCCCTATCCTACCTACATCTTCAAAAATATCCTACTCCCTAAAGTATCTCATAATCCCCTGGGCAATGGCTTCCGCCATCTGCTGGCGGAAGGGGGGTGATGTGAGCAGGCTGCGGTCACGGGCATGGGATAAAAAGCCTACCTCCACAATGACGGCCGGAAATTTTACTGATGACAAAAGATAGTAATCTCCGGGAATAGCCTGGCGTCCCGTGCTGCGGACCTGTACCAGTTCTTCCTGTATCAAGCGTGCCAGTTGCGCGCTCTGGCTGTTTCCCCTCTCATAGAAGGTTTGGGGCCCTGAATATTTCCCTTCCGCCTCACTATTGCAGTGAATGCTGACAAAGACATGACCGCCGCTCCGTTCTGCGATATGCGCCCTTGCCATTAATCCGGCTAACTGCAGGCTGCCCTGGAAAGGACGATAAGCCATGTTTTTATCCCGGGTCCTTGTCAATACTGATCTTGCCCCCTCTTTCTTCAAAAGGACGGCCACACGTTTGGCGATGTCAAGATTAATGTCTTTTTCCAGCACTCTCCCTGCTACCGCACCGGGGTCCCTGCCGCCATGCCCGGCATCGAGGCAGATAATCTTACCCTTTAAAGGCCCGGTCCTGCTCAGCGTTGGGACCACCCACTGGACCTCTGTAACCCACCAGAAATAGGTATAAAGCAAAGAAAGACACAATAAGAAGGCGGCTGTGGGCCGCCTCCACCTGATCAGTGTCAACACTCCTCTCCACCTCTTTACGACCGCTTACTCAATTTTTACGCCCCGGGAGGAATGTCTTATGCTACTAGGCTCCTTTTTTCTTTCTTGCCGCCTTCTTTTTTTCCCCCGCTTCTTTCTTTTCTTTCTGGGTGGCCTCGATACTGGCTTTAAGTGCTTCCATCAAGTCTATTACTTTGGTAGCTTCCGGTTGGGCAGGAACAGCTATCTCTTCCCCGGTAATTTTTGCCTGGATCAACTCCATGAGAGCCTGCCTGTAGTGATTGGTGTATTTCTCCGGCCTGAATTCTGCCGTCAAGTTTTCAATGAGGCTAATGGCCATCTTCAGTTCATTTTCATGAACATTGACTTCCCCCTGGAGTTCCGGGATTAAAGCGGGGTTGCGAATTTCATCAGGATAAAAAATTGTTTCCATGACCAAACAATTCTCATAAACCCTTAAAAGGGCCAGGGATTCTTTTTGCCGTAAAACCACCCTGGCAATAGCGATGCGTCCCGTTTGTTTCATGGCTTCATAGAGAAGACGATATGGCCTTACCCCTAAATCACCGGGCGCTATGTAATATGATTTGACATAATAGATGGGGTCCACTTCCTGCAGGCTAACGAAATCCAAGATTTCGATGGTTTTTAAAGTACTTAAGGGTATTTTCTCCAGGTCTTCTTCCTCGATAATGACATAACGCCCTTTCTCGTATTCATAACCCCTGACCAGATCCTCGCTTTTCAATTCAACGTTACAAACGGGACATACCTTTTCATACTTGATGGGAGATTTGCACTGTCTATGTAAAAAGTTAAATTTCACATCCTTAGGTTCGGTGGCGGTATAAAGCTTGATGGGGATATTAACCAGTCCGAAAGATATAGCTCCCTTCCAGATGTTTCGCATCTCAACTCTCCTTTGTAAATACCAATCTTTTTCAGTAATATTTATCCCCTATCCTTGCAAAGAATATGAGTGCAAGGTTAAGCAAGTCTCTCTCATACTCTCTCCCTCCTCAATCATATTAAAGGAAGCCGTGCAAGCGGCTTCCCCTTTTTTTGAAATTCAAACAATATAGTCGAGTTCACAATGTGGAAAGCGTAAAGAGAGACGTTCCGTAAAAAATTCTTTCACTTCACTAAACTCATCTTTGGGATAGACGTACTTACCATAACCAAACTGTCCAAACTTGAACTGGCGTTCCTCTTCCTTCATAGGCAGTGTCGTCTTGGGAAAGATGGAAAGAATGTTATTTTTGGCCCGCGCTGTAAAACGATGAGTAATGATCTCAAAGATTAAATTCTCCGTGGAGGAGGGCGGTAACTCCTGAGCCAGCGCGTCAATAAGTGCCCCGTAATCCTGCTGCCAACCCTCATAAAGTATCACGGGTGCAATAATAAAGCCCAAAGGATAACGGGCTTTCGCCACCTTAACGGCGGCTGTCACACGTTCCTTTAATCCCGGCGTATTATGCTCGTATCTTTCGATGACAGGCTGGGAATTAAGGCTAAACCGGAACCGGGTATGCCCGGCATGTTCTACACTTAAAAGTGAGTCGACTTCTGTAAATTTGGTTACAAACCGAAAGCGTCCCAGTGTCTCCCCGGCAAAAAACTCAATGGTTTTGGCCAAAGCCCCTGTGTATGCTTCAAAGGGAAGAGGGTCAGAAGTGGCGGCACCTTCAAAGTAAGTGATTTCTGGAGCACGCTCCTTTATATATGCCTGGGCCCTGTCCAGTATTTCTTCAATATTAACATAAACCCGCAGATAGGGCTTTTTTCCCAGAGTAGTGTTGAGATAGCAATATTCGCATTTACCTATACAACTTGTACAAAGGGGAAGCTGGTAGTGAGCGGAGGGTTTGCAGGTCTCAAATTTTAAGGTTTTGCGCACCCCTACCACAAAGGTCTGCTTAGCCTCCATGTAGGCTTCCTGGGGAGTCTTACCGGAAATGCCCGTAACCCGGTTATGGGTCCCAATCATATTCACCGGTATGCCTGCCTGCCGGAAATGCCGGTAAAGCTCTTCGCCTAAAGGATAATTTAAGGCCTCTTTCTCAAAAAAAACACGCTTAGGTATAAAGGGCATGCTAATACCTCCTTCACGTTTCCTGCTTGTTTAGCATAACCTTTTCCCAAGCGTGGAATTCATATTTACGACTTCCGACTTCCGAATTCAGTGACCAGAGCCCGGTTTGACCGGTGATCAATTAATGATTTCCGCTAGCCGACTAACTTTAACGCTACCTGCCGCCCGTTACCCGCTACCCGTAAAACAATAACTTAGTCGGGTATCGGGAAGCGGGAAGCGTCGGGCACTAGTAACTAATAACTAGTAACTAACTCGCGATAACCACCTGATTCCGCCCCGAGGTCTTGCCGCGATAGAGGGCAGTATCGGCCTGGTAAAGGAGTCCCTCAGCGGAAATCGTCCCGGTCCGGCAGGCAGCTATTCCTATAGAAATGGTCAAGAGGCCATAGGGTAGTTTTTCCTGACCTTCAAAATAATGGCATTCAACTGCTGACCGCAGGCGTTCCGCTACCTCCAAACCCTCTTCTATTTCCACTCCCGGTAAAATTACTGCGAACTCTTCTCCGCCATAGCGGGCTACCACATCTTCACTTCGCACATTTTCTTTAATTACCCTGGCTATTTCCTTTAAGATCCTGTCTCCGGCCTGGTGCCCGTGAATATCGTTATACTGTTTGAAAAAGTCCACATCAATCATTAATAAGGCCACACTTTGCTTTTTCTGTTCTACTTCTACTTTGAGTCTATACTGGAAATAACGATAATTATACAACTCTGTCAACCCATCAGTGATGGTAAGCCTGGCCAGTTCCGCATTGGCATTTTCCAGCTCCCGATGAAGGATTTTGTTCTCCGTCACATCCCGGTAAATACCCATAGCCCCCAGGATTTCTCCGTATTCACCATATACACGGAAGGTCTGGACGGCGTACACTTTTTTCTCGCCAGATGGTAAAACAAGTTCTTTTTCAATCCCCTGGTATTCTTTCCCCGTTTCCAGGGTTTCCGTAATCAGGCTGGTGTAACGACCCTGTTCATCGAACTTACGCCCCCCATAAATCAGGTCATAGTCATATTGACCATATGCCTTCTTTATGGGCATTTTGTAGATAGCTTCAGCCGAACTGTTGAGGATGCGGTTTTTCCCCTCACGATCAATAAATTGAATTCCACTGACAGACTGCTGGAGGAGACACTCCTGAATACGGGCCAAGTCTTTGTACCCCTGGTGGTAATCACCGATGGCACTGCCTAGAAAGGCAAAAATATACATCAGAGATAGATTTAACAAAATCCAACCAAAATTATCACTGCCAAAATGATTATCATGGACAAGCGTAGTGATTAAAAAGGTTCCCATATACAGGCCGACCATGGGATAATTAGCTTTCAATCTTGTTCCAACAGTAAAACGTAAAAGATGAAGAAAGAGCAGAATATTAACAAATTGACTGGGGGAATAATAGACAACAAAATTTAGAATAATTAATTGATAGATATAAAAAGCATGCCTGGCCGGAGAAGAAAATGTTCTTATGTATTTTTTGTAGATAACCAGGTTCAGGATAGCTGCAGTGAGTAAAATAAAAAGCATGGGATGTTCGCTAATAGAATAACGGGTAAGGAAGTTAACGTATAGTGCTGAGATTACAGCGAAGGTAACCTTGTCAATACGCTTTGCAATGGTTTCTCTCATTGTCTCCTTTCCTCCCCCCGTCCTAATTTTCAGTAGTGATTTTTAGTATTCTTCATATCTTTCTATAATCCTCTAGTACTAAAGTAGGAATCCTGCCATAAATATTCCGACTTTGTAGCCTATTTTTTTACACAATTTTTAATTAAACACGAGACTTTGCAAGAAAAAAATAAGGCAGTGCCCGGGCACTACCTGTCATCGCTATATTTATTTAAAATAATTCTCTGCCTTTAGTCTGGCTTTTTGTTCCAGCTCACTTACCTTGCCCTGACGGGCAGTTATCTTATCTTGGATATCAGAAGGGAAAATCCTCTTGATGCTAGGCGTATACCCTTTGCCGTCCTCGGGCTGGCGGTAGTCAATAACCTGGTTATGATTTTCATCCTGGACGTAAAGAGTGAGGGCCAAGGGTAAACTTACTCCCGTCTTTTCCTGAAGTTTTCCACTTTCTTTTACGTATTCCTGGCAGTAAGCCCATATATAGAGAACAATCCTAGCGTCATAGTTCTTCTTCCCAAGTATTTCATAAGCACTAAACACTTTACCGCCAAAGTTAGGCTGTAAGAAGCGATTTTCTAAAAAGCCGGTTATAGCTTCTTCCTGGGTACCAAAAGGCATAATACTGTTGATAGCCCAAATACCGCCTTTTCCGCTTTTTACGGGTTGAATCAGCTTGATGTCATAAGTACTGCCTTTATAGGTATGGCGCACCAAGGCTTCTCCCGTCCCGGAATAGGTTCCCTTTTCTTCTTTGGAAATCAGTTTATATTCACCGTTTACATAGAGGCCATGCAGAGGTCCTTCCTTCCGGGCAGTTTCCAAGGGATCCAGGCGCCATTCCAGCTGCCCGGCATCTGCTTTTTTTTGCGCTTTCTCCAGGTTCTCTTTAGATTGCTCCAGGGTACCCAAAGCAATGCTGCGTTCCAGGGGCCTGCTTATCTCTGCATGTCCCTTGGCCAGAACCTCTACCTTTTTACCCTCAATAAGAAACTGGATGGCATAAATATTCTTTAACTCGGTAAGGGACTTCACAATAGAGCCGAGGGCCATGGCTTCACCTGTAGTTCCTCCGGGATAATCCCGTTCAAAATCCTTAGACAGGTTTACATAAGCAGTACCATTCTGTACTTCCAGGGAAAGAACCCGAGTTGTTTTGGGCAGGGTAGGAGAGTGTTCCTTGACTGCCGGACCTCTTACCAGTTCTTCTACAATAGCCAGGGGCAGGTTATTTCCCTGGTAACTGATTTCCCGTATCTCCGGCGTCAGGTACATAGCCTGGTCATCGGAAAAATAAAGGGTTGCTTTCTCTTTATTGGCGGCAGGTTTGGGACTCACAGGAGGTTGGGAAGTGTTATTGTCAGCTGGAGGCGTGCCGGGTTTGTTGGCATATCCTGTGAATACCACAATTATAGCCAAGATAAAAATAAGGATCCACGCGGGGTGACGTATTTGTTTCACTGAAATCCTCTCCTTTCTGATTTCAGTATAGCCGGGACTCTTTACAAATTTATGACCAGATATTAATTTTTTTCTTTAAAGATAGGCTTCGGGGATCCGGTCGCTGAAACAGGTCATACGGGTCCGCACCTTCTCCACTAAAGTCAAATCGATATCCGCTATCAGTATTTGTTCCTTTTCTTCCCCTTCTACGATAATTTCTCCCAGGGGGTCCACCACCATGGAATGACCGAAAAATTCGGCCTTTCCTTCCTTACCTACCCTGTTTACGGCAGCCACAAACACTTGATTTTCGATAGCCCGGGCCTGGAGTAAAGTTCGCCAGGGGTGCATACGGGGATGGGGCCACTGGGCAGGAACGAAAAGGACCTTCATCCCCGCCAAGGCCAAAGCCCTGCTCAGTTCCGGAAAGCGCAGGTCATAACAGATGATGACCCCGCAGGATATTCCTTCCAAGGTAAAGAGAGCCCTGGTATTACCCCGTACCAGATATTCACCTTCCTGCATTAAACCAAAGAGATGTATTTTACTGTAGCTAGTCACTTCTTCACCCTGGCGATTAAAGATGTACGATGTATTATAAACTTTATCCTCCCTGCGGTCAGCCACAGAGCCTGCTATGATATTGACATTATGCTCCCGGGCCAGCTCCTGCATGGCTTTAGCACTGGGCACACCATGATCGTCGGCCAGCTCGAAAACATTTTTCAAAGCATAACTGGTATTCCACATCTCAGGCAGAATGATCACATCGGGTTTATCCTTTATCGCCTTTTCCACGACACTCCTGGCATGGGCAAGGTTTGCAGCGGGATCTCCATAGGCAATATCCATCTGGATAAGGGCAATACGCATGGAAACCTCTCCTTAGTTTAGTTGATAGTTGGTAGCTTACCGGTCACTGGTCTCTGATCACTAATTTCGGAAGTCGGTTATCGGAAAGCGGATATCGTCCCCTAGCGCGGTTTGCCGATGGAGGGCGGCAGTTTACTGGAGAGCTCCACCATTCTCTCAGCCAGGTCTGTAACTTTCTCCCGCAATTTAAAAATGCAGTCAATTTCCACGGCCAAACCCCTGACGATATCTTCAGCCAGGGCCCGGCAGGTGGGAGCGCCGCAGGAGCCGCAGTCCAGGCCGGGTAAGGCTTTATGAATCTCATCAAGAGTCTCCAGCTTCTGCATGGCCAGGGCTAAATCCTCATCAAGAACCAGTACGCTGCAGGGTTCTATCTTTTCCGTCCAGAAAAATTCACTGAAAGCAAATTCAGGAGCAACTTCCAGATAAGACATACCGTATTTCTTACTTAAATTTTGGATACGTGTTTTACTCAGGTAAGAATTTTCAATAGTTAAGGGGCCTCCCACACATCCACCCATACAGGCCAGTCCTTCTATAAAATCGACTTCTTTCAGTTTACCCATGGCGATATCATCTAAAACACGGACCACATTAGCAATTCCATCTACCGACAGTGTCTGGGTAAACGGTAAAAGACGGCTTTCTCCCCCAGTTACCGCCCAGCCTATGCCGGCTCCGGAAGCCCTTGGTTGTATGGAAACGGAGGCTGTGCTTGCAAGCTGGGCTAAAAGGGGTCCGTAAATATCTGAGATGGCAATTACCCCATCTACTTGTGATTTCTTTACCCCCAAAGGATTTTTTACACTGGTCACTTTAGCTGCGCAAGGTGAGATAAAGAAAACACCCACCTGCTCTACAGGATATCCTTCCTCTTCCAGCTCTTTTTTAGCCAGTCGCGCAGATATTTCCATGGGCGATTCGATGGGGATAACATGTTCCAAAAGCTCAGGATAACGGACCTGTATAAGCCTCAGGACCGCAGGACAAGCCGCAGAAATCACAGGTTTGGGCAAGGCATGGTTTTCCAGATATTTTACCAGAACTTGCGTAGCGATCTCCGCACCCCTCGCCACTTCCCAAACCCTGAAAAAACCGAGATTCAACAGGCCCTGAATAATCTGGTCCACTTTAAACTTATGAGAAAACTGGCTGTATAGTGTAGGGGCGGGCAAGGCTACAGGATAAGGGTATGCTTTTATTATTTCCAAAGGGTCTGTGAGAGCCCTTTTGGCATGATTATGGCAAACCCGGATACACTCACCGCAATCAATGCAACGTTCATCTATAATTTTGGCTTTGCCTTCCCGTACCCGGATAGCCTCTGTGGGACAGCGTTTAATGCAGTTCGTACACCCCATGCACTTCTCTTTTTCCAGGGTAACAGAGTGAAAGTAGGCCGCCATAAGAAATCACTCCTTCACCGCGATCAGGATTCTTAAAACCGTTCCTCTACCCTCTCCCGATTCAATGATAAACTCTGTGGCGCAATTTTGGATATTAGGCAGCCCCATACCGGCGCCGAACCCCATTTCCCGTACTTTATCCGGAGCTGTAGAATACCCCTCTTCCATGGCCAGGGCAATATCAGAGATACCCGGCCCCCTATCCCTGGCAACTATTGTCACATGCTCAGGGCCAATCTCCGCTTCCAACTCCCCTCCCCAGGAATGAATAACGATATTCATTTCCGCTTCATAGGCCGCAATGGCTACACGCCTGATCAGGGAACCGGGGAAACCCAACTGGCTAAGCACCTTTTTTATTTTGGAACTGGCTTCACCTGCCCGGATAAAGTCACCCTGCTCCACGGTAAAATACAATTTTAAAGGTTTAAACTGTTTATTATCGTCCATCATCTAAACCACACCGCAAACCGTTCTTAAATAAAATCCCGCAGGTGGTAAACATAGAATAAGGTGTTAATATCGTAAGTAAATGCTTTTCTTCAGCTAACTCGAGTACCTCAGGAGCGGGCCGTTTATTCTGTACAAAGATAATGGCTTCAATATCACTCATTTCCGCCGTCCTCACTACCTGAAGGTTATTCAGTCCGGTAATAAGGAGTACCTTTTCCCCGGCATTGGCCAGTACATGGCTCATCAGATCTGATGCACAGACACCCTGAACTTCCATCCCCATTTTTTCTCTACCGGTCAAAACCTCTCCCTGCAGCCAATCGCAGATGTCTCTCAATAACATCCTCTTCCCTCTTTCTTTCCCAATACTCCTAACAGAACTTTCTTTACGGGAAGAGAAAAATCCTGCCGTACGGACAAAGTTTGTGAAAAAAATCTTTAATAGCGCCGCTTCTCACCACGACTTCCGCTATCCGCTTTCCGATTTCCGAAATTTTTTTAAAAATAAAAGAAGCCATTCCCCTGGATTAAGGGTGTGACTTCTACCAACTACCAACTACCAACTAACCTGCCACCGCCTGGATTTGCTCCTTTTCCTCCAGGGAAAAGGCTTTAGTCAAATCCAACAGGATTAAGAGCCTGTCCTCCATTTTTCCTATCCCTTTGACACCATTTCCGGAGGACATTTGCATAATGATGGCGGGAGTAGGGGCTATCATGGTTTCATTGAGCCGCAGTACCTCCGATACTTCATCGGCGATAATGCCCAGCACCTGATTGCCCAGGTCAATGACGATAATCCTGGTATTATCACCTGTTTCCGTTTTAACACCGTAAAATCTCTTCTTCAAATCAACGACGGGAATTATCCGGCCCCTTAAGTTGATAATACCCTCTACAAACTCAGAACTTTGGGGCACCCTGGTAATTTCCTGCATATGGACTATCTCTTGTACATTTTTAATATCGACACCATATTCCTCGGTATGTAATTTAAACACCACAAACTGCTGGTCCGCCACACAGCCTCACTCCTTACAAGAATATTTTTCCTTTTAACTTTTAATTCGCTGTATTTTACATCTTTCCTCCTATTTTTTGCTTTTCTGACAAATTTTTAGCAAAAAAGTACATGAAGAAAGTTCTTATCGCCAGCAGGTTTTTTGTATCTTCTCGCGAACCTAATATGTTAATAACTATTCTGACGGAGGTCGAAACTTTGGAAGACTGGAAAGGACTTTTACTCATTCTTTATATGGTCTTTTTATTTTATGCTTTTACTGTGGGCCGCCGGTGGCGCCATTACTATGCTACCAAAAAACTAATCAAAGACCTGGAAAAACATTTCGGCGAAGACTTGCCTTATTACAAGAAACAACGGGATCAAAAGAACGTCAACTGGGAAAGGGTTCTCCAGATGCTTAGGAAAGAACCCACTACCCCCGAGGTAGCCCGTCTCAAAGAACAGGTGAAGAAGAGAGTGGGCGCAGCAGTGAAGTAATAATAGTTCGCAGCTGGCAGTTGTTAGTTGTTAGTTGATAGTTGATAGTGTTAGTGGCCCAGTTACTAGTTACTACCCTGAAATTATCAATCAGATTCAAGGTTTTGCCACAAACGTTCCCTATCGGAGCATAGCTAAACAGACTTGGCGAAGTGAGGCAGAAAAATCAGAGTGGCTGACACAAGGTCAGACCCAACCCTCAACAGTCCACGGATGGACTGTTGAGGGTGGTCTGATTTTCGACGGCACAGGATGTGCCTGGCGACGCCAGTAGCAGGATGCGATAAACTGGCGGCGCTCCTTATTTATGTCTTAGTCTGTTCTATGCGAAGATCGGGATACGAGGTGGCAAGCCTGAATAAATAATTTCATTAATAAAGTCCCTCTCATTGCGAGAGGGATTTTATTAATGCGTACAATTCTTCTAATACTTCCCCGGCTTTCCCACGAATGACCAAGTGGGCCTGATCATCCATATCCGTTGGTTCCAGGTTGATAAAAGCAAGCCTGGCCCCCACATCACGGGCCAGCAAAGGAAAATAATTGGCCGGTGAAACTTCTAACGAAGAACCTATGACCACAAAAAGTTTGGCCCTTCTCGTTTCCATATCGGCCTGGCGCAGAGCCTCAGAGGGTAAAGTTTCCCCAAACAGCACCACACCGGGTTTTAGCTTGCCGCCACAGGCTGCACATGTGGGAAAGTCCTTTTCTTCCAGGACTTTGCTGCGGTACTTTTCACCACAGTTTAAACATACAGCCTCTCTTAAACTACCATGGAGTTCGATTACCCTGGCGGCTCCCGCCTTCTGGTGCAGCCCATCCACGTTTTGGGTGATAATAGCATTTAAAAGCCTTTCTTTCTGCAGTTGGGCCAGAACCAGGTGACCTTTATGGGGCTCGGCCTTATTTAGCCCGGCTAATCTCATCCTGTAAAACTCATAAAACTCGCCAGGATTAGCAAATAAAGCCGAAATGGAAGCTAGCTTGCGGGGGTCTTTTTCTTTCCATAAGCCCTGGGGTGAGCGGAAATCGGGCAGACCCGATTCCGTACTCATCCCTGCTCCGGTAAGGACTACGCGATAACCGGCATCAACCCACCAGCTGGCAAGAGTCTCAATCGACAAAACCTCTCCCCCTTTTTTCCCGCAGGATATCAAAATGAACATCATGGACAGAAGGCGAACCGGTCATAATCATGGCCACGTATAACTCATTGTAAACCTGATCTAAAGCAAGTTTCACGCCCAGGGCACCGGCGCCCACAGCCCCAATGGCTAAAGGCCGTCCCATCATGACAGCGTCAGCCCCCAGGGCCAGGGCTTTCAAGGCATCCCAACCGTTGCGAATACCACCATCCATCAGGATAGTAATTTTCCCTTTAACCATGTAAGCTATGCCTGGCAATACTTCAGCCGTTCCCGGCGTCCAGTCCAGGACCCGCCCGCCGTGGTTAGAAACAACAATAGCCTTGGCTCCGGCCTGAACCGCTTTCTCTGCTTCTTCCGGAGTCATGACACCCTTAAGGATTACGGGAAGTTTGGTCGCCTTCGTTATTTCCTGGAGTTGTGCTAAAGTCTTTGGTTCTACCTTTTGCCCCGCTCTTCTCATATTAATTAATCCCGCTGCATCAATGTCTATCCCCACAGCTTTACAGCCAGCTTCTTCAGCCATCTTAATCCGTTTAATGATCTCTTCCTGTTCCCGGGGTTTAATAATGGGGATACCCCAACCGTTTAACGCTTTAATTTTCTCCAAACCGTACCGGAATATACTTAAATCAGGCCCATCACCAATTTGGCCTATGGTCCCCGCCTGGTGGCACCCGTTGATAAAGGCATCGGCCAGTTCCTCGTCACTGATAACCCCTTTATAATTGAGTTTACCACCACCGATGGCTGCACCCAGGACAGGCATCCTTAAAGTATTTCCGAAAAAATCCCATGTCAGTGAAGGGTCCGCCACATCATGCATGGTCCTGAGATTGAGAAAACAATTAGCCAGAGCTTCCACATTTCTTTTAAAACTACTTCCGGTGCCAATGCCGCCTACACCCGGTACTTGACCGGCACAGGCCCTACCATCGCATATCCGGCATACCTGGCAAATACCTGTCAGCTTTTCTTTGGCTTTGGCCCTAACTTCCGCCAAATTCATCTCTTCCCCTCCAATTATCCCTCTATCATTGAATAAACATTATAATATTTCGCCACTTTCACGTTTTTTCCTACTGCTAAGGAAAAAAACAATGACGAGGTAAAAACTTACCTCGCCCATTTAAACTTATTTTACATTTCTAATCATATAACCCACACCGCTGCAGGTCACAATATACTCGGGATTACCAGGGTCAGCTTCAATCTTCTGCCGTAATCTACCGATGCTGACGCGCAGGTAGTGGGTGCACTCCTTATATTCACTGCCCCATACGGCCATCAGGAGTTCCTCATGGGGTACTACCTTGTCCACATTGTTGGCAAGATAGGTTAAAAGCTTAAACTCAGTAGGTGTTAAATGCACGGGCTGGTCATTGATTACTGCCTGTCTCTGGGCCATGTCGATCAGTAAATTACCAATTTTGATTTTATCCGTATTGTTCTGGGTAATATTGGCTTTAGCCCGGCGTAATACGGCATTAATGCGGGCCAACAGCTCCTCTACAGCAAAAGGCTTTGTAATATAATCATCAGCTCCGGCATTTAATCCTTCCACGGCATCCTGGATATCATCCTTAGCTGTGATCATGACGATAGGTACATCGGATACCTGCCTGATCCGGCGGCAAACCTCTAAACCGTCTATCTCCGGAAGCATGATATCGAGAATAATCACATTGGGATTCACAGCGTGGAACTGTTCCAGGGCTTCCGTTCCCGTTGTGGCGGAAGCCACCTCAAAACCACTTGCGCGCAGGTTGGCCCGTACGAAGCGCAAAATATTGGATTCATCATCTACCACTAAAGCCACAGGTTTTTTCATAATTATTCCTCCTCTATCAACTCACATGGTATCGTGAAATAAAATTTACTGCCGTGCCCCAAGCTGCTTTCCACCCAAATAGAACCACCATGGGCCTCAATGATACCTTTAGCAATAGCCAGTCCGACACCACTTCCCCCTATTTTCTGCGTCCAGCTGCTGTTCACACGGTAAAATCTTTCAAAAATCGCCTGATGATGTTCTTTAGCGATGCCAATTCCCTGGTCAGCCACACTTACTTTGATGTGCTTTTCCCCCGGAAGGTATTCGGCAGTAATGTGTATCACTTGATGGAGCGGTGAATACTTAATAGCATTTTCCAGGAGATTATTGAGAACCTGTTCAATTCTTCTTTCATCCAATGGTACAAAGGGCAAGTGTTGTGAATAAGTCGTGGTAATCCTGGCCTCGGGAAACCTTTGTTGAAAACGGTTGATAACCCTGTTAATGACCTTAGTAACATCTGCAGAATGTATATCTAATTTTAGTACACCTGCCTCTATTTTAGACATATCCATAATATTGTCAATTAATTCTCTTAAGCGCTGACTTTCATCAACGATAGCGTGAATAAATTCGTCACGTTCTCCGGGATTCCACACTACGTCCTGCCTTAGCAAGGATTCGGCACTTCCGCGAATGGTAGTGAGGGGAGTGCGCAGTTCATGAGAAACAGTGGAAAGGATAGAATTCTTTAAGAAATCGACCTCTTTTTCCCGCGTAATATCCCGGGTGATATAGCCATAACCCAGGAAACCTTCACTTGAAGAAACAGGGAAGCCCTGGATCAGGTAATAACTGGTTTTCCCGCGGTGCGTTACCGCTGCTTCCCGCGGCGGACCAATCCTTTGTTCAAAATAGTCCTGCAGCATTTCCGCGACAGGTATCACTATTTTTACTTCGGGATGGGCCTGCCGGTATAGTTCTTTTATGTCTAAACCCTGCCAGGACGCATTTTCCAGATGAAATATCTGTAAAAATACGGGATTGGCATAGACTATCTTTTGCCTGGTGTCTACCAGGATTAAGCCCTCATGCATACTGTTGATGACCGCTAAAAAGGTATGATGTTCCTGGTTTATTTTATTGAAAAGGGATACGTTGCTGATCACTACCCCCAGCTGACTGCTGATAGCCTGTAAAATTGAGAGGTCATCCTGAGAAAAGCGTCCCAACTGGCAGGTGGACAGGGTAATAGCGCCTAAGATGTTATTGTTATAAATAATGGGGACACTAATCAATGACCGGAGATTAGTTTTACGGAAAGAAATGGGAATCCGTTCTTCATGTGACCCCATATTGTCAACGATAATCGGTGTACCGGTTTTAATAACCTGCTCGCTAAAACTCCCGGTGTAATCAGTATATACCAATTTATCCCCGTCGGGGTAGTCAATACGCCAAATTGCCGGTTTTAGTTCATTTTCTTCCTCGTTTTTTAAAAATATTGTGGATATTTCTACCCCGAAAAGCGCCTTGATTTCCTCTAATACATCACGCAGCACGTCCATCAGGTTGTTTGTACTGCTTACTGAGGAAGCTACCGCATAAAGAGCGGCCAGCTCCTTGTTTTTTCTGACCAGTTCCCTGGTCCGGGTCTTCACACGATGCTCCAAATCCGCACCGTGTTTTTTTAGAAGGAAGTTTATCTCCTCCAGGCTTTGGGCCATAACATTAAAATTACTGCTAAGTTCATATATTTCCAGAGGCAGGCTATTATCCAGGTGAACCCTGTAAGCAAGATTCCCCTGGGCCAATTCCGAACTGGCCTTGTTCAGGTGCTTCAAAGGCTTGGAAATATTGACAATCAAAAGATGTCTTATGACCACGATAACAATAATGCCTAAAATTATGATACCCAGGGAAAGTCCGGCGGCCTTGTATACCGGTGCAATTACTTCCTGGCGGGGTGCAGCCACCCAGAGCCCCCATCCGGCGGGTGAAAGGGTAACAAAGCTGGCAATTTCCGTGCGCTGGTAAATGGGTGAGTAATATTCATAAGTGCCGTGGGTCTCTTGGCGTAATGCCGATATTACGGGTAAAGTCATTTCGTTAAAGTTCAGCAAGGGAACGGCGGGATGATAGATCACCCGGTTATTGGCATCAACCAGTACGGAGTACCCCGATGGATATATTTTTTGTTTCTGTAAAAGCCCGTCCAGGTATTCCATATTCAGGGTAGCCACGATCATTCCCGTGGAACTTGACCCTCGGGCAGAAAAAGGAATGATGAAAAATATATTTCTCTCCCGGTCGCTTGCAGTTTCCACTGGCACAAAAACCGCCTTAACATTGCCAAACTGGGAATAGGACATCCCTTCCTTCTCCAGCCTTTCCCAGCCTTTCCCTTTTCCAAAAAGAACATGCTCTGTATTAGAACTCAAATTCCATTCCGCTGTTTCTACATATACTTCGGAAAACCCGGGGTAGTGTTTAGCCACTTGTCCTACCAATTCTTTTAGTTCCTCGGGCGGCACATGGAGCTGTTTCATTTCGGCAGCCAGGGTTTCCAGAGCTAAAACATGCTGATTTAAAAAGGTTTGGACCTCACCGGAGAGGTGGTCTGCCAGGGCTAAATGCTGTCTTTTCAGGTTTTCCCCTTCTTGAATATGGTTGAAAGTTAGGGTAAAACCCAGCAAGAGAATAGGTATGAGAGCCAAGAGAGCAATGACACTCACGTAATGATTGATGTCCAGGTATTTCTTCAAGCACCCACTCCTCCTTGTGAAAACTATTTTTTTACGGCTTCTTGTTTTCCTGCTAGGAATAATTGCTTTGCTGTACTTATTTTTTGGTAAAATTCTATCTTCCACATTTTCATATCTTAAATCTTAATAATAGTACAAAGCTCCCCTTTTGCCAAATGATTTTTCCATAATTTATTTACCATTTTAGCATCGGCAGGTGCAAAGTCAAAAGCTTTTAAGTCTGGTATTCTTACCCAGCGATAATCCTGACAGTCCAAGGCTCTGGGTGAACCGGCAAGAGGATAACAGTAATAATACAAAAGAATGATATTTCTTTCTTCCTCTTTTTCGGTAATAACGGCGGCAATATCAGCCACTTCAATCTCAAAGCCCAGTTCTTCCATAATCTCGCGTTTCAAGGCGGACTCGGGTTCTTCACCTTCCTCCACTTTGCCCCCGGGAAATTCCCATTTATTAGGAAGATTGCCTGAGGCCCGGCGCTGTGTAATCAATAGTTTATCCCCCTTTCGGATAATGGCTGCCGTTACAAGCAGGTTTATCATAAAAACACCTCGTATTAGTTGGTAGTTGTTAGTTGTTAGTTGGTAGTTGGTAGGTTTTTTATTTTTGACTTGCAGGTCTCCTCTAAAAAGGGGTACAATTATCGGGAAAATGTTTGGAGGGATTAGAAATGTACCAGGCCATCCTGTTTGATTTAGACGGGACCTTACTCAATACCAATGCTTTAATCATCCATACTTTTCAGTATACCCTGGAAAAGCATCTTGGTATCCAGGTTAAACCCGAGGAACTCACACCGTATTTTGGGGAACCTTTACGCGTGACATTAAGCCGCTTTGCCCCAAAGAATGTTGATGAATTGGTTGCCACTTACCGGGCCCATAATGCGCTAAAACACGATGAACTGACCACCATTTTTCCCCATGTGCGGGAAACCCTGGCCCAGCTTTATGAGATGGGAATAAAACTGGGTGTTGTCACTTCCAAGTTTAAACCCTCAGCCTTAAAAGGCCTGGAACTGTTTGGGCTGACCCCCTATTTTGAAGTGATTATCGGACTCGACGATATTCCAGAGCACAAACCCCATCCGGCACCCATTGAAAAAGCACTGAAAGAAATGAAGGTGAAAGCCCCACATGCCTTAATGGTGGGAGACAGCCCCATGGACTTACGCTGCGCCAGGAATGCCGGGGTAGACAGCGCCCTGGTTTCCTATTCGCTTTTGCCGCCAGAAGCACTGGCAGCGGAAAAACCAACTTATGTTTTGCAGGATTTAAGGGATCTTCTCACTATCCTCCAATATCCCCAACAGAAAGTAAGCAATAAGTAAGCCAACCTCCGGGTTGGCTTTTAGTTTAGCGGTGTTAATACCCGCTTCCTTACTTGTTCCACTTTGGCGCTGCGGTCCTTTTGCATGTTCTCAATAGCTGTATAGGCCTCTCGTGTACCGATGAGATTTAATGTTTCAATGGCCCTGATGCGTATGTCCATTTTTCTGTCACGCAAAAGGGGCTCCACAAAGGGAAAGGCAGGGTCTCCGATCATACCCAGGGCATATTTGGCATAGACTGCTTCCCGTGCAGGTCCTTTCATGATCTCGATGAGCTTGGGTATGACCTTGACACTTTCCAGAATACCCACGCCCATAATAGCTGCAGCCTTAAGGGGAAAAGCAGGCGCATCAAGGTAAGCGATAAAGTACGGTTCCGCCTTCTTTTTAAACTTTTCGCAGATGGAGACGACAATTTCGTCCATATCTTTACCGGGAACCTGGGGAAGCGTGGCGAAAATCCGGGATAAATTCTCTTCTCGCCCCTCTTCGATGATGTTAAGCAGCTCGCCCCTGGAAAAGGGTTTTTCCTCGTCTAATGTTTGGACACCTTTATCCCTGCTTTTATCAGGAAAGGTATAAATCTTGGCATTGGAGCGGTTATACTTACCGGTGCTGAGGACCTCCTGGTAATAACTTTGATAACCGGTGTGAGGCAGGCGGCATTCTTGAAAGATGAGGTGGGCAGAGTTGTAAAAGTTCGACGTCAGTTCCAGGCGGTACAGGTGATTATTCCTGATCACAACCAGAGGAACCCCTTCTTCAGCCACAGGGGAAACCCAGGAACTTCCGCGGTACTCTGGAATTTCCCCCAGAACCTCTTCCATCACATGCCTGACCGGATCGCGGGAGGCATGACCGCTTAATAAGTCACCGGAGAGATAGACACTATAATATTCGCTGGGTCTATCGTGGGGATTAAGACTAATCTTACGTCCCACCCAAAAGATAAGCATGTCCTCTTTGATTTTTGGCCGCCTGCTCCTTTGCAAACGGGCCAAACCGTGGAGAATGTGGCGGGAAATAATTTCTTCGGCGTCCGGGGAACTACCTATCCTGCTTTTCATACCGGTATAATCCAAATAAAACCCCCAGGCTTCTCTCCTTAACCTTTCCTCTGTCAAGACCTCGTCACTAAGGGAATAGTTATGAAATTTGGGAAACAAAAGGGGTTTTTTCCCTTCTAAATAACGCAGGAGCTCATAACACACAATCTCCGGAAGATAAACACATTTTAAACCGGTACAAACATATTCCCCTTCGTATAAAACGATATAATAAATATTCAGCCTCTTATTGGTCACCAACCATTGTAAACTATAACTGTGCATAGGATCAGACAAAGAAAAGAGATAACAACCTGTGATGTTTCCCCTGTCGTCGGGATAAGAGATCACCAGCTCTAATCCCCCGGGATGCTCAATCATCAAATCTAATTCTTCATCCTCTTCCAATAAGTTTTCTATATCCGGGTCCCCCGGGAGCAATAAATAAAAGTCCACTTCTCCCGCGGAATTTACGGTGTGATAAGTATTACAGTGATGGTCAAAACAATCAATGATGGAACCATGCCTGCCAGGGTGCAGGTAAGGATCTTCCGGTGAGGGCGACCTGTAAAAAGTATATATCTTGGATGTGTTCTTTAATTCACTCATTGTTTCCTCTCAGCTTGCTATTGGTTGGAATTCGTTTCCTTTTCCTTTTTCAGCATCGACAATCCTTGTAAAACCAGAAAAGCCAATACCCCACCGGCTAAAGCGGTAAAAAGCTGGGGTGTGGTGAGGAGAGAGATGACTTTAGCAGGTAACGGTTTGCTGAGGAAAAGGGGTAAGACATAATGAACACCTAAAGTTAAAAGGGCATATTTGGCCAGGGAAGCAGCAACAATGCCTGTCACAGGCCTTTTTTGCAAGATTCCATAAACAAGGGCCAGGGCGGCGTTACCCGCCATAATCAGGGGAACAGCGGGAAAAAGAGTCATAATACCAAAAACAAAGGCCAGAACGGGTGTAAAAAGACCCACTATGACGCCGCTCATAGTCCCTACGGTGGCGGTGGCTAGAAAAAGTATAGCGTTGACCAGGGGCCCGGTTACGGGTTGGGGCAGCTTAAAACTCTGGACGGCAATGGCTAGAGCTAATAATAAAGCACTTCTTGTTATGAATTTTGGTGTAATGTTCATCTTATCCCCCTCCATCTAAAGTATCTGCGAAGATACGTTAAATATTTTTCTACATAAACATCCTGTTTCCCTTCTCTTTTAGCAAAGATCTTATCCTTTTCCCTGTTCCTCTTCACCTTCATCCGGTGAATCCTGTTCCTCCTCCTTGGCAGGACTTTTCTTTAACACCTCTTGTTTTAGAAAGAGGAGGTTTATGAGGCCTACAGTGGCGGCTAAAATAGCGGGCACTAAGAAAGTCCAGGTGGGACTTTTTTCCATCAAGAGCCCAAAAAGCAGCGGTCCACCTGCCACACCGAAAAAGCGAACGCCTCCATACAAAGAAGTAACCATTCCCCGTTCATCGATTTTACAGGAGCTCGTGATGAGGGTATTAAGACAGGGTAAGACCAAGCCGGTGCCGATACCGGCAAGAACAAGAGCTCCAACTAAAATATAGGTATTGTCACGAAAAAACGGTACGATGGCCATAGACCCACTTAAAAGAAAAAGTCCTGCTACTACCAGTAGTTTAAAAAAGGAACTTTTTTTCTGTGTCACTATGCCGGTAATATACGAGGTCGTGGACATAGCCAATACAGGGATAGCCAGGATAAGCCCTTTTAAGACGCCTTCGATTTTATACTTTGTTTCCAAGTGATCTGATAAATAAAATAATACCCCAAACAAAATAAAGAGCACAGTGGTCCCCGCTAAAAAGGCTGAAACTAAAGATACCCCTTTTTTTTCGAAGATCATTTTTAAGGTAGTCAAATACTGCTTTACCGGTTTGGCCTCTCTTTGACTCTTGGGCTCCTTTACGAAAAACCAGATTCCCAGGGCAATAGGAATACAAAGGATAGGAAACAGGAAAAAAACTGCCCACCAGGCCAGTAACCCTATTAAAGAACCCAGAATGGGGCTTACCACTTTACCTAAACCATTGGACGCTTCCAGTAAACCCAGGACTTTACTGCGTTCATTACTGGTAAAAATATCTCCGGCAAGGGCCATAGCGATAGGCGCGGTCCCGGCTGCGCCTATCCCCTGCAGAATCCGTCCGGCCATAATCAACGTATAGGACTTTAAAAAAACTGCCGCGAGTCCGGCAATAACCCCCCCCAAACCGTAAGTAATCAATGCAGGGACAATGATGCTTTTCCTGTTGATACGGTCAGAAAGGAAGCCTGCTGCCGGTATGGCCAGTCCGGCAGGTATAGAGAACAGGGTAATGGCTAAACTAACCTTAAACTGGGATATATCTAAAGCTTGTTTCATTTGGGGTAAAACAGGAATGAGCATGGAATTACCCAAAACCATGATAAAAGGGACACCGCATAACGCACCCAGAGACATGAGGCTTTTTTTCTGCAAAGCAAAACACACTCCCTTTATTGCTGTCTGAGTGCTAGTTTTTACTGATATGAAATGATCAATACGCAAACATAAAAATATAAAACGGCTTTGTTAAAAAATGCGGCTATGCCGCCACTTCGATTTCCGCTTTCCCATTTTGGTGACCGGAGTCCGGTGTCCGGTGACCAGTGGAGTAATTATCTGGTAACCGGTCACAGGTCACGGGTCATCGGTCACTGCCCTGCGAACCCAGTACCTTTGAACTTAAGAAAAATCTTTTCCTAGTTTTAGCGAAAAATACTAAATAGTTTTAAGAATAAGGCTGTCAGCCCCGCCGCCATGAGTGGGCCTACCGGAATACCATTAAAAAAGACAATGCCGATAATAGAACCCACCACCAGCCCTAAAAGCAGCTCGGGCTGGTATTTTAACATCCGTAAACCGTCACCGTTCATATAAGTAGCCAAGGCCCCACCCAGCAAAGCTAATAAACCGGGTACTGTCAACAGGTTATCCTTCAGGTCTTTAGGCGTAACTTTTCCCGCGGCAAAAGGTATTAAAACCGAAAGCATTAAAAACAAGAGTCCCAGTTCTAAGCCTCTCCGTTCTATTAACGGGAAATAATGCTGCAGGTTGGTTAGTTTTAAGACCAGTAAGACGCACGCCGACGTAGCGATGAGAGGAGCTTTACCAATGACACCGACCAGAATTAAGATGACAAGCAGCGTTTCACCCCACATTAGAACTCTCCTCCCAGGATAATTATATTTAAAAATATGCCTGAGGAGATAAAGTTATAACATTTCTGGTATTAAATAGTACCACCCTGGCATACATTCTCACCAGGAGGTGGGAGTATTGGCAAAAGTTCTCTCCATTGTTTTTGCTATGGGTATCTTGCGGGTCCTTTCGGGCTGTATCGAACTTTCGGCAGCTGCTCTGATGCTTTACTTCAACCGGGTGGAAACTGCTTTAAAAATTAACGCTGTTTTGGCCATGATTGGCCCCACTATTATGATTCTAGTGACAACTCTGGGTATAATTGGTATCTCCGATAAAGTTTCACTGGCTAAGATGTTAACCATCTTATGCGGCGTTACCCTTATCTTTATTGGCCTAAACAAACTTTAATTTCATAATCCCCCTAATTATACTAATTATATTATTTCTACAACTGCAAATAATAATAGCGGCCCAACTAAAATACCTTAAGGAGGTTTTCTGCATGACAATTGGTACAAAAATGCACCAGACCTTGGCAACTTTAGAATCTGCAGCGGCTAATATGAAATCTTTTGCCCTGGACACCGAAGACAAATCCGCCAAGCAAATGTTTGCTCAGTATGCCCAGCAGTTGGAAAGCATCTGCCAAGGCATGAGTGCCCGCTGCGACTATATTGAGCAACAAGAACCTCAGTACAAGGTATTTAACCAGGCTATGCAGCCTCAACAACAACAGCAGCAACAACAAAAAAATATGAATAAAACGAGGTTGCAGTAAGGGGGGTGACCCCCTTATTTTATTCCCCTTTAAAACACGATTTTTTCTTCCTCCGGCGAGGTACTCTTGATGATGGACAAGATAGCTAATGCTAAAAGCAGAACGCCAAAAATAAGATTGAGATAATAGACACCAACCTTAAACCAGGCCAGGCAGAGCAAAGCCAAACTGTAAACAAGATACGTGAAAAATTTTTCGCTTTTCAGAGCCTGGTTTCTCAGAATGCTTAGTTTCTTTTTCCGCTGGGAAATCTCTTTTTCAATTATAGCGGTAATTTGTTCAGTGGTGGGGTGCAAATAATTATCTTTTAGGATAACTCTCAGTTTATCGCCGTTATATACTTTTAATGAAGGATAACGTTCCTTCAGGACTTTGACTTTGGGACTGAAATCCCTATTTGTAAAGATACGGACCTGATCGATATTTTTCTGCTGGCAGTACCGTAGGATCCGGACTACATCTTTCGTTTCCAAGAGTTCTCCCTCGTTCAGGTGCTGGTAAAAAACAGCCAGCTTTTCTCCCTGGTAGCTGCCGGTTAAATACCCCTCACCGGCGGCTAAATCCTGAACAGGATATTTTTTTATTATTTCTTCCCGTAAACAATGGAGCACTTCTTCTACAGGAGTATTCTCCAGGCGTTTGGCAAACTCTTTTTCCATGAGACTTTGCTGGCACTGGCCTTTGATCTCCTCAAACTTTCGCCTGTTGACGGCATTGACGGTAAGAAACAGGAGGATGAAGAGGAAAGCCAGGGAGAGCAGGGCTTCTCGAAAAGTGGTAGAGTGGTGAAAAACAAAGAGCAGAGTGACAAAAAAACCTATGAGATACAGAAAAATACTTTCTCCCCGGGGTTTTTGGCTTTGGCTCCAGTAGTAGTCGCGCAGCATTCGGTTATAACACCACTTCTTCCAGATTTTTTTGCAAGCTTTGAATAAGTTCACGATCATCCCTCCCTTTTAATTTTAGCCATAATCTTTACTTTCTAATCTCCTCTCCCGGTATCCTACTTCCTTCCCTGGGTATACTAAAAAAAGCGCTGCGCCGTTTCGACTGGCTAATTTCGCTTTCCGACTCCGACTTCCGACATCCGACTACTGAAGTCCGGGTAATTTAATCGCTGCCCGCCACCCGCTACCAGCTACCCGTAAATATATCGGGAATCGGGAAACGGAGGCGTCGGTCACTACCAACTAACAACTACTAACTAACAACTACCAATGGAGGTATTCTTATGGGTGGAGACCGTTACAATTGTATCGTAGTGGGGCTGGGCCTGCTGGTGCATCCGCTGCTCTCACCTTAGCCCGGGAAAATTTATCGGTACTCCTGGTAGAAAGAGGTAAATATCCGGGAGCTAAGAAAAGCGCCCAGGGTGGTA
>JAIHAN010000160.1 GCA_020054815.1 Peptococcaceae bacterium | reverse complement strand
TAGCTTAAGAGTAATATTCAAAGGTTTAGTTAAACCGGGTTGAACCCAATATATGGGAAATACAAGCTGGTTTTATGGGTCTTGTTTTTTGTCCTTTTTCGGGTCAGTTAATTTTCAGGATAGGTCAAAAAAATTAATGAAGCATGGAAAGAAGGGATATTAGTTAGAAGGAGGGCTGTTCTAGGTCTTTATTTTTGTTTTAGAGCTTGGATTTAATGCCAAAAGTTAGTTCAAAAATAAGTTTATGAGGTGAAAGTATGTTAGCAGAAATTGCGATTCTTTTAGTAAGCCTGGGTATCATTTTGGTGGGGGCGGAAGTTTTTACGAACGGGGTGGAATGGTTAGGGAAAAAACTTTGCCTTAATGAAGGAGCGGTAGGAAGCATCCTGGCGGCTGTGGGTACTGCTCTTCCGGAAACCATGATTCCTGTCATTGCTATTCTCTTTGGCGGTGGTCATGCGGAAGCCAGTCATATAGGTATCGGCGCAATTTTAGGTGCTCCTTTCATGCTGGGTACACTGGCCTTTTTCATTACCGGTATTGCTGTTATGGTGAACAAGCGGAAAAGACCTGATTATCCCCGTATGCATATTAATACAGAGATTATGTCCCGGGATTTAGCCTTTTTCCTGGTAGTGTATTCAGTAGCTATAGCTGCTGCCTTTCTTAACGGGCATTTCTGGAAACAGATAGTAGCCGTATTTCTTGTAGCGGCCTATGCCATCTATGTTTATAAAACACTGGTGCAAGAATGTGATACTGACGAGGGCGAGGAATTATCACCACTTATCTTTGCCAAGAAGAATCCCGATCCTTCCACTGGTATTGTGGTACTTCAGGTTTTGGCGGCTTTGGGATTAATCGTAGTGGGTGCTAAGTTCTTCGTAGGTTCTGTAGAGTTTTTGGCAGAGGCTTTCCATATTCCAGCCTTTATTCTGGCCCTTATCATTGCTCCCGTAGCCACAGAATTACCGGAAAAATTCAACAGCATTATCTGGGTCTCCCAGGGGAAAGATACGTTAGCCCTGGGGAATATTACAGGCGCTATGGTTTTCCAGAGCTCCGTTATCCCGGCTATCGGTATCACACTTACTCCCTGGGAGCTTACAACCGGTGCATTTATCAGTGCTGCATTAGCCTTAAGTTCCGCACTTCTTGTGTATTTACAAATCCGTGCTAAAAAGCATCTTACTCCGGGAACTTTACTGGTGGGTGGAATTTTCTATTTAGTATTCGTAACCTTTGTCATCACGGGTGTTATTCATTAAAATTTTAAAGTGAAGCAGGAGCTATAATACAAAAACTCCAAAAGCCCAAAATCCAGGCATAGTCCTGGATTTTTTGTGTTCTAAAACAAATACTAAAATGAAGATCTATGGAAGCGGGGTGACTTGGTTGTTAATTGATCCCTACAAAATGGGTATGTTCAAAGCCAATCCTTATGCCAAGAAGACAGAGATTAAAGGGAACCTGGTGGTAGTCCTGGAGGGCAAGCTGGAAGGAAGAAATCTGCAGTTAATCACACCTATTTCCCGGGCTCTTTTAAAGGGGGAAATTCACGAATTGATTTTGACTGACGAGGAAGGGGCCAAGCCTGGTGTTAAAGTACAGGCAATAGCTTATCTGGGCTTCTTTGAAGTAACAGCTGGCGGAGTGATGGTCAGTGGTGATGAGTTGTTTTTACATAGTCAACTGATTGGTACCGTTGCCGGTTTTGATGAAACCCATATGCCCAACCATCTAAATATCGTAATTAAAGTGCCGGAAAGAAAAAGCGGTGTAGAATTAGGTGCAGAACTTGGGATGGAATTAATTTGCCGGCAGAAGAATAATCAGGGATAAGCAAGGAAAACTATCTTTAGTTAGGAGTTCACAGCAGTTAAGTTACTAGTTATTAGTTCCTAGTTACTAGTGGTTTTCCAGTCGGACTTCAGAAGTACAGGTAGCTAGTGCAGCTAACAACTGCCAACTAACAACTACCAACTATCAACTACTTTAAAGGGGGATTGATTGATGTCGTATGAAGCTAAGTTAAAGGAGTTAGGGCTAGAAATGCCCGAAGCGCCTAAACCGGTTGCTGCATATGTCCCGGCTGTAAAGATTGATAAATACGTGTACACTTCCGGGCAAATACCTTTTGTCAATGGAGAATTGAAATACAAAGGGAAAGTAGGTGGTGGTGTTAGCGAAGCAGATGCTTATGAGGCAGCTAAAGTCTGTGCCCTTAACTGTTTAAGTGTCATCAAGGCTCAGATTGGTTCTTTGGATAATATCGAACGTGTGGTGAAAGTTGTAGGGTTTGTCAACAGTGCATCCGGGTTTAATATGCAGCCTAAGGTAGTCAACGGCGCCTCAGAGCTTATCGGCCAAATCTTTGGTGATGCCGGGCAGCATGCCAGGTCAGCCGTAGGTGTCAATGAACTGCCCCTGGATGCAACCGTCGAAGTGGAAATGATTGTTAAGGTGAAATAAAAGGAGGTCTTTGAAATGGCAAAATTCAAGTATAAATTTCAAATGTATAAACACCTGCAGGCCAATATCCCCAATATCTATGCTGAAGCGAAAAAAATTCCTGATGAAATAGGGATTCCTGCAGAGATCAGAGGAAAATTTGGTCTAACGGGCGCTATCTCCGGGTGTCCCGCACCCCTGAGAGATGACGTCATGGAGGCTGGCGAACGTGGCAGTAAAGAGGTTATTCCTCTGGCCAAACTGGTCGATGAAATCCGGGAAATTGTCAAAGATGTCTACGGCGATGAGTGGGATGTGGCACCCACCAGTACATGTGAAGCTGCTCTCTGGGTTACCTTTGACTCTCTCTTTACTCCTCCCATGCTGGGAAGAGGCGACAACTACCGGGCACGGTATATCGCTCCTTATGAGAAACACCTCCATCATCAGGGTGCCTACGGCAGACCTTTTCCGGGGCGGTTTAAAGATATCTTCGCCGACCGCGGCTCTACAGCCGGTGAACTGGGCTTCTATGGTAAGCGCCAGAATAACCTTGACACAGTAATCGTACCTCTGGCCGGAGCAAAATACGAATGTCATGGTATTAAATATCACCCTGTTCCCCTTTTAACAGGTGTGGACCCTGATGAATCTATCGAAATTTTGGCCCAGTATGCGGAAATCCACGCGCCTTACTTAACCGGTTTTACTTCCTTGGGTTACACAACTCCAGGTTACGGTTATGGTGTCAAGGATGAAAGCGGCGAGCCTTTGTTAAGCAGATATATTGCCGAACTGGCCCACTCCTATGATCTTCCTTATGTGGTGGATAATGCCTGGGGTCTGCCCTTTGTGGGTTATAATCCTACCAAGACTGGTGCCGATATTGTTGTCTATGCTATGGATAAAGCCACAGGCTCTCCGACCAGCGGTTTAATCATTGGTAAAGAAGAATATATGGTACCTATCCGCAGGGCTATGGGTATGCATGGTGACCGTTACGGTACTACTGCTTCCTATGGTAAAGCTGCTTATGTAACCTTTGACCCTGGTAAAGAAGCTCTTCTCGGCCAGATCCAGGCCTTGAAGGTATTACGGGACAGACCGGAAGTATTGACCAAACCCACTGATGACTTGTATCGCGTGGTTAAAGAAGAGTTTGACAAGATCGATCCCAAACTCCGCGACGGCATCATCATCACCAAGGCGTATAACGGTACGGCCGTAGAAGTCAACTATGAAGGAACGTGGAAAGACGGTGAAATGGGTATTCCTATCTTCTCCATTGAAGATATGTATGCTGGAACCAACATCTTCCAGACAGGCATGAGTGCCATGGGCGTTATTCCCACTGTAGCCTATGACGGCAACATCTATTTCTCTACCGGCTTAGGTACTACAGACAGTAAAGGCAATCTTATTGAAGAAGTAGCCCGTTATGGTGTGCAGGCCCTGGTAAGACTCATTGAAATCACCTGCAAGTATGCGGGCGTGCTTTAAAGTTGGCAGTTGATAACAACCAACAACCAACAACTAATGAGGGGGATATATATGGTTAAAGTTGTGGTGGTGGGCGGTGGCTGGGCCGGAACGGCAGCAGCCATTACCGCTCGTAAGGCAGGGGCCGATGTATTGGTACTGGAACGTACGGATATGTTCCTTGGTACTGGACTGGTTGGCGGCATTATGCGCAACAATGGCCGTTTTGTGGCTACCGAAGAATCCATTGCCATGGGAGCAAACGAGTTATTTGACGCGGTTGACGAAACGGCTAGACATAAGAACATTGAATTTCCGGGACACAAACATGCCACACTTTACGATGTGGCTAAGATCGAACCGGCTGTAAGGCGTAAACTGGATGAGGCGGGGGTTAAATACAAACTCCAGTGCCGCATTGCCGATGTGAAAATGGACGGCAGCAGAATTGTGGCTGTCATCGACCAGGACAAGAATGAATACAGCGGAGATGTCTTTATTGAGACTACAGGTACGGCCGGGCCCCAGGGGAACTGTTTAAAATATGGTAACGGCTGTGCCATGTGTATTTACCGCTGTCCCACCTTTGGTCCCCGCATTGCCCTGGCCACCAAATGCGGCGTTGAGGAGTTTGTGGGTAAAAAAGCTGACGGCTCTGTAGGGGCCATGAGCGGTTCCTGTAAACTTCACAAGGAATCTTTATCGGAAGAAATCCAAAAGGAATTAAACACCAAAGGCGTGGCTGTAATCCCCATTCCTGCAGAACTGCAGAAAAAAGGTGCTTTAGAAACAAAAGCCTGCCAGCAGTATGCATTAAAGGAATTTGCCGAAAATATTATTCTCCTGGACACGGGCCATGCCAAGTTAATGACACCTTTCTATCCCCTGGAAACATTGCGGCAGATTCCCGGTTTCGAGAATGCCAGGTATGAAGATCCCTACGCCGGAGGTATCGGTAATTCCATGCGCTATCTGGCCCTTTCACCCCGGGACAATACCCTGAAAACTCAAGGGTTAGATAACCTCTTCTGCGGCGGTGAAAAAGCCGGTCTCCTGGTGGGGCATACAGAAGCCATTGTTACCGGCAGCCTGGCAGGTCATAATGCCGTCCGTTTTGCCGCAGGCAAAGACCTGGTGGAAATACCAACTGCTCTTGCCATTGGCGATGCCATTGCCCATGTGAATGAACAGATGAAAACGGAAACAGGTATCACCAAAAAATATACCTTCTCCGGTTCAGTTTATTTCGAAAGAATGAAAGAACAGGGGCTCTATACAACAGATGTACAGGAAATCAAAAACCGCGTAGAAAAAGCAGGTATGACCGGCATTTACAATCAAAAAGTGGTTTAAGGGTGACTCTTTTCGTAAAGAGGCCGAAAAAGGGCAGCTTCGGCTGCCCTTTTTCAGTTACTAGTTACTAGTTATTAGTTATTAGTAGTAATTGAGTGGTTTATGGTAAGTAGATACGTGTTTAATGAGCGGTGACCCGTAGCCTGTTATCAACTGGACACCGGACACTGGTCACCGGTCTCAGGTCACTGAAAGCGGATATCGGAAATCAGAAGTCGAAAATCGCCATGAGAAAGGACGTGAAGCGATGCCTGCCGTTTTACAACAGGTTATGGATGCTCTCGATGTAGAAACCTTTTTGGTTTGCAGCAGTGAAGACGAGGGCAGGAAGCTCATCATGGAATTAATGAAGGACTTGGGCTTTAAAGATATTGATGTGGTTTTTATTGAATTCATGGGGCCTGGCGTGCGGGTAAGGGCCAGGGCTTATTTACACCGGGCCGGTGACCGTTACGGTTGGCTCTTAGGCGAGGAAGGGGAAACAGAACATGAATTCAGCAAATAAGAAGAAGGTTCTTTTAGCACCTTTGGACCCCGTCCATGATATCGGCCTGAAGATGATTCGCCGGGCTATCCAGGAAGCCGGGCATACAGCAGTGCTCTTGCCGCCGGATTTGCCGGTAGAAGAAGTTATCCGGGCCATCATGGAAGAAAAGGCTGACACAGTTCTCTTAAGCCGGACCCTGGGCTACGGTGTGGCCGAATTATTGGCTAAATTCGTAGACTTGCTGGACGCCGCCGGACTAAGGGAAAAAGTCAAAGTGGGGATAGGCGGTATGGCCATTCGTTCTGAATTGGCTGCAGAGTTAGGCTTTGATGCGGGTTTCGGCCCTGGAACGACTATTGAAGAAGCCCTGGCTTTCATAGAGGGACGGGAGTATAATCCCGAGGCCAATAAGGTGAGAAAAGAAAAAGCAGATCTTACGGCAGGGTATTCCTATAAATTTAAACATGCCGGTATAGCTGTGCTCCTGGATAAAATTACTTCTCAGATTATGACCTGGTGTGAGGATAAGAGTTCGCCGGGTGTTATCAGGGCCCAACTCCGTGACGAGTACTGGGACAAGGAGGAGTGGTTAAAAGGG
>JAIHAN010000159.1 GCA_020054815.1 Peptococcaceae bacterium | reverse complement strand
ATTTTCAAAACAGCATATATACTCATCCAGAGAGGTGGAGGGACTGGCCCAATGAAACCCGGCAACCTGCTTTCATGCGAGGTGCTAATTCCTGTAGGATGATTATCCTAACAGATGAGTTTTTAGTTTTTAAAAATCTCTTCCTGTTAGGAAGAGATTTTTCGTTTTTGCTGACCATATAAAATGGAGGCTAAAACTCTTATGAGTTTTGCCTCCATTTTTGGTAGATAAGAAAAAATTAGAGGAGGTCTTTACCATGAATAAAAATCAATTAGGCTTTGATACCTTAGCCCTTCATGCCGGGCAGAAACCTGATCCCACTACAGGAGCCAGAGCAGTTCCTATTTACCAGACGACTTCTTATGTATTTAATGACGTCCAGCACGCCGCCAACCTTTTTGCCTTGAAGGAATCGGGAAATATTTACACACGAATTATGAACCCCACCCAGGATGTATTTGAACAACGGGTGGCGGCTTTGGAAGGAGGGGTTGGCGCCCTGGCCACTGCCTCGGGACAGGCCGCTATCACTTACAGTATTTTAAACATTGCCCAGGCCGGTGATGAAATTGTTTCATCTTCAACCCTCTATGGCGGGACATATACCTTGTTCTCTTCCACCTTTCCCAAACTGGGGATTAAGGTAAATTTTGTTGATCCTTCCGACCCTGAGAATTTCCGCAGGGCAGTAACAGATAAGACAAAAGCCTTCTATGCCGAGACTATCGGCAATCCCCGCAATAATATTCTAGATATCGAAAGGGTTGCCAGTATTGCCCACGAGTCAGGTGTACCCCTAATAGTGGATAATACCTTTGCCACCCCCTATTTATGCCGGCCCTTTGAGTTTGGCGCAGATATTGTAGTTCATTCCGCCACTAAATTTATTGGCGGGCATGGTACATCTATTGGGGGTGTCATTGTTGACAGCGGGAAATTCGACTGGACTAACGGTAAATTCCCTGGTTTAACTGAGCCTGATCCCAGTTATCACGGTGTTAAATATGTGGAAGCAATGGGCCCTCTTGCTTATATCATTAAGGCCCGGGTACAGCTTCTCCGTGACACCGGGGCCTGTGTCAGCCCTTTCAATGCCTTCCTTTTTCTCCAGGGTTTGGAGACCTTATCTTTAAGAGTGCAGCGACATTGTGACAATGCCCTGGTCGTTGCCCAGTTTCTACAAAATCACCCTGCTGTGGAATGGGTCAACTATCCCGGATTACTTTCTAACCCTTATCACGAGCTTGCCAAGAAATATTTAAAAAATGGTTTCGGTTCCATCTTTACCTTTGGGGTCAAAGGAGGATACGAGGCTGGAGTAAGATTTATTCAGAAATTAAAACTATTTTCTTTGCTGGCTAATGTGGGTGACGCCAAGTCGCTAGTTATTCACCCGGCCAGTACAACCCACCAGCAGTTAAGTCCCGACGAGCAGATTGCTGCGGGTGTAAACCCGGAAATGATCAGGATCTCTGTGGGGATTGAAGACATCAAAGATATCATCGCTGACTTGGAGCAGGCTTTAGCAGATTAAGGAAAACGGGGGGGAGAAAGAGCAAATGCCCATTAATATTCCTGATAATTTGCCAACGAGAGAAATCTTACAAAGTGAGAATATTTTTGTTATGAAGGAAGAACGAGCTATTCATCAGGATATCCGGCCCTTAAAAATTGCCATCTTAAATTTGATGCCTACTAAGATCGCTACTGAAACCCAGATCCTTCGCCTTCTAGGAAATTCTCCTCTTCAGGTTGACATTGTCTTGCTACACCCCCGTACCCATCAGTCCAAAAATACGCCGGAGGAACATCTGTTAAAGTTTTATAATACTTTTGAGGACATTAAACATGAAAAGTTCGACGGCATGATTATTACCGGAGCTCCTGTAGAAGATATGGCCTTTGAAGAGGTGGATTATTGGGAAGAATTAACCGCAATCATGGAATGGTCCCGGCATCATGTGTATTCCACGTTCCATATCTGCTGGGGGGCACAGGCAGGACTCTTCTATCATTATGGAGTACCTAAGTATCCCTTGCCCAGCAAGATGTTTGGGGTTTTTACCCACCAGGTGAATAGGAAAAATACGATGCTTTTACGTGGGTTTGATGATGAGTTTTATGCGCCCCATTCCAGGCATACCGAAATCAGAAGGGAGGATATACTGAAGATACCCGAACTGGAGATCCTGGCAGAGTCTCCCACAGCCGGTATATATATAGTGGCTGCAAAGAATGGACGGCAAATTTTTGTCACGGGACATTCTGAATATGATCCACTGACCTTAAAAGCCGAATATGAGCGTGATGTGGCCAGAGGTCTGCCCATTGCTCTTCCCCAAAACTATTTTCCTGAAAATGACCCGACGAAGGACCCTGTTGTAAAATGGAGAAGCCATGCCAATCTTCTTTTTGCCAACTGGCTTAACTATTATGTGTACCAGGAAACTCCTTTTGATTTGCGGCAGTTGAAATAACGTTGTCCGGAGATACTATCCAGATAAAGGAGGACCAGGAAATTCACTGCCGTTGACAGTTGGTTATTCTCAAAGTATACTTACTCCAAATATAAAAGATATTCCCTCAGTCTACGGCCGGAAAGGAATTTTATTTACGCTTAAAGGAGGTATCTCCAGTGGGTGACGTAGAGAAGGTTACAAAAGAACAGCATGACGCACAGGTGTGGAAGAGGGTACTTGAAGCCGTCAAAAGTGTCCGTTATGGCAGTGTCACCATCATCATTCAGGATGGCCGGGTGGTCCAAATAGATAAGTGTGAAAAAATAAGACTGGTAAAAGGTTTTTGAAATTTCATTACTATTTGTTCATAAAATGTTCAAAATTCCTCCCAAGTTTGGTCACAACTACTTGATATGATAAACCTGCAGGTAAATCATAAACCAAATTTACAAGGAGGAATTGAAATGAAAAAAAGTATCATTTTCCTGGTTGTCGGTTTACTGCTCATTGGGATTGCCGGGACAGCAATCGCCGCTTCCGATTCTCAGGACACGACGGCCCAAGCTCCTGTGATTCAGACTCCCCAGTCTCAAGCCCCTGTACCCCCTCAACCCGGTCAAGATTTTTGGCAGCAGATGTATGCTTACTGTCATGGTCCTAACGGTGGTGTAATGAGCCAGTTTTTCGGTAATGGTTATGCCCCCCAGGGTTTTAGTGGGATGATGGGCGGTTACGGCGGTATGATGGGTGGCTACGGCTACAGGTAATTTCTAAACAGCAAAGTACTTACTAAAAAGGTCCCCCGGTTTTCCGGGGGACTTTTCATCATATCTTAAATTTATTCACTTGATTATGTAAATCCTGAGCCAATTTGGAGAGACCGTGGGTATTGGCCGTTACTTCTTCCAGAGTTGCAGTTTGCTCTTTACCCTTGTGAATAACAAAAAAATTACTAATAAACATGAAAAAATTACGAATTAACATTAGGCCTAGTATTTTTTAGAGCCGGTTTTGCACAAAATAAAAGAGAAAAATGATCTATGGGAGGAGGGAAATACATTTTGCATATAAGAAAAATATGTAAATTCCTTTGTTTACTACTAGTATTTTCATTGATAGTTTCCGCCTGTGCACCACAACGTCGCCCGGGGACTGATAATAATTATGGTTTTAACATGATGAGAGATATGATGACAACGCCGGAGGCCCGCTATGGCATGGTAGAAATGATGAAAACACCTGAGATACGGCAGGCTATGGTGGAAATGATGAAAACACCGGAAATGAGACAAGCCATGGTGGAGATGATGAAAACACCGGAAATGCGCCAGGCCATGGTGGAAACGATGAAGACGCCCGAAATGCAGGCCATTTTGAAAGAGGTACTGAAACCATAGAACAAAAAGCGTGAGAGATTTATCCTCACGCTTTATTAGTAGTAAAGTATAGGTTTTCCTGTACAGGTTCTTTTGGTCAGTATTTGTAAAAGTTCACAATTGCTTCATAAAATAATAACAATTTGGACAAGTCTTTGTTGTAGACTTATGGTAGTGATTATTATAAAGGAATGTCCCAAAAATAATTTTTTTGCTATGATCAAAGAGGTATGATGCCATGGATGATAAAATGACCACTGAGGTTAGAGAGAAATACGATAAAAAGGCAGAGAGTTATGACAGGCTGCTCGCTCCTATGGAAAGAATGATGATGGGAAAATGGAGAAAAACCTTATGCTCTAAGGCACAAGGGCTGGTTTTAGAAGCCGGAGTGGGCACAGGGGCTAATCTTCCCTATTACCCGGAAGGTGTTAAAGTAGTTGCTGTTGATTTCAGTCCCAAGATGTTGGAAAGAGCAAAAGAAAAATTATCTCTAAGCAAGGTTCCAATAGAATTACTATTGGCAGATATTCAAAACTTGCCTTTTCCGGATAATACCTTCGATACCATAATCACTGCTTGTGTATTTTGTTCTGTACCTGATGCGATTAAAGGATTTAAAGAACTACGTCGTGTGGCCAAACCCGGGGGTAGGCTCTATCTTTTGGAACATGTACGCAGTGAGAATGTTCTTCTAGGGCCTGTGATGGATTGGCTTAATCCTTTCTCTGTGAAATACAGCGGTGTTAACATCAACCGGAGAACGGAAAGAAATATTGAGATGTCAGGAATGAGAATCTTAAAGGTAGAAAATCTGTTTATGGATATTGTAAAGTTGATTACTGCTGAACCAAATAAATGAAGGATAAAAATGATATAATTTGGAATATTGGAGAAAAAGGAGGAATTACAGTGGCAGGATATAAAAGGAACATTCTGGTAGTGGACGATGAACCCGGTATTAGAGAGTTAGTTTCTTTATACCTAACTAAAGAACACTACCGGGTAATAACGGCGGAAAATGGACAGGATGCTTTGAAAAAGATGGAGGAAGGAGAAGAATTCCATCTTTTCATTATAGATGTAATGATGCCTAAGATGGACGGGTTTGCTCTGTGCAGAGAAATTAGACGGTTTTCTGATAGACCGGTAATATTTTTAACTGCCAGGGGTGAAGAATATGAACGTCTCTTAGGCTTCGAACTGGGCGGGGATGATTATGTGGTGAAACCTTTTAGTCCCCGGGAACTGGTGGCCAGGGTCAAAGCCCTGTTAAAAAGAGCGAATAATCCCCTGGAAACTGTAGAGATCATCAAAGCAGGAGATATGGAGATAAACGTACCGGGTAGAGAGGTTACCTTAGCCGGTGAACAGATTGTCTTAACACCAAAAGAATTTGATCTCTTGGTTTACCTGGCTCAAAACAAAGGAAAAGTTTTAACCAGGGAAAAGATTATGGAAACAGTATGGGATTACGAATACTATGGTGACCTGCGTACAGTGGACACCCACATTAAAAAACTCCGGGAAAAATTGGGGGAAAAGGGTGACCAGTATATTAAGACTGTCTGGGGTGTGGGCTACAAGTTTGAGGTGAATTAAATGATTAGAAAAAGTGTGGTAGCCAAATTATGGGTGGCTATCGTTATTCTTATGATAATTATTCTGACTCTCCTCAGTATGGGTCTCTTTCAGCTCGTGGAAAATTTCTATTATTCCCAGATTGCCCGAAACCTGATTAACCAGGGACAGCAAATCGCGGAATTATATAAGAATGCTCCCCATAACTTACAGGTTAGTAGTCAGATAGAGATGATATCCCGTATTATAAATGCGCATATCCTTATTGTGGATAAAGAAGGGCAGATACAGGCCTGTAATACCATGATGCAGCTGCCGCCAGGTTCAGTTTTTCAGGATAGAGAACTGGCGGAAGTCTTTAATGGACAGATTGCCATCAAACGTGGTTTCCATCATCATTTTGATACCCAGATGCTATCCGTAGCCTTACCCATTAACGTTGATAATGAAATAAAAAAAGCTATCCTAATGTATACCCCGGTAGCTCCCATTACAGCAACTTTGGCGTCTTTGCGACGACTGATTTACTTTGGTCTCCTGGGGTCCATCGTGTTAGCCTCTATTTTGGCCTTTTTTCTTTCCAAGAACCTTTCCAAGCCTCTGATTAAAATGAATGAAGTGGCCATGGAGATGGCTAAAGGGAATTTTAATCACCGCATACCCGTTTCAACCAGTGATGAAATAGGTGTACTTAGTGCCACTTTTAACTATCTATCCGCACAATTAAAACAAAATATCTCTGCTCTCTCCTATGAGAAAGAGAAACTGGAAAATGTACTGACCAGTATGACCGATGGCGTAATAACCCTTGATTCTGCCGGGCAGATAATCCTGTATAACCCCCAGGCCAAGAAACTCCTCAACGATTGTGGAGAAATTAAAGAAGGTGCATTGTTAACAGACTGTGTTTACCTGACCGA
>JAIHAN010000158.1 GCA_020054815.1 Peptococcaceae bacterium | reverse complement strand
TTACTTAATAAGGATACCAAGGAGGTCTTTTTAAGCCTGGACAGCATAGGACGTTTGCTGCCCAGAGAGAAGTTTGCCATAGATATGGGTGACAAATAGCAATATCCATTGTCATAATGGCCTCGAATGTTCCCTTAATTTTCTGGGTTATTTTGGTAGAAAGTAAAAGGAGAATAGTATTTACAAAATACCTCCCGGGGGTATATAATAACATAGCAAAAGCAATATATATGGAAATTATAATATAATGACGGGAGGTATAGCATGAATAAAAATTCACCAGCCTTTTATCTTAAAACAAACCGTATTTTCAACAATTTCAAGAAAATCTCCTGGACTATTGTGCCCGTGATTGCCATTGGAGGTCTGTTTTACCCAAAGCTGGGACTCCTCTTAATACCCATTATGCTGACCATCATGACCTTAGGCTTTTTTAAAGGCAAATACTGGTGCGGTAATCTCTGCCCCCACGGCAGCCTCTTTGATTTTATTTTACTGCCCCTTTCCCCCAATAGAAGAATACCTGGACTCATCACCTCAACAACTTTAAAAGTCCTTTTCTTCCTTTGGTATATGGGGATGTTTACCTGGAGGGTTGTCAAGGTGTCACAATTGTGGGGTACCCTCACCTTTTATGATAAGTTGGGTTTTGTGTTTACCATGAACTATCTTGTACCTACCATCATTGGCACCACCCTGGCCCTCTTTGTGAATCCCAGATCCTGGTGTAATTTCTGCCCCATGGGAACCATTGAGCAGCTTTTCTATAAACTGGGTAAAGTCACAGGACTGAACAGGAAAACTGACGAAAAGGTAACCACTGCCGCTCTTGAGTTATGTCACAAATGTGGGAAATGCGCCAGGGTTTGTCCCATGCAGTTAAAGCCTTATCTGGAATTTTCCCAGGATAATCAATTGGATAACGAAAACTGTATTCGCTGTACTACCTGTATTGCCAACTGCCCGGCAGGCATCTTATCACTGGCCAATGCCGAAAGAGCCCAGCAACTGAATCAAGGGGTGAACAAACTGGGTTACGAGGGCAGGCGAAGAATGGTGGGCATTGTGGAATCGATAAAACCCCTGACCGGTGATGTCAATGAATATACGTTTAAATTGCTGCAGCCGGAGAAAGCAAACTATACGGCAGGACAGTTTATCCTGGTTAAGATCCTGGATGACCCGGAGATGTTCAGGGCTTATTCCATTTCTTCTTCCCACAAGGACAGGACCAGGCTCAGCGTCACCATTAAAAAACTCAAAGACGGTTTTGGCAGCGGCCTCATATTCGGCGGTTTTAAGGTAGGGGATAAGGTAGAGCTGGAAGGACCCCTGGGCAGGGAACTCATTGTCGATAAGAATGCTCCCAAAGTCCTGTTGGTGGCAGGAGGTATTGGGATAACTCCCTTTGTTCCCATGGTCCGGGATTTATTAGAGACTAGAAATTCCGTGGAGCATATAACACTGATCTATGGTGTGAACAAAGAAGAGGAATTTATCTATGACGATTATTTTAAAACTTTGGCTGCCTGTCATCCAAAGTTCACATACCTTCCCACCGTTGCTTTCCCGGGCGAAAGCTGGAAAGATCACAGAGGTTTTGTCACAGACGTCATGAAAGACATGGAACTAAAAGGTTATAAAGTTTACATGTGCGGTCCCAAACCTATGGTCAACGCCACCATTAAGGTGCTAAAAACAAAAGGTCTTGATGAGAGGAATGTTTTTGCGGAAAGCGCATAAGTAACGCAAAATACGATGCAATTACCTTAATTACAACTTGAAAAATCCTTTTCACAACCCAAGTTAATTTATTTTGCTCCCTGCCAACCAGAGGTGTTGGCAGGGAGCTTTCTGTTAAAGCTTATTCAATTTCTTTAAATAAGATTTTTCCTCAACGTTTGAGTATGGCGGCACTATAAAAATATAATCGTAATAACAGGTATTGAATAAATATGTCTTAACCTGGTGCTAAATGATATACTAAATAAGAACAAGGGGGTGAGCGCATGAAGTCACTGATGTTTGCCTTTTTGGGAATGCTCCTATGGGGCATTGCTCCGCTTTTTGGAAAAATTGGCCTGGTTCAGGTGAATCCCGGCCTGGCCCTTTCCATGCGTAGTATTGTCATCACCAGTCTATTAATGGGATGGCTTTTGGCCAGCGGACAGTTTGCCAGTTTAACCGCAGTCCCGCTCAAAGCCTGGCTTTTTATCGGCCTGGAAGGTATTTGTGCTTCCCTTTTAGGTCATTTGGCTTATTACTATGCCTTAAAACACGGCGAGGTTTCCCTGGTTAGTCCTGTTATGGCAGGGTTTCCCCTGGTAGCTGCTTTGCTTTCGATTCTTTTCTTAGGAGAAAAATTTACCCTAACCAAACTGATCGGTGCTCTTTTAATTATCATTGGAGTATTTATTATCAAGAAATAGGGAGAGATGGTTAAAAAAAGTAAGTATAATTCAGCACCCCTTATTTACTCATAGAATACAATTATTAAAAAATATTACCATAGTTAAAAACCTAAAGTTTTCTGCATTAGTAAAGAGGGGGAAAGAAAATGCGCCGTTATTTAGGTTATATAATGCTTATTATTATCATGCCTGTTGTGACTATCGTTGGTCTTGTTTTTTATTTGATTAAAAAATTAATCGGCAATTTTACCGGATTTAGCAGGCTGCTACGCAGGTAAAATCCTTTTCGCCCCCCCCGCATCAAGCATTATGTAGTGGAGAACCGAAGTTACAACTTTATATATTATTCTGCCGTGCCGCCAACCTTCCTTAATTTACCTGCTGATTTTTCCTTTTATCTGTGTTATCTTATCTGTACGACCTTGGATAGCACATCTTTGATAGAAAGAAGGGATACAATATGAACAAGTTGACAAGACTAACTATCGTTTGGACTCTCTTGTTACTTTTTTCACTAACCTTGTTGGCTCCTATTGGCCAAGCAGCTACGATTATCGCCCAGCCTGGGGACGTTAACGAAACCGTGGGCGAAATCAATGCCATGCTTAAAGCCACCGGTTATTACTATGGTACTGTGAGCAACACCTATGGGACAGCTACCAAGTCCGCTGTTCTTATTTTTCAAAGGGCCCATGGCCTGACTTCAACAGGTACTGTGGACCAGGCCACTTATGATGCCCTAAAGGCGGAGTATGCTGCCAAGACGGGCAACTCTTCTGTACCAAGTACACCAAGGGAGCCTGCTGTACCCAAAACGCCTGCAAGTCCTAGTACACCAACGGCTCCAGTTCCATCTTCGGAGCCTGCAGCAGCGCCTACACCAAAACCAGATTCATCTTACACACCTGAGAAGGTACCCGGTTTAACAGCTGATGAACAAAAAATGTTGGACATGGTAAACCAGGAACGAGCAAAAGCCGGTGTGGCGCCTTTAAAAATCGATATGCGCATGGTGCAGACTGCACGTGCCAAGAGTAAAGATATGATTGATAATAATTACTTTAGTCATACTTCACCAACTTTGGGTGGATTTGCCTCCCAGATTCGTACTGCTACCGGTGGTGACTATTCCGCTGTGGCCGAAAACCTGTCCGGTGGTAAAACGGTGGAGGCTGCCATGAAAGCCTTTATGAACAGTGCAGGACACCGCAAGAATATCCTCAATCCCAAGTTTACCCATATCGGTATAGGGATTGTGAGTGGCGGGCCTTATGGACAAATGTACACCCAGCACTTTGGAGGTTAAGGAGACTCCCTTAAGGGTCTCCTTTTTCTTTAGGTATTGGCCTTGGGCTTCTGTGCCGCTTTTGTATTTAGGCTTGCCCCCACGTATCCCGATCTTTGCATAGAACAGACTAAGGCTCGTTTCGGGAAAAATCAGACCACCCTCGACAGTCCATCCGTGGACTGGCCTCGGGTTGGGTCTGACATCGTGTCAGCCCCTCTGCTTTTTCTGCCTCACTTCGCCAAGTCTGTTTTGCTATGCTACGATAGGGAACGTTTGGGGCTAAGCCTTCATTCTGATGGGTAATTTCAACTAGTTAAATGATGGGTTCCTGATTTTTGTTGACTAAATTTCCTATACTATCGTGTATATAATTTGATCCTCTGCTAGCGATCAAACCCGAGGCAATCTTTCCTACATAGGGGAGATTAGATTGATAGCCCAAGATGGTAAAGACGTCTACTCCCATGTTGAAGGCATAGACCACACCGATAATGGCTGACAAACGGCGTAATACTGTCTGGGATTTTTCATCATCTAAAGAGGATATATAGGTAGAGATGGGTGAGGGCGTATCCTTAAAAAAGATTTGTACCGTAGCCTCTGTTAAGACGGCTAAAGCAATAAGGGTGCCCAGTGCACCAAAGTCCGGCATAAATTATCCCTCCTAACGATTTTTAAGAATTATGCCTTGTATCTCTTCTAAAGCTTTTTCCAGCTGTTTAACTCTTTGCTGGAGAATCTGGTTTTTTTTCCTTTCTTCCTGGAGCATGGCCAGCAATTTTTCCAATTCTTTGTTGGGATCTGCAGGTTTTTCTGGACCTGGTTTAGGAGAAAAATATTCTTCCAGGGCCGCCATTACGGTGGCTTTAGGAAAGCGGTCTCCGGGGCATTCGGTCTTTTTTATTTCCCGGTGGAGCAGGACGTTCTTTATGGGGATATGATATTTTACTAGCAGGTTTTTCAGTAATTCGATAAGTGAGGACAATTGTTCAGGATAAATATCCCTTTTACTCAGGTTTCCAATTACAGCAACACCAATAGCATGCTGGTTATAATAAGTGACACCCGCATGGGCACCTTGTACGGATAGACTCCGCCCCTCCACCACTTTGCCATCTTTTTCTATAACATAGTCATAGCCGATATCCTGCCAACCCAACTTCATATGATAACGGCGAATTTGTTCCGTATCTTTTTCCTCTGCTCCTGTATGGTGAATGACGATGTGCGTCAAGTCCAGCCGGGGCATAATCTCAACTCCTTCAGCCTTATATACCGGGTAAGATACTTTTTATTATACTCGGCTGTTGTAAAAAATGTTAACGTTGCCAGGAGAAAGGGGGGTATCGTGAGCCTTGGCTGCGAAAATACCTATAGCTCTTCCTCCCAGGGGATTAGGTTTGGTCTGGGATCGAGGATGGACTCGTATTGCTCTTTTATACCATAGAGAGCGCGGGGGTCCAGTTGTTTATAACGGTAATATTTTTGCAGGCGGTCCTCGGGTTTAAGCCAGCCTAAATGTTTAAGCCGCAGTTGGGAGGCTTGCCCCTTTAGCTCAGTTATGTTTTTGGGAAGGCGCCCACAGTGTTGGGGTGTTTCTTGCCAAACGTACCTAAAGTCAGGGAGATATCTCACCATAAAGGGGCGGTACCATTGATGGGCGTTCCAGTAGGTATCTTCACGATAATAGTTTTCAGCCCACATGTCGTATAAACGAAAGGCATAATAATAGACTTCCCGGTTTTGGGCCAGTTCTCTTAATACGGCTGGAGCCCTGTCTTCAAAGATTTCGTCGGCATCCAGGACTAAAATCCAATCAGGTTCAGTTTTGACAACCATTTCCCAGAGTTGTTTTCTTAGTATAATCTCATTGTGGAAAGATGGTTCTTTGTTAGAAACGAGAGTTAAAGGAATACCCTGGAGCACTTTACGGCACACCTCTACGGAATGGTCTTCGCTGGCATCATCCAGGATCACGGCCCTATCTATATATTGGGCAGCATGCTGCAGGACTCTTTCCAGATACCTGTCGGCTTCATTTCTCATCAGCATGGCCAGGGTAATGTGATTCCTTTTTTCGGTTTTTCTTTGCAATATGGGAGTTTTTACCCTCAGGCTGCCGTTAGCTCTTACTTTATGAGACGTTAGCTTTATTTGATTTTTGTACTCTTTGAGTTGCTCCAGTTCAGAAAGCCGGTAAATGTGAAAAGGCGGGTAATGGGTGTCGGCATAGAGCTCTAAGCCCAGAGCGGCGGCCCGAATACAGAAGTGGCGATCTTCGCCCGTGAGGCTTAAATTATATATTTCGCTAAAAGATACTCCCCTGGCCAGAGCTTTCCTGCTGATTAAGGTACAGGCTCCCAGACCGCCTACTTTATAAGTGCCCGGTTGGGCGAGGAGCTGGAGAAAATCCATAGTTCTTTTGTTAGCTTCTTCTTCACTCAGAGTTTCTCCTCTTAAAAGGTGATAGAGCCTGTACTGGTCGCCGACCCATACTTGAGGAAGGGGAATCATTTCCGGTTTCCATTTGGTCCAATAAACCTCGGATACAATATCTTTGTCTAAAGAAACCAGATGTCTGATGGTTTGGGGATGGAGATACAGATCACAGTCAACAAGAAAAAGGTAATCATAGCCCTCTTGGAGGGCTAGTTCAATAAATTTATTTTTATATGCGGCCACTTTCCAAATCAGGTCTTCCTGCCAGTGGTGTGTCATCTCATCGCAAACATAAGAATCACCCCCTCTGCCCGGAAAGATCCTGA
>JAIHAN010000157.1 GCA_020054815.1 Peptococcaceae bacterium | reverse complement strand
TTGATTTCACCTTCCGTGGCTATAAGCCGGAAAATACATATATTAAAGCAGTGGCTACTCCTGGCGGTACCGGTGCGGTACGTCATGTCTTCTACAATTACGTGGAGGAAGGGCAGAAGGCTTTAATTCCCGACTGGTTCTGGGGTCCTTACCGTACCATTGCTGCCGAGCACCTGCGCGGTGTAGATACCTACGCCATGTTTGATGAAAACTACGAATTTACGCTCAATTCCCTGAAGGAAAAGACCCAGGAGCTTTTGAAAGTTCAGGACAACTTGGTCATCGTTTTTAATACTCCAGCCCATAACCCCACAGGCTATACCATGAGTATGGAAGATTGGCAAGAGACTTTTTCTTTCCTCAAGAAATGTGCGGAGGACAAGAGCAAGAAGATTGTCCTGCTCTTAGATATTGCATACATTGACTATGCGGGTACGGTTGAAGAAACCAGGGGCTTCATGAAGTTATTTAGTACCTTGCCGGAGAATATTTTAGTAACCATTGCCTTTAGTATGTCTAAATCCTTCCTGATGTACGGTATGCGTTCCGGAGCCTTAATCGGTGTGAGCACCTCCCAGGATGTGGCCCAGGAATTCTTTGATATTAATGCTTACTCTAACCGGGGTGTCTGGTCCAACGGTACCAGAGGGGCACAAAAGTTATTGGCTGATGTGGCGAAAAACCCTGAACTCCAGGCCAAAATAGATGCGGAGAGGGAGCAATACACCAAGCTCATCAAGGATAGGGCCGCTATCTTCATGAAAGAAGCCAAGGAAGTAGGCTTAAAGACTCTTCCTTTCCGTGCAGGTTTCTTTATTACTGTACCAGCCAGTGACCCCAAAAAAGTAGCCGAAAAATTAGCCCAGGATAACATCTTTGTGGTTCCTTTGAAGAAGGGAGTACGTTTTGCCATCTGCTCCGTTCCCACCCACAAGATGTCGGGGCTGGCTGCAAAAACCAAGCAGGCTATGGAATAATACTAAGGAAAAGAGACGCCCCTACGGGGGCGTCTCTTATTATTATAAGCAAATAAACAAAAAATTTTTTTGCGGGCTGGTTGTCTGCAGGAAGTTTTGCAAAGCCGTCGAATATCATCGAATAAATAATCAAGGTTAAAAAAGTTAGGATGCAATATTAAATTTTTGGTCTTGTTGTCATTCATATTGAAGAATATGGAATAGTATTATAGAATGTATTTGAAAATATTTACAACATCCTCCTCTCTTGCGAGGAGGGTTCTTATTTGTTGTTGTATTGACAACTTTGCGGAATTAGGTTAGTGTTCACTAACCTAATAATACAATGGGGGTAGTTTCATGCGTTTATCAAAAGAACAGCGGAAGGCTCAGATTCTTGATGTGGCTACCCGCATTTTTGTGGAAAAAGGGTATTATGATACAAAAACCAAGGATATCGCTCAAGCCTGTGGTGTTACAGAACCGGTGATTTATAAACATTTTACGGGCAAAGATGACCTCTTTTATCAGGTTCTAGAGCGAATAGCCGGCGCTACTTTGGAAGAGGTAAATTTTAATCCTGCTGAGGATACGGAACAGATCTTAATCTCTTTTGTCATGAACCGGGTTAAAATCCTGGAAGACAATTTTCCTTTGTTTAAAAAATTGTTAATAGTGGTCCTACGGGATGACGAATTCCGGCAATATTATTTTACCAAATTCATCCCCAAATTAGCCTATCCCGTCATTGGCTATCTGGATCAGTTGAAGGAACAAGGGGTTATCAAAAAGGACGTACCCTCTTCCGTGATTGCTCTGGCCCTGGCGGGGATATTTGTCCAGGTTTCCCTGGCCAAAGGTTTTGAAAAGGACCAATCTTTTTATGATTTTCCCACAAACGATCTAGTAACACAAATGCTCGATATCTATCTGCATGGTTTGTTAAAGGGGGAATCCGGGGGTTAACAAAGATGTAGTAGGATACTTTGCTATTTATCACTAGGCTTTTAGAAAAAGCGGCATCACAAGGGGGATGCAGATGGGTAAAAAAATCGGCTTTCCAAGAACACTGTTTTATTATTTATACTATCCTTTTTGGCATACTTTCTTTACTGAACTAGGTTATGAAATGGTTACTTCCCTTCCCACCAGCAAATTAAGCCTGGATCTGGGTGTACAGGAAGCAGTAAATGATGCCTGTCTCCCTATCAAACTTTACCATGGTCATGTAGCTGAATTGAAAGATAAAGTAGATATCCTTTTTTTACCCCGCATGGTTAGTGTACGCAAACTGGATAGTGAGACTTTCTGCCCTAAATTTTTAGGTTTACCTGATATGATCAGGAATTCTATAGATGGTTTGCCCCGTATCATTGATGAAAAAGTAGATTTAGCCAAAGGCTGGTTTCCCCTTTGGCAGCTGTGTCGTAAGATTGCGGCAGAGCTGGGGGTCCACGGCTGGCGTGTCTGGCAGGCATTCCAAAATGCCAATAAAGTGCAAAAATGTTTCGGGGAACTTTTATACCAGGGGGTTCCCGCTCATCATGCCGTGGAAGCAGCCATTAGGGGCAGTACCTATGAAGCCCCACCTGTTCCAGAACCTGATGTTAACCTGGCCATACTCGGGTACCCTTATCTTATTTATGACTCTTTTGTAAACGTGGGACTTTTTGAAAAACTGGGAGAGATGGGGATCAAAGCCTGGACCGTGGAAATGGTGCCCCCTGACCGTCTGGAAGAACAGGGTAAAAATCTCCCCAAAAATCTTTTCTGGAATTTCAGTAACAGGGCTGTCCGGGCCACTTACTACTATCTGAAAGAAAAAAAGGTCGATGGCATCATTCATGTTACGGCCTTTGGCTGTGGCCCCGATGCCATGGTTGACAAGTTGATGGAGTTAGAAGCCAAAAATCACGGGCGTGTTCCTTTCCTTACATTATCCCTGGATGAACATACCGGTGAGGCAGGAGTTTTAACGCGCATCGAAGCTTTTGTTGATATGCTCAGATTACGGAGGGGTCAGCATGAAGATATCATTTCCCATCATGGGTAATTCTTATGTAGCTTTTAAACAATTAATCGAGGATATTGGTCATGAGCCGGTGCTGGCTCCCATGCCCAGTTCTCGTACCATGACTTTAGGGACTATGTATTCTCCCGAGTTTGCCTGCATTCCTTTTAAAATTCTCATGGGTACATATCTGGAGGCTATTGAAAAAGGAGCTGAATTAATTATTACTTCGGGTGGTCACGGACCCTGCCGGGCAGGCTATTACGGTATACTCCACCAAAAAATAATCCGTGACCTGGGCTATTCTACCAAAATTATGGTTTTTGACTCCTTTACCCGGACCATGGGTGACTTTATCAGTAAAATTCACTGGTTACTGACAAAAGGTAAAACATCCTGGTGGCAGTTTTATAAGGCCTTTAAACTGGGCTGGGAGAAACTAGTTGCCCTTGATGAGATAGAGATTCTATCTCATCATGTGCGCCCTTTGGAAATCAATAAAGGTGAGACAACGAAGGTTTACCATCAATGTCTGGAAATTATGGACCAGGCCCGTACCAGGGAGAGAATACGGGAGGCGAAGGAAGCTTGTTTTCAACTTTTAAATAATATTCCTCAGGATAAGAGCAGAAGACCGTTAAAAATAGGCATAGTTGGGGAAATATATGTATTAATAGAGCCTTTTGCTAATTTGGACATCCAGGCGACCCTGGGTGAGATGGGCGTCTTTACGGAACGGGGAACACATCTCAGCAACTGGACCAAAGAAAATACCAAAATGACTCACCACGAAGAGGAAGTAATTAAAGCTGCCCGTCCATATCTCAGGCAGATGATTGGCGGCCACGGTATTAATTCCGTAGGTGAAACTGTGCTTTTTTCCCGCCGCGGTTTTGATGGTGTTATTCAGCTTGCTCCCTTCTCCTGTATCCCGGAAATTGTGGCCAAAGGTATTCTGCCTCAGGTAAGCCGTGATACAGGTATCCCCGTACTCACCGTTTTCCTGGATGAACAAACAGGCAAGGCTGGTTTGCAGACAAGGTTAGAGGCTTTTGTGGACCTGCTTAAGCAGCGTCAAGAAAAAAGATTGGGAGGAGCCGTATCGTGAAAGCATATCTTGGTGTGGATGTAGGATCTGTTAGTACCAACCTGGTAGTGATGGCGGAGAGCGGGGAGGTTATTGAAAGTTTATATATACGTACCAATGGACAGCCGGTGAAAGCTGTGCAGAACGGGCTTAGAATGCTGGGAGAAAAACTGGGCAAGGATGTTACCATTATGGGGGCGGGTGCTACGGGTAGTGCCAGGAATCTGACAGCTGTCCTGGTAGGTGCCGATGCTGTAAAAAATGAGATCACTGCCCATGCCGTGGCAGTTTCCAAAATGGTTCCCGGTGCTCAGACCATTATTGAGATCGGGGGTCAGGATTCTAAGATTATCATCATGCGTGACGGTGTAGTCACTGATTTTGCCATGAATACCGTTTGTGCCGCCGGGACAGGTTCTTTCCTGGACCAGCAGGCTTCACGCCTGAACATACCCATTGAGAAATTTGGGGAAATGGCTTTACAGGCCAAAACACCGGTAAGGATTGCCGGGCGGTGTGCTGTCTTTGCCGAGTCTGATATGATCCACAAGCAGCAGTTAGGTCACTCCCTGGAGGATATTATTGCCGGTTTGTGTGAAGCCCTGGTAAGAAACTACTTGAACAATGTGGGGAAAGGAAAAGAGATACTGGCACCTATCGTTTTCCAGGGCGGTGTAGCCGCCAACGTCGGTATTAAAGCTGCTTTTGAAAAACACCTGAAACAGGAACTGATCATTCCCAAGTACTTTAATGTTATGGGCGCTGTAGGTTGTGCCTATTTGGCCAAAGAAGCCACCCGTAATAAACCCACCAATTTTAAGGGCTGGGAGGCGGCTGACTACGCTTTTCGTCCCACCAGCTTTGAGTGCAAAGCCTGTCCCAACAACTGCGAGGTTATCCAGATCTTTGAGAATGAAAAGCTGGTGGCCCGCTGGGGTGATCGCTGCGGTAAGTGGTCCAATGTGAATGTGAAAGTAAGCTGAATTAGTTGTTAGTTGATAGTTGATAGTTGATAGTTGATAGTTGGTAGTTGTTAGTGACTGACGCTCCCCGTTTCCCGATACCCGAATTAGCAGTATATCTTTGGGTAGCGGACAGCGGGTGGCGGGAAGCGATTATATTTTATCGGATATCGGAAGTCGGAATACGGAAATCGTGGAATAAAAAAATGCTCCTTTTGGCAAAACTCTAAAGAGTAAGCTGAAAGGAGTTTTTTATGCTGCTTTCTTTTCCACACATGGGAAATTTAGCAAAAGGTATTGCCAAAATTTGCCAAAAGCTCCATATCCCTTATCTCATTCCTTCTCCACCGGGGCCCAAAGCGCTGGAGCTAGGACAGGCCTTAGCCCCTGAAGCCTCCTGCCTGCCCTTCTCCCTGGTCCTGGGTAATATGCGGGAAGCCCTGGAAATGGGGGCGGATACCCTCATTATGCTGGGAGGTTCAGGGCCCTGCCGCTTTGGTTATTTTATCTACCTGGCGGAAAAGATTCTGAAGAACGAAGGTTATGAATTTCAGCTCTTGCTTATTGATAAGGGAAAAACCTGGCGAAGTTTTTCTATCTTAAGAAAAGAGGCAGGAGTTACCTGGCCGGAATTCCTTAGAACTATTTATTTTGGCTGGGAGGCGGTGGTCTGTGAAGAAAGCCTGGCTCGCCTGGAACGGGAATACCTATCACGGGTTAAGAAGACACAAAACTTTCAGGTTTTTTTGTCCAGCTGCAGGCAAGAGCTGGATAGGGCGGAAACCCTTGAGGATCTTAAACAAATAAAAGATAAAGCCCTTAATTATATAGGGGATGCGGATTTTCATCCTCCGGAAGAGATTTTACGGGTGGGTTTGGTGGGAGACATTTATACCTTGCTGGAGCCTTATGCCAACCATTCCGTTGAGGAACTGCTCCTGGCAAGAGGGGTTAGCATTGCTAAAGAAATGTCCCTCTCCAACTGGATACCTAATGCCCTTTTACCCTGGCGAAAGGGTCCTTATAAAAAGCGATTACTGGAATATGCAGCACCTTATTTGGCGGATTCCGTAGGGGGTTTTGGCCTGGAGTCGGTAGCTAATACCAGGAAGTTAGGGTTAGAGGCTGTAGATGGGATCATTCAGTTATTTCCCCTGGGCTGTATGCCGGAGATTGTGGCTAAGAGTGCCTTAAATAAGATTTGCCTGTGGGAAAATATCCCTGTCTTAAGCATTACCATGGACCAGCATGACAGTACCACCGGTTTTATCACAAGAGTGGAAGCTTTTTTGGAGGTTCTGCAAGCACAGAAAAAAGAAAGGCCGCTAGGCGGCCAGACTCCCGATATCCGACTTCCGATTATGAAGATATTTTTTCAGTAGACACACGTGAAGCTAGATTTTCCTGAAAAAAACACGTAGTATCAATAGTACATAAAGCCCTGCCGAGGCAGGGCTTT
>JAIHAN010000156.1 GCA_020054815.1 Peptococcaceae bacterium | reverse complement strand
CAATACCCCAATGACCCCCGATCACTCTCTTTACCAGGCCGCGGTGGGCCAGGTGACCCAAGCCGCTGCCCTTTCTGTCGCCCAAACCGGAGACATGAACCAGAGTAAGGTTTTTAGGCTCCGCAGTTTCCTCAAAGCGCCGGCCCAAGGCCTCCATCAACCGGCTGGCCTCTAAGAGGCCCCCGCCCGCACCTGATAACACGACTGTATCTCCGTCTTTTACAAGCTTAACAGCCTCATCTGCCGTCATAAATACTGCCATTTTAGATCCCCCATTAGAAAAGAATTAAACGATTTTATTTCTTAATTCCCTAAAATTTTTGATCCGGAAGTCCTTGGGAAACGTTACAGAATCCCGCTCTAACAGAGTAATATCCAGCACCTCCATTTGAGGTGTTAGCTCCCCCCTGGCCTGGATGATTTGTATCAGTCTCTCCGCTGCCCTTACTCCCATCTCGTAGGTAGACTGTACAATGGTGCTTACAGAGGGGGATAGCACCGGACCAACCTGGTAATTATCAAAACCCAGGACAGAGATATCTCCAGGAACGGAAAGACCTTTTTCCCGAATGGCCTGGAGGGCACCAATGGTGATGGCGTCCCGGGCACAAAAGACGGCGGTGGGACGGTCAGGCCCCTCCAGAATAGACTTCATCACTTCATACCCTTTTTGGCTTTCGTAGATATCATGAATCACCCACCTGGGATTTGGCTCTACCCCCCAATCCTTCATAGCCCGTAAAAATCCTTCATAACGCTGGCGATAAAGGCGGATTTCCAATTTACTGTTGAGAAAAGCAATCTTCTGGTGACCATATTCCAGGAGGTACTCGGTGCCTTTATAACCCGCCTGGACATTGTCACTGACAATGGCATCTATCCCTTCATCCACGTAGCGGATTAATTGGACCAGGGGTATATTTTTCTTGCGTAAATCTGGAATGTGATTACTTTTTTCTGTGGCCGTCGTGAGAATAAAACCATCTACCCAGCGGTTCTGAAGTTTTTTGATCACGGCAATTTCCTGGGCAATGTCTTCATCGGTATTAGAAAGGATGACAGTATAGCCATACTTTTTGGCAACATCTTCTACGCCTTTCGTAACGGGCGGAAAAACGGCCGTCTGGATATTGGGAATGATGAGCGCTATAGTGTTGGTCCTGCCCTGGCGCAAGCTCTTGGCCAGGTCGTTAGGTTGATAATGAAGTTTTTTTGCCGCCAGCAGAACCTTTTCTTTTATCTCTCCGTTTACCGACGGCAGTCCGCTTAAAACCCGGGAAGCAGTACTCAGTGACACTCCTGCCTCTTTGGCTACATCCTTGAGAGTCGCCATTCTTCACCCTTCCTCATCTCAAGAATAGAGAAATCGTTTTCCCACTCTTTCAAAAAAATTAATCCATGTACATACCGCCGTTTACTTCGATCATTTCTCCGGTAATATAGGAACCATACCGGGTAGCCAAGAGCATAGCAGCACCGGCCACTTCTTCGGGTGCACCTTCCCGGCCCAGGGGAATACTCTTCTTGAAGTTCTCGCGGGCTTCCGCAGAGGTGTACTGGTCATGGAATCTGGTGGTAATAACCCCTGGAGCAATAGCATTGACCAAGATATTATAGGGTGCTAATTCCTTGGCCAATCCTTTGGTAAAGGTAGCCACAGCGGCTTTGGAAGTGGCATAGATCACAGCGCCGGGTCCGCCGCCGTTATGGGCAGCTACGGAAGACATGTTGATAATTCTGCCGCCGGTTTTCTTCATGACAGGGATGACATGCTTGGTTACCAAAAAGGTAGAGGTCATGTTGACATCCATGATTTTATTGTAAAGACTTAAATCCATCTGATCAATGGGGCAGCGCTGTACCAGGGTACCGGCATTGTTGACCAGAATATCGATAGTACCGCCGAATTTAACACACTCTTCTACCAGGGCTTTGACTTCTTCTTCTTTGGTAAGATCAGCCTGCAGCGCAATGGCTTCACCGCCCAAAGCTTTAATTTCGCTTACGACTTCCTCAGCATTGGCTTTGCTGGCATTATAGTTCACAATCACTTTGGCCCCGTTTTTCGCAAATTCCACGGCAATGGCCTTACCGATACCGGTACCTCCTCCTGTCACCAGGGCAGTTTTTCCGGCAAGAGAAATAGTAGACATAAAAACACTCCTTTTCTTTTATATTACTTGCAAACTGTTTCGCTACCCGTTACCCGATCCCCCCCTACCCGAAAATAAATCATAAGATGAATAATTCGGGAAGCTGGTGGCGGGAAGCGGGAATCGTTAGTCGTACTTGCGCAGCGGTATAATCATTTTCCTTGAAAGAGGGGCGAACGCTTCTCCAGAAAGGCTTGCACTCCCTCTTCTTTATCTTTGGTAGCAAAAACATAGGAAGAGGTAATATTCTCCAACAGCAGCCCCATGCCGAGATGAACATCATGGCTGTGATTCACCAGCATTTTCGCTGCCTGGATGCTAATAGGGGCTTTCTCCATTACTTTTTGGGCCAGTTGTTTTACTCTTTCCCGCAAATTTTCCTCGGGGACCACTTCTTTTACCAGACCCACTTGAAAAGCTTCTTCGGCCTTTAACATATCCCCGAGAAAGATAAGTTCCTTTACCCTGGCCTCGCCAATAATCCTGACCAAGCGCTGGGTGCCTCCTGCACCGGGGATCACGCCCAGTTTGCATTCGGGCAGAGCAAATTTAGCCCTGGGTGTGGCTATCCTGATATCACAGGAAACCGCCAGTTCCAACCCGCCCCCCAGAGCATAACCGTTTACGGCGGCAAAGGTTACTTTGGGAAAGGTGTAAACTTGTTGATACAGCTTCTGCATCAAGGGGTTATAGGCATCATGAATGGTCATGGCCTGCAAAGACTGGATATCCCGTCCTGAGGCAAAAGCCTTGCCTTCGCCGCGAAAGGCTACTACCTTAATGTCCGGGTCTTTTTCCCACTGTAGAAGGACCTGGGATATTTCCTCCATCATCTCATCGTTGAAGGCATTGAAGACCTCCGGCCTGTTCAGGACAATCCAGCCCAACCCCTGCTCAATTTCTACTTTAATATATTGAAACATTTATCACACCTACCTAAGCGCCAAACCAGTCAGGTTTTAACAGTTTGGGAATGAAAAGAGCTACATCGGGCACAAACGTTACCAACAACAGTACTGCGAGAATAGCAAGCAGATAAGGAATTACGGCAATAAAGGATCTTCCCACTGGGAGCTTGGCAATAGATCCCGCTAACAATAGGCATAATCCGTAGGGAGGAGTAATTAATCCAATTGCGAGACAAATAACTGTGACCAATCCCAGGTGAATCTCACTAATACCTAAAGTTTTCGCTGCAGGAAGCAAGACCGGAACGAAAAGGATCATAGCAGGAATTGCATCCATAAATGTGCCCAGGAAGAGAAACAGCAAAACTACTGCCAGCATGAAGACTGAGGGATATGGTAAGGAAGTGGCAAAGAACTGGGATACAATGGTGGAGACCTTGTAATAACTCATCAATTCACCTAAGGCACTGGCTGTAGAAAGGGCAAACAGTGACAGGGAACATAACTTAAGGGTATCTCTTAAAATTACCGGTACATTTTTCCATTTTAGCGTCTTATACCAGAACATACTAATAAAGAAGGCATAGATACAGGCTAAAACAGCAGCTTCTGTTGGTGTAACAAAGCCCCCGATTATCCCCCCCAGAATAATGGCCGGGGTGAGCAGGGGAGGCAGAGATTCAGCAAACACCTTAATAAATTCTCTTAAAGTAATGCGTGGGTATTTAGGATAACCATGCTTTACAGAAACCACATAAGCCACAGCCATCTGGGCTAAACCAATAAGTACACCGGGTATAAAACCTCCTAAGAATAAGGCTCCTACGGAGGCGCCGGCTAAGCTGCCGTAGATAACCATGGGAATACTAGGCGGGATAATAATCCCTATGGTAGAGGAAGCGGCCGTAACAGCTACTGCCGTTTCTTTACTATAACCTTCTTTTATCATGTTGGGGATCAATACGCTGCCGATACCGGCGGTATCGGCCTGAGAAGAACCGGAAATCCCGGCAAAAAACATGGATACTACCACGTTGGCATGGGCCAGGCCCCCGCGGATATGACCCACCAGGGCTATGGAGAAACGGATTAATTTATCCGAAATCATCCCTTCATTCATCAAGCTGGCAGCCAAAATAAAGAGAGGCACGGCTAAGAGTACAAAGGAATCCAGGCCTGTAAACATTTTTTGGACCACAGTAATCAGGGGGACATCAAGCAAATAGATGCCCAAAACGGAGACAAAACCGATAACAAAGGCGATGGGGACTCCTATCACCAGGAAAAACAGGAAAGCAATGATGGCTATAATACCAACCATGGATTATGCCCCTCCCTTCTCTAGAGATTCAACCTTGTTATGTCCAATAAAGAATTCATATGCATTATAAAAGGCATAAATAGCCATGGTAATTCCGCACACTGGCATAACCATCCAGACATAGCGCTGTTTGAGTTGGGGTAAAGAGTTAACAGACCAGTTCCAGAAAGTTTTCGTTAACTCAATCCCGTAGTAGGCGATAAAGATACCGAAGCAGCCAATCATAACCTGAATAAGGATGTTATTAGCCAAGGCTACTTTACCCTTAAGACGGTCAGCCAAAAAGCTCATGTTGAAATGCTCTTTGTTCCGCACGCCGACGGAAGCCCCCATCAATACGGCCCAGATAAAACTGTAGTTGGCAATCTGTTCCGTCCAGAGGGCCGTAAAGCCAGGCACATAACGGGTAGCTACTTGCAGGATAACAGCAATGATAAAGATTACCAGAAAGACAGTAGCCAGGCTTAGCTGCAATTTAACCAATAAGTCTATAAAACGTTTCATCCCATCCCCTCCGGATGTATAAAGATTAAAACTATATCAGTTTAAAACATTTTCTTATATCATTAACGTAAGGTAGTAGGGCCTCCCCAAAAAGGAGGCCCTATTATCCCATTCAATTTTTCTTACTGCTCGCTAATTTTCTTTAAGAAATCCTCCAGACCAAGATCTTTTGCATATTTAGCTCTGATGGGTTCAGTAGCCTTAATAAAAGGAGCAGTATCAACTTCGTTGACTTTTGCACCTGCAGCCTTCAGTTTTGCCAAATAATCATCGAAGAATTGCCTGTCTACCTTACGCTCTTCCTTGGTAGCTTCTACAGCAGCCTTTTCAATGATTTTCTTTTGTTCATCGCTTAAGCTCTGGAATTTCTTGTCGCTCATCAGGAAAAGACGGGTAGCCACATCATGGTTGGTTAAAGAGATATAAGGAGATACTTCATGAAACTTCATCTGGAAAATATTCACTGGGTCATTCTCAGCGGCATCTACCACCTTGTTCTGGAGGGCCTGATAGAGTTCATTAAAAGCTACAGAAGCAGGCTGAGCGCCGAAAGCAACCCAGGTATCCTTAATGGCAGGACTGTTTTGCACACGAATCTTCATATTTTTCAGGTCTTCAGGCTTAGTTACAGGCTTACTGCCAAAATATTCACGAACACCACAGGTCCAGTAACCCAAAACTTTAAAGTCTGTTTTGTCTTCGACAATCTTAGTCATTTTCTGGCCGACTTCGCCGTCCATGACTTTAGCCCAGTGGTCCCAGCCTTTAAAAAGGTACAGTAAGGAGAAAAGATCAATTTCCTTTACAGTTTGAGCCATAAAGCCGGGGGAAGCCACAATTAAATCAACAGTACCGGTCTGCATTTTTTGTACCAGCTGGTCTTCGTTACCGCCCAGTTCACCGTTGGGGTGAATTTCCACAGTCATCGTACCGTTAGATTCTTTCTCGACGATTTCTTTAAATTTCTCCATACCTTTTTGGTAAACGCCATCTTTGGGTGTCACGTGAGCAGCTACAATCTTAATTGTCTTAGGAGCCTCGGGTTTCTTGGCCTCAGGAGCGGGCTTGCTGCCGCCGCAGCCGGCTAATACCAGAGATAAGGACAGTAATAATACCAGTAATGCTATACCCCATTTACGCATGAACACACATTCCCCTTTCCCAATTTTCCTAAATTAATTAGTTTAGTTGGAACTGCACATTATATTTTGATAATTCAGATACCACCTCCTGTAAGATTTTCAAGAAATCGTTTTCTCAGATACTATGTGTATTCCATATCTTTTCCCAAACTCCTGCCATGTGAAAAATATTTTTTGTTATTTCCCTGGAAATAGAAAAAAAGCCACAAGTGATATATAATTAATAATAATTACTGATCGCAGGTGATTTCTATGCCCAATAAAGACCATATTAAAGAGCTACTCATCAATAAAGACTTTGATACCCTGGCAGTTTTAGCAGGGAAAGATTCAGGGGTATTCAAACATCTGATACAACATCTCTATGATCCCGTGGAGCCCCTGCGCTGGCAAGCTTTAGAAGCCCTGGGCTTTTTAGTGGAAAAAGTTCAGGAAATAAAGCCCGGG
>JAIHAN010000155.1 GCA_020054815.1 Peptococcaceae bacterium | reverse complement strand
TCGGGGGTCATTGGGGTATGGCTCCCAAAATGTCCGCCCTCGCCGCTGAGGAAGAAATTGAGGCCTATAACCTTCCCCAGGGAGTCTTATCGCAGTTGATGAGGGAAATTGCAGGGGGCAGGGTAGGTCTGATTACTCATGTGGGGCTGGGAACTTTCATCGATCCCAGAATCGAAGGGGGCAAATTGAATAAAAAAGCCCGGGAAGACATTGTCCAGGTCATAGAAATTGCAGGGCAGGAACGCCTCTTTTTCCCCTCCTTTAAACCGAATATTGCCCTGATTAAAGGTTCGATCTGTGATGAACTGGGTAATATCAGCCTGGAAAGAGAACCGGCTAACCTGGAGAACCTCTCCATCGCCCAGGCTGTGCATAATAGCGGGGGAAAAGTCATCGTCCAGGTACAGCAGGTGGTGGAAGCGCGCAACTTACACCCCCGGTTGGTAAAAATACCTGCCTGCCTGGTGGATGTGATCGTAGTCGTACCTGACCAGTGGCAGAATGTCCTGGAACCATATAACCCCGGACTTTCCGGGGAAAAACGCATTCCCATTTCCGCCCTTAAACCTATGCTTCTCGACGAGAGAAAGGTAATCGCCCGCCGGGCGGCTATGGAAATAAAACCCTATTCCCTGATAAATATCGGCGTAGGTATGCCAGACGGGATTGCCGCCGTGGCCGCCGAGGAGGGGTTTTCGGATAAAATCACTTTTACCATTGAACAGGGTCTTTACGGCGGTGTCCCCGCAGGGGGCGTACTCTTTGGCATGACCTATAACCCCGAATGTATCATGGACGCCCCTTACCAGTTCGATTTCTTCGACGGTGGAGGGTTGGACACGGCCTGCCTGGGACTGGCCCAGGTGGACCGCTTTGGCAACGTGAATGTAAGCAAGATGGGTAAGGCGGTCATCGGCACCGGCGGTTTCGTCAACATTGCGCAGAACGCCAAGAAAGTAGTTTTTTGCGGGACCTTTACAGGAGGCGGCCTCCAGGTGGAAGTGAAAGAGCGAAAATTACAGATTACCCAGGAAGGCAAGTATACGAAATTCGTGGCTGACGTTGACCAGATTACTTTCAGCGGTAAATATGCCATCTCCCGTGGGCAGGAAGTCCTTTATGTCACGGAACGGGCTGTTTTTCAGCTTACTCCCCAGGGGGTTGTGCTTTGTGAAATTGCTCCTGGTGTAGACCTTGAAAAAGATATCTTAAACCTCATGCCCTTTAAGCCTTTGATCGCTCCAGATCTCAAAGTAATGGATGAAAGGATCTTTGACGAGGGAAAAATGGGGCTGGGAGAAAAGTTTTGAAAGAAGAGGGTGATCCTCATTAAAGCCTTTGTCCTGTCAGGTATCAAGAAAATAGAAATCGGGGAGAGAGAACGTCCCGTTCCTCTGGCCCATGAAGTATTAATCCGTGTGGAAGCTGTGGGTTTATGCGGTACCGACTTTAAACTGTACCGGGGGGAATATGGGGACGCCTATCCTCTTATCCCCGGTCACGAACTGGCCGGAACCATTGAAGAGGTGGGGGAAGGGGTGAAAAGTTTCCAAGCGGGTGCGCGCGTTACGGTGATACCCAATATACCCTGCGGTTCCTGCTCCTATTGTTTGGAAGGCATGAAAAACCAGTGTCCCAATCGTACCGCGGTGGGTATTACCCGCGATGGGGCCTATGCTGATTACGTGGTGGTGCCGGCTGCCAGTGTTTGCCCCATCGGCGATTTACCTGCCCCTGTGGCTTCCTTTATTGAACCCCTGGCCTGTGTCTTGCGGGGTGTGGAAAGGGTTCAGGTCAAGGCCGGACAGAAAGTAATGATCCTGGGGACGGGCACTACGGCCCATCTTTATGCCCAAATTCTGAAAGGCCAGGGTTGTGATTGTATTGTGGTGGGGAGAAGACAGAGTAAACTCTCCTGGTTCAGGGAACATGGCCTGGAGACCGTGAGTACCGCTCAGCATCCTTTAGAGGAGATAGCCAAAGCTTATGGCGAAAAAGTAGATGTGCTCATTGACGCCATTGGGATGCCTGCCTGGGTGGAAGCTTTAGTTCCAGTCCTGCGCCGGGGCGGAAAAATCCTGGTCTTCGGTGTGGCCCAGGGTGAGATATGTTTCAACTATTTTGATATTTACCGGAAAGAACTGCAAATCTTAGGCAGTTTCTCTCTGATTGATAAATTTCCCCAGGCCATTGCCCTGCTGCGCAACAAAACCGTGGTGGTTGATCACTTGATTACCCATCAGGGCAAGTTGACAGACCTGAAAAAAATCCTGGAAGAGGGCAAGTCAGACGATATGCTGAAGTTTGTGGTCCTTTTAGGGAAGGAGTGAAGAGGGATGAAAGTAAAAACCATGGACGATATTCAGGTGGGACAAAAGGTGGAGTTTAGCAAAACCATCTCGGAGGCGGATGTCTATCTTTTTGCCGGGCTCACCGGTGATTTCGCCCCTCACCATATTAATGCCGAGTTTGCTAAGACCACGATGTTTAAGGAAAGAATTGCTCATGGTATGTTTATTGCTTCCCTGACCTGCGGCTGCACCTCCCAGATTGTATCTCCCGGGGCTGTTTCCCTGGGTCATGAATTCAAATTCCTAAAGCCGGTGCGTTTTGGTGATACCATCACAGCTGTCTCGGAAGTCATTGAAAAGAACATAGAAAAGAAACGGGTTATTCTTCGTACCTATTGTACCAATCAACACGGTGAACTGGTTTTTGACGGGACTACTACACAATATATGAAGATCTAGGCACCAGCAAAGAGAGGATGATGAACATGGTACCTACCAGGGAACTGTATTGGAACATTGACGGTCATTTCTTGATGTATGGGGTCTTTGCTATAGCCCTGGTTGTTTTCTTTTATGGGTTATACCGGCATTATACCTTATGGCGCATGGGTAAGCCCGATGCACGGCTTAACAATTATGCCCAGAGGATTGTGCAGGTCCTGTTGGGGACCCTGCTGCATAAAAAGATTCTCCGTGAATCTTTCCCAGGTTTAATGCATGGTTTTATTTTCTATGGTTTTCTTATCTTATTCATTGGCACTTTAATTGTGGGGCTCCAGGCTGATTTGGGCTGGCAAGTCCTGTACGGCAATTTCTATTTGCTTTTCTCTTTGCTGACAGATCTTTTTGGCCTGCTGGTCCTGGTAGGCCTGGGGATGGCTTTTTACCGCAGATATTTCTTAAAGCCCGACCGCCTGGATAATAGGGCAGATGATGCACTTGTTCTGGCTATCTTGTTTGTAGTTGTGGTCACAGGCTTTCTTTTAGAAGGATTGCGTATGGTGGCTACCCAGGACCCCTGGCAGGCCTGGTCGCCTGTAGGGTTGATCTTCGGGTTGCCCTGGCGCAGTTTAAGTATGGAATCCCTAAAAACTGCCCACAGCTGGCTGTGGTGGTTCCATATGCTCCTTTCCATGGGCTTTATTGCTTATTTACCCTACTCCAAGCTTTTCCACATCCTTTTGATCCCGGCCAACCAGTTCCTGGCTGATCCCCAGTCGGGGATTGCCCTTTCCCTATTAAACCTGGAAGATGAGGAAGCTGAAAGTTTTGGAGTAGGCAGAATCAGGGATTTTACCTGGAAGCAGTTGTTTGATACGGAAGCTTGTGTGCGCTGCGGGCGCTGCCAGGACAACTGTCCCGCTTATCTTTCGGGCAAGCCCCTTTCTCCTAAAGCCTTGACCCAGGATCTGAAGACCGAACTGTATAATTGCCGGGGAACAGTAGGATCCGGGACTGGAAAGGCTTTACCGGAAGTAGCTGCTGCCCAGGAAAGTGGCAGCCTGTTTAATGAAAGAATTACCCCGGAGACCAACTGGTCCTGTACCACCTGTCTTTCCTGCCAGGAACAATGCCCGGCCTCCCTCGAACATGTCCAGAAGATTGTAGATATGCGGCGCTACCTGGTGATGACAGAAGGCGAAATGCCCGGTGAACTGCAGCTTACCTTCCGTAACCTGGAGAACAACGGCAATCCCTGGGGATTGGGCTGGGCTGCCAGGACAAACTGGCTGGAAGGGCTGGAGGTTAAACTGGCTGAGGATGGGAAAATCGGGGATGAGACGATACTTTACTGGCCGGGCTGTTCGGGGGCCTTTGATGAGCGAAATAAAAAGGTAAGCCTGGCTCTTGTTAAGCTGTTCCAGGCGGCAGGAGTGGACTTCGTGGTGCTGGGCAACCAGGAGAAATGCTGCGGTGATTCAGCCCGCCGTTTGGGCAATGAATACCTGTACCAGATGCTGGCGGCAGAAAATATCGAGAACCTGAATGCCCTGGGTGTGAAAACCATTGTGACCCAGTGTCCCCACTGCTACAACACCTTGAAACATGAGTATCCCCACTTGGGCGGCAAATACCGTGTCTTACACCACAGCGAATTTCTGGCCCAGCTTATTGCTAAGGGAAGACTGGTTTTTGAGCAAGGTGAATTAAAGAGCATTACCTACCATGATTCCTGCTATCTGGGGCGTTATAACGGCCTGTACCGGGAGCCCCGGCAGGTTTTGCAGGCTGTGCCCGGTGTCCGGGTAGTAGAAATGCCCCGCCATGGGGAAACCAGTTTTTGCTGCGGCGGTGGCGGAGGCCGCATGTGGCTGGAAGAACATGGCCGGAAAATCAATATGCTGCGCACTGAGGAAGCCCTGTCCACCAGGAGTGAAATGATATGTACCGCCTGTCCCTTCTGCCTGACCATGCTGGGGGACGGCGTGAAAACCAAAGAACAACAGGATTTTGTCCAGGTGCGGGATATTGCCGAAGTACTGGCAGAATCCTTGAACAAATAGAGGAGAGTTCATATGGGTGCAAAAATTGTGATCACTTCCGAATATTTTGGCCGCTTTTCTCCCGCCGGTAAAGAATTATTATTAGCCAACGGTTTTACCGTTGTAGATAACCCCTTCCAGCGCCTGCTCAGAGAAGAGGATATGCTGGGGATTTTAGACGAGGCGGAAGGGATCATTGCCGACCTGGAGCCTATCACTGCCCGGGTGATGGCGGCGGCTCCCAAATTAAAGATTATTGCCCGCCGCGGTGTGGGTGTGGATTCCATCGATCTAGAGGCGGCCAAAGCCCGGGGAATCGTGGTGGCCCGCACGCCCGGTGCCGTAGAAAAACCCACGGCTGACCTGGCCATGACCTTTATTCTGACCCTGGCCCGCCGCATACCCAGCCTTAACGAGAAGATGAAAAACCGTGTCTGGGAGAAGGAACTGGGTTCCAGCCTGGAGGGCAAGCGCTTAGGGATAGCGGGCCTGGGCAATATCGGCCAGGCTCTGGTAAAAAGGGCCCAGGCCTTTGACATGGAAGTTGTCTATTATGACCCCATGCGGAAAGAGGATAAGGAGCAGGCCCTGGGAGTAACTTATCTTTCCTGGCAAGAACTGCTGAAGACCAGTGATTTTATCTCCTTACACCTGCCGCTCTTACCGGAAACCAAACACATCATTAATTACGAAACCCTTAAACTCATGAAAAACACTGCTTATCTGATCAATACGGCCAGGGGACCCATCGTCAACGAGGCAGACCTGGCCCGGGCCCTCAAAGAAGGGCTCATTGCCGGAGCCGGCATCGATGTTTTTGCCGAAGAACCGACCACCACAAGTCCTTTAATGGATGCGCCTAATACTATCCTTACGCCTCACGTGGCCACCTTTACCCGGGAAGTCTTCATCAAAATGGACGTGATGGCGGCCCAGAACATTGTAGATTACTTCCAAAAGGGTACCTGTTTAACTTAAGCCTACTCACCTCCCCACATATAGAGAGCCTGGAAGCATAAATGCTTCCAGGCTCTCGTTTTTTACATTATTATGCTACTTCAATTTCAGGCAGGTAAATTCCCTTTTGGGACAGGTAATGGCACTTTATAGACGAGGTTATGAGACAGTCCTAAATTTTTACACTAAAGTAGGAAGTGAAGGGAGTGAATTTAGGAAGGTATGGTGAATCCAGTGGGCTGAAAGAATTTTTCCGGAAATTATTGGATGTCGTTAAATGACATAAGTTGGTTTGAACATCCAGACCCTTACCTGAGTGTATTTCAGTCCTTATTTATTTAGTAAATAAAGGGAGATGAATGCATCAGCTTATTTAGGTTACCCTTGCCCTTCCAGATATATGAATAAATGAGCATTATATCCATGTGGCGAGTTTTAAGCAGTGTGAAAATCTAAGGAAAATGAAGTAATCAGAAGAAAACGTTAGATTAAAAAAGGAGGTGCATATTCATAATGATGGCTACTAGTAAAAAATATTAAAATCTTAAGTTTTCATTTTGATTTAAGAGAGGTGAGTTATTCAAATGAAAAAGAATAAAGTATCTAAATAATGTGTTGCTCCTGGATAAGTATAATACGTTAATGCAGGGTATTTATATGCTGAAAAACTTACTTCATCAAGCACATACGGTCATCATGGTATCGACTTTGCCGCTGCATCTGGTTCAGATGTATACGCTGCCTATACTGGT
>JAIHAN010000154.1 GCA_020054815.1 Peptococcaceae bacterium | reverse complement strand
GAACATCCATATCCAATTCGTCCATCCGGCCAAAATTATAAAGCACCTTGGCTTGTGGCTGGCCTGATTTGGGATTACGGATGTTATGGGCGAGCTGGATTTTGCCTTGTGGATAACTCGTGAAACCCTTATATTTCAAGGATTCTTATTTCGGATAAATGCCTAAATACGAGAAAAACTGTCGAACCCGAGTTGATTTCAAGAGCGGTAAAGATTCTGAGGTAGATGATAAAAAAGAAGCAATATCAGAAGAAAAAACCCCCGAAGAGATTTTGGAATATAGTTATCAGAAGCTGAGAAAAGATCTATCCTTTGAGATTCTAGACAACATCAAAAAAATGCCACCATCCTTCTTTGTAGCAGCATCAAGGTGTAATCCCTGTAGCCAACAAATGTTGACATATCGGGTTGGGCAAAGAGCCGCTTTAATTCTTCTTCTTCAAAAGGTCTGATGATGACCTTAGGGGTTTTCATCTTTTCCAGGTTTTCAGTAGGAAGGGAATTAACAATACCCTCATTAATATAGAAAGGTGAGGAACTGTTTCATGCTTCGGATTCGGTGATTAATAGTAGTCGGAGAGAGTTTAGCATCTCTTTTCCAGTACAGAATGCACTGCTTGAGGGGTTCAGTTCTTATATTTATAGGTTCAGTCGGGAACCCTAATTGCTGTAAAACTTTCTTATAGGCTGTAAGGTTTTCCCTATGCCAGCGTTTGGTATGATAGGATAGGTTTTTCAGATCCAGTTCATCAAAGAATATTTTTGTACAATAATCAAAATCATCCCCACCTTTGGTAGGAGGGATGATTTTATCATCAGGATCTAATTCAATATTTAAGTCAATTTTACCTCGTCTTTTAGCCATTTTTGACTCCTTACTTGAGACACATTTTTTTAAGATACGCATATAAGACACGACCCAAAACAAAAAAGGCTTACGTTTTCTCATTTCGAGAATCTCGTAAGCCTTTAATCATCTTAGTTGGTGCGGAAGATGGGACTTGAACCCATACGCCTTGCGACACACGCCCCTCAAACGTGCCTGTCTGCCAATTCCAGCACTTCCGCATGTATTGTTTTGTGACAAGAAATATCTTAGCACGGGAGCGAAATAATGTCAAGTGAGATTCAATGACCAAAATTAGTCAATGCTGGTGAGGACAGGACGTTCATCCAACTCAACCCTTTGCAGAAAGCGCAGTACACAGCTGGGGAACATGAGGGTCTTGCAATGTTTTATAGCTTCCTCTTTGTTTAGAAATATTCCTTTGCGCATCCAGCCAAAGTGCTGATAACTATAGATAAGATAGGCTCTACATTCATGACCCTTTAAATAATAGTTGTTATTGGAAGCAGTGATATCCCACACTCCGTTAAGGTTTTTGCCCGCTTTGACAAAAACTACTTCATATATATTGAAGAAATTCCTGCCGCGGGGTTTTTGGGAGAGAATTTTCTGGACCAGTTCCTCGGCGGTACCGCTAAAAGGTTCAGTGAATTCTGATTTATCTGGCGGTATGGTTACTAATTTACCGATAATATTCTGATGACGGAAAAAGGCGGGTAAATGTCTTGTTGAACCAAGAAATTGGTTTAAGAAAGGCATTTTTATCACCCCCTTAACAATATAGTAACACATTGTATACAAAGAGCGAGGTGTTTACAAAAAAATAACAATCAATTGTTTGAGAACACAATTGATTGTTATTTTTGTCTTTGCTATTCATAATCCCCGGTTAGCAGGAAAAGCTAAGTATAAAACATTTCGGGGTATTCAGCATGCTTTATAATGATGATCCTACTAATGACGTGTTCCTGCAAAACCTGCTTTACTTATTAGGCGCTACCCTCCTGGGCGTTAAACCTGCGGAATTATTGAATGTAGAACCTTATGGAAAAGCTGGACTAAGGGGTTGGCAAGAGTGCAAGCATTATTTTGCTGATCTAAAAGATGTCAGTTTTCTAGAGGTCCGCAATTTAGGAAGAATGCAGCAGGTCTTTTTTTATCATGGCAAAGCCCTAGCAGAAGTGTTAAAACAAAAGGCAACTCTAAATTTCTTACAAAGCCTGGGTTATCCGCAAGAGTTTGAATTGGACAGGTATGTGCAACATTTGATAAAAAAAATAAGATTAGAAACAGAATTTCCCCATGAAGTTGGCATCTTTCTGGGCTATCCTTTAAAGGATGTGATGGGATTTATGGGTTATGCCCGACTGCCTTTAGCAGGGAAGAAGGGATGGCGGTATTATGGCAACCCCCTTTATTCCCAAAGAGTCTACGCAGCTTATGAAGAAGCCCGGGAAAGGTTTCGTGAGGTTTTACATTCGTATTGCTCCGGTAATTTATAATAGCCTAATTCTCCGGAAATTTTTCCGGCTAATTCTTTTAAGTCGTTAATAATTTGTTCCCGGTTTTCCTTCATTCTCACAATGGGGCCGGAAAGACTGATAGATGCAAAAACATTGCCCTGATGATTTCTAATGGGCGCAGCTATACTGTATGCGCCTATTTCTGTTTCTTCTTCTTCGACAGCAAAACCTTGTTCGCGAATTGAAATAAGGCATTGATTTAACAGTTCTTTACGAGTAATAGTATTTTGTGTTTTATGCGCTTTCTTTTCCAAATTTATTCAATCCTTTCAGGAGTTGATCAAGTGTTACTGGAACAACCATTAAATGGTTTAACCATAGGTGGTATTTATGCCCTCATAGCGCTGGGTTATAGTGTATATTTTTCTCATGTCCCTGGCCCTTATGGTTGGCCTGCAAGTTCTGGTGCACAGGAGTACCTGGGGAGTGGCCATGCGGGCAACCTCTTATAATATGAATAACGCCCGGTTAATGGGAATTAATGTGGATAAAGTAATTTCCTTGACCTTTGGTGTCGGTTCGGCTTTAGCCGCGGCAGCGGGGGTTATGGTAGGTCTTTATTATGACGCAGTCTATCCTACTATGGGCTACACCGCTGGCCTCAAGGCTTTTACCGCAGCGGTCTTAGGGGGGATTGGCAGTATCCCGGGTGCTATGCTGGGAGGATTACTGCTGGGAGTAGTTGAGAATCTAGGTGCTGCCTATTTGGCTTCCGGTTACCGGGATGCTATTGCCTTCGGCATACTTATCATCATCCTTTTAGTTAAACCGGCGGGGTTGTTGGGCAAACACCATCAGCAGAAAGTGTAGGTGATACAAATGAATTCAGTCTTAATAAAAACCAGCACTTGGTCCCTGCCCAAGAAATCATTAGCCTTAGCCGGCTTACTTTCTGTTCTTTTTGCTCCCCTGGTGGTAACTGATGAATATCTACTGCATATTTTGATTACTATTGGCCTTTATGTTGTGCTGACCCTTAGTCTTAATCTAGTCACAGGGTACACGGGTCAATTCTCCATGGGACATGCTGCTTTTTATGGAATTGGCGCCTATATTGCAGCATTGTCTATGCTGAATGCCGGATTATCTTTTTGGCTGGCAGTTTTTCTTAGTGCCGTGCTGACTGCTGTTTTTGGTTTTTTCCTTGGACTACCGGCTCTCAGGCTCCAGGGCGACTATTTGGGGATTGTTACTCTGGGATTTGGGGAAATTGTACGCTTAGTCTTTGTCAACTGGGTTGATGTGACGAGAGGGCCTATGGGCTTGCCAGGGATACCCGCTCCTCAGATTGGATCCTATGTTTTCACCGGCAAAACCCCCTACTATTATCTCATCTTAATACTGGTTACCCTAACGATCTTTACCATGTATCGCCTGACTAATTCCCGCCTGGGTTTGGGTTTGGTTACAGTAAGGGAAGATGAAGTGGCTGCTTCAGCTATAGGCATTAATACGACTAAACTCAAATTGATGGCCTTTACCATTGGCGCCTTTTTTGCCGGAATAACCGGCGCTTTCTATGCCAGTTATATCTCTTTTATTAGTCCCGATTCCTTTATGTTTATTGACTCAGTAACTATTTTGGCCATGGTTGTTTTAGGGGGTATGGGCAGTATCCCAGGTTCCCTTATCGGCGCCACGGTCTTAGTCATAGCTCCGGAAATCTTACGTTTTTTGGCTGATTACCGCATGCTGCTTTATGGTTTGATGATGATTGTCATGATGATTTATAAACCCGAAGGTTTTTGGGGAGCCCATAAGCGGACAAAAAACTCCTGGCAGCGGGGGTTACTAAGGAGGAGAGGAAAATGTCTGATAAGAAACCTGCCCCCGGTTCTGTTTCTATTTACACAATCATGGCCCAGCTTTTTGCCACTATTGCCAAAGAAGTGACGGACCGTTTTGGTGCGGAGGGTGAAGAAGCTATTCGCCAGGCCGTTCGTACTTTTGGTAGGAGACGGGGCCAGAATATTGCCGCCAATGTTGAACAGGCAGGACTGGAAAAATCGGCAGAGAATTACCTGCCCTTTTATGATATGGAACGCTCAAACTTGTTCAAGTATGAGAACAAGTACGGGCCAGCCCAGTTAGAACAGCATTTTTCCGAATGTATATTTGCTAAGGCCTGGATGGAAATGGGTATGGAAAAGTATGGGCTTCTCTATTGTGAGGAAATCGACCCGGCTATTGCTGGGGGCTATAATCCCAAATTCAAATGTCATCATGATAAGTATTTTCTGAAAGGTGACGATTGCTGTCATTTTGTTTTTAAAATAGAAGACGGTGAAGATAAATAAACAGCACATAAAAAAGGAGGCGTTTGCCTCCTTTTTGTTTAGAAAAGCTGTTATTGTATTTTTCTTTTTCCGGTTTGATCCTGGTCTAGGTGATGAAGAAATACTTCTTTTTCCAGTTGGCCGCGAAGCACTTTTTGTGAAACAGTAAGGAGAGACAGCCGTGTGCACATACTGGTGCGCAGCAGAATTCTGTGGGCCTCGGGTTCACTTAGAGAATATTTACGCATAACCTTATCCTTGGCCAAAAGGAAGATTTTCCGGGGAGGGATTAGGAAATCTGCTTGCGGAAATTTGGCTAGGAGAAGTTCTAGGGTATCTTCCAGGTGAAAGATATCTGTGGAAACACTGGTAGATGGTTCTTGTAAAATCCAAAGTTTTAAAGAGGAAAAGACCTGTTCCAGGAGGATGACATTAAAATTGTGCAAGACCGCATTATATTTGGCTTGATAATAGTGGGGTGACTGCAGGATAACCAGGGAAGGTTCCAGAAAGTCTAAGACTGTAGGGGCATTAAATCGGACTACCCCTCCTACCACGATGAAAGAACGTTTAGTCAGGAACCTTTTGATACGCAGGGCCACTTCAGGAGCTGAAACAGCAATATAAGCCCTTTTACTATCCAACTCTACTACCCCCCTTACAAGTTATTCATTGATGAATATATGTGGCAGCAAAAAGAAGGTGTGTTCATAATTGTGGATGTTTAACCATTATATGGAAGACCCCTATAACCATATTACCCGTGACAACAGTTTTGGTGTGATCAGTTATCCCTCCCTGGGTGATGATCCTAATACCAAACCTGTGTAAATTACTAAGCGCGATACTATCGAGCACCTAGAAAAGTATATGAAGAAATAGTATACGAAAAAACCCCATGCGGCAGCATGGGGTAAATTTGAGATAATCACATAAAAACTGTAGCATCATTTTACCCCCTGCATATTATGTACTGCAAAAAAGTTCAAAATGATTTGAGGACAATGGCGCCCTCAAAAAGTCCGGCATGACTTTTGGGAGGGCGTTTCATTTTGGACAAAACATAAGGGGGTTCTTGCGCATGTGTGGTATTACAGGCTGGATTGACTGGGAATTAGATCTAACAAAACAGGAACGAATTATCGATAAGATGACCGAGATACTGGCGCCCAGGGGACCTGACGATTCGGGAAAATGGCTGTCCACCCACGCCGCCTTCGGGCATCGCCGTCTAAGTGTGGTTGACCCCGCCGGCGGAGCCCAGCCCATGGTGAGAAAGCGGGGAGGGAAAACCTATGTTGTGACGTACAATGGGGAACTCTATAATACGCCGGAATTACGTCGGGAACTGGAGAGCCGGGGTTATGTTTTTTCAACCAATTGTGATACGGAAGTATTGCTGGTGTCTTACATGGAATGGGGACATCAGTGTGTGGAGAGATTTAACGGCATCTATGCTTTTGGTATCTGGGATGATGCAGAACAGACCTTTTTTATGGCCCGTGACCGCATGGGGGTAAAACCGCTTTTTTATACTGTGAGAGGTAAATCTCTTATTTTTGGTTCTGAATTAAAAACCATTTTAGCCCACCCCGCCGTAAGACCGGTAGTGGGGGAGGAAGGCCTGGCTGAAGTGTTAATCATGGGCCCGGCCCGTACACCGGGACATGGGATCTATGAGGATGTTTGCGAAGTTCGTCCAGGTTACAGTGTGCTGTATAATAGAAACGGCATCCGTCATATCAAATACTGGACCTTGCAGAGTTTACCCCATCCTGATGACCTGGAGACAACCACTGCCAGAGTAAGATACCTTGTGGAGGATTCCATTGAACGGCAGTTGGTGGCGGATGTGCCTGT
>JAIHAN010000153.1 GCA_020054815.1 Peptococcaceae bacterium | reverse complement strand
GTGTGAGAGGGATTGAGGGAAGACATGGGTTCCTGTAAAATCATGGCAATACCTGAACCCCGTACTTTCTGTAGCTCATGGTTTTTCATCTTTAAAATGTCTCTACCATTAAGCAGTACTTCCCCGGAGATAATTTTACCGGGCGGGGATTTAAGCAGGCGCAACATGGAAAGGGCTGTCACTGTTTTCCCACTGCCGCTTTCCCCCACAATGGCCAGGGTCTCTCCTTTCTCCACCCGGAAAGTGACCCCGTCTACCGCTTTTACTTCTCCTTCCCTGGTAAAAAAATGAGTAGACAAATTATGAACCCGAAAGATCACATCTTTTTCTTCTGCTGCATGTGCCAGTCCCATAAAGCAATCACTCCTTGCAAAGGTTACAGTATATTTATACGTCTCCCGACCTGTAGATATGAAAAAACCTGCAGGCCCAGTACATACTGGTCCTGCAGGTTTTCAATTGAATACTTATGTTATGCAAAAAAGGCATTTCCCAAAAGGTTAACCACTCATCAGGAAAAACAGCTTTTAGCTATTTTTGGCTATTATCCTTAGCAAACTCCCAGAAGGCCTGGGCAGTACATCCATGGTAGTGGTTTAACACCCTGGCACAGTAGATCAAGCGTTGAATCCCTTGCGCCACATAGGGAATCTCTTTCACCTTACCCAGCAGTAGGGCTTCTTCTGCGGCCCAATGGGAAACAAAACTAAACCCCCACCCGGCGGCCACAGCGTTGATAATGGCTCTGGTACTGCCGATTTCCATGGCCCCGGCAGTTTTCTCAACACTTCTTCCCTGCTGTTTAAAGAACTCCTCCACTACCTGCCTGGTCCCTGAACCTTTTTCCCTGAGGATCAGCTGATCCCAGGAAAGGTCTGTGACCCTGTCGGGATAGTGGGGCGGCGCTATGAGGATAATCCTGTCTTCACTAAAAGGGTAGGCCTCAAAGATGGGTTCAACGGGAGGGGCACCCAAAAAACCAATCTGGACTTCACCAGACTTCAGGGCATTGATAATCTCCCGGGTGTCTGCCACTTTGATTTCCACATCGATGCCTGGGTAGTTCTTACGGAATCTGCCCACCAGGGCAGGCAGCAGGTATTCACCGGGGAGCGTACTGGCACCTAAAGACAGTTTCCCTCTTTTCAGTCCTTGCAGTTCTGCAATGGCCCCTTTGGCCTGGGTTAAGGTATCCAGTATCCTTTTGGCCTCTGGATAGAAAAGTGCCCCTGCATCGGTGAGGGTTACCTCTTTCTCGCTCCTGTCCATGAGCACTGCACCCAAATAATTCTCCAGGGCTTTGACCTGTTTACTGAGGGCAGGCTGGGTTTGATAGAGGACCTCCGCAGCCCGGGAAAAACTTTTTTCCTGTACTACCGTCACAAAGGCCTGCAGGTGCTTCATGCCGATCATAACTTCACCAACTTTCGCCCCATTATAAGCTACACAATTTTCCAGGACAAATTTTTTCTGAACATGCGACACAGGGGGACGGTTCTTGTTGTCGCATAATCTAGAAAGAACGAAAAAGCGCCCATCTCTATTATACAAAAATATACAAAAACAAAGATTCATTATTGAAAAAATCCCACTCGGTGCCGGCAACCCCCAATTTGAAATTGCTCAAAATCATCACTTTTTTTGCTAACCCCTGGTAAATTCCTTAGCCTGGCTAACATAACGGGTGGACTAGCCTTTAATTTTTCCCGAACGGTTGTAAATCTTAGGGTATAGAAAAAGATTTGCGACAAGGAGGAACCGTCCCCTTCTGTCGCAAATACCCATTTCAAGTACTATTTTCAGGTTAATTTGGTATCAATGATTTTACTTAAGCATTTCCAAAAATGCTTCCACCCGCAGCTTGATCTGTTCGGTGTCGGACTCACTGTAATCCGTTTCAATCTGCAAAAGGGGTATGTTATGGTTTTTGCGCAGGTGCTCCTTCACGCTGTAGGATTCAATATTATAAGTATGACAGGCCTGCAAAGTAATATCCACCACCCCGTCAACCCGGAAATCTTCCACCAGCTTGCTTAAGAGGGACAGCCGGCCTTTATTGGGTGAAACACAGGCACAGGGGATCTTATTGTATTTCTCAGCCAGGGCCAGGAAGGGATCTTTTGCTTCGTCCACCAGGTCTACAAAGCCCTTGATGCCGCTGCAAGACTCCTGGAGGACTACTGCACCCCCGCATTCCTGGATAATGCCCATTACCTTCTCCTGACCTACCCCCGTGGGACATCCTGTCACCAGGATACGGGGACTGTCAGGAGAACAGCTAAACTGTCCATTGGCCACCATCTCTTTAAGCTCAGTGATCAATGCTTTTACCTGGTCAAGAAACTCCTGGCGGTTGAACTGGAAGGACCTGCCCCACAGCACTTTCAATAAATCCGTTCCTGTAATGGGCGTGGGATGATGTTTATTAAGACTCACCAGTTCCATGATGAGCTTGCGCTCCTCATTGTAAACCTTAATCACTTCCCTTAATTTTTCCCGGGAAATCTCTGTACCCAGGTTCTTCTCGAAATACTCTTTGGCCCGGTAAATTTGCTTTAACCAGTGTTCATTCAGATCCTCTAATGTTGCAGAATTGGGTATATCCAGGACAATCATGGGCTTATGTTCGCTTAATAGTTCATACATTTTTTTCTTGCCGTCACAGGTGGTTTCGGCCAGGACAAAATCAGAAAAATGGAAAAAGGGACATTTGCCGCTGATGGCAAAGCCAAAGCTTGATTTCACCATGGGACACAGGTTTCTGGGCAGGATTTTTTCCGCCTCGGCGATAGGTTCCTGTTTGGTGGCACATAAACCCACAGGGATGGCCCCTGCCGCTTCAATGAGTTCAATGGGTGAAAAAACACAGTAGTAACCTACCACAGGTTTGCCCTGCTCTTTGGCTTCCTTAGCCAGGACCATTCCTTTGGGAATAAGCTGGTCAAAATACTCCATAGTTTTTGCGCGCATTATTTACCTCCTCCACATAATTCATAACCAATAATGGCCGCTCCTAGAGCTCCTACCAGTTGGGGTTTTTCGGGGGCTTCCATCTCCCAGCCTGTATGTTCTTTTAAGAAATGTTGTAAAACCTGGTTCTGGGCCACACCTCCGCAGAAGGTAACATGAGGCCCCAGGTTTAGTTTAGCCGCCATGGTACCCACCCGCCTGGCTATAGAGAGAAGAACTCCGGCTACGATTCGTTCCTGGGAAACACCTTGGGCCAGAAGACCAATAATTTCCGACTCGGCAAAAACGGCACACATGCTGCCAATTTCCACAGGCTCCGTCGTTCCACACCTTTCCCCCAGTTCAGATACCTCATAACCTAAAACCTGGGCCATTACCTGCAGGAATCTTCCTGTCCCGGCGGCACATTTATCATTAAGAATAAAATCTTTTACCTTTCCCTCAGAATCAATGGCAATAGCCTTGCTGTCCTGCCCCCCAATATCAATAATCCCCTGAGTCTGGGGAAACAAATAGTGGGCACCCCTGGCATGACAGACAATTTCACTGAAAGTTTTATGGGTAAAATCCAGGTTAACCCGACCATAACCGGTACCCACAATTATACCCACATTATCAAGACCAATATCTGCCTTCCTTAATAACTGGTCTAAAACTTCTTTACCTGCCTGGCGAGGCATCCAGCCTGTGGGAATAACAATGTAATCCCACTTTTCACCATTAAAAATTACTCCTTTGGCCGATACTGAACCTACATCTATGCCAATGGACCAAGTCATTTTCTCACCTATCCTATAGTAATCACTTTTCCCGCCCGGGCCAGGATATCACGGGTACCGTACATATTGCCTATCTCGCCTACTTTGACCTGGTCTTTAATCTGGAAATAGTCCAGGCAGGTGCCGCAGGCCAGGATTTTTACACCCTTGGCAGCTAAACTTTGCAAGAGAGTGAGGACAGGCGTTTCCTCCACTACCAGTTTCACCCCTTCATGGAGAAAGAGAATATGGCTGGGTAAATCCTCACCCTCATTGAGACAGTGGAGATAGGAAGTCATGAGTTTTTTCCCCAGTTTTTCCTCACCTTTGCCAATGCCTGGACTGGTGATCAAAAGGACATAATCTTTATTCATACTTACTTTCCCCGCTTTCTAAAGATTGACGACTTTCACCGGAGAGAACCCTTTTTCCTCCAAATATTGAAGAACTGCTGCCACCTCGTTTTCTTCTATTTGAATTCCCAGACCACAGCCTTCGTTAATATGAGGCGGCACAGGAACCACCAAAAAATGCCAGGTTGTTTTCATCAACTGTTCCTCTGCACCAAGGGTATGGTGAACCGAAGAGAATATCAGGATAACATCTTTCACCCTATTCCCCCCTTAATAATTCCTCAAGGACAGCCAGCAGGCTCTTTATATCTTCCTCGGTATGGTAGATCCCCAGACTGATCCGCAGGGCTCCCTGCTTATCAGTTCCTGCTGTTTTGTGGGCCAGGGGCGCACAATGTAATCCTGCCCGGGTAATAATGCCATACTTTCTATCCAGCAAGGAAGCAATCTTATCAGCAGAATGGCACGAAAAGACACAGGAAACCAGACCTACCCGTTTTTCAGGCTCCCGGGGGCCTAATATCCTGATACCAGGGATACTCTCCAGTCCAGACAGCAGTAAATCCATTAGTTCCAGCTCATGCCGGCGAAGGGAAGCTATTCCCCGCGCAAGAATATACTCTACTCCGGCATTAAGCCCGGCTAAACCCGGTACGTTTCTTGTGCCGCTTTCCAACCCTTCAGGCCACAATTCAGGCTGGGACAAAGAAGCGGAATGGGTTCCCGTTCCCCCGTAAATTAAAGGCCGCAAGACAATTCCTTCCCGCACAAACAAGCCTCCGGTACCCGGCGGTCCCAAAAGTCCTTTATGACCCGTAAACGCCAGCAGGTCAATGTTCATCTCCTCTACATCAATGGGAATAACCCCTGCGCTCTGGGCCGCATCCACCATGAACAACAGTTCATGCTTTCTGGCGAACCGGCCTAATTCACGAACCGGGAGAATGGTGCCCAGGACATTGGAAGCATGGGTAAAACACATCAGTTTCGTTTTAGGCTTTATGTATTGCTCGCATACTTGCAAATCCAGTTCACCCTCGGGTGAACAGGGTACTACGGAATAACTAACCCCCCGGCTTTTCAAGTATTCCAGGGGACGAATCACCGCATTATGTTCCAGGGAGCTAACCAGGACATGGTCACCGGGGTTTAAGATCCCCTGGAGAGCCAGATTTAAAGACTCGGTGACATTTTGGGTAAAGATAATCCTGTCTCGCTCTTTGATCTTAAACAGCCGGGCCAGGCTATCCCGGGTACGAAAAAGTGTCCGGCTTGCAGCCAGGGAAGCCTGGTGGACTCCTCTTCCCGCATTGCCGCCCTGCCTTAATGCCTGGTCATGGGCCCGGTATACCTCCTCCGGTTTGGGCCAGGTGGTAGCCGCATTATCAAAATAGAGCAATTTTGCTCCCCCCTTGCCTTTTAACAATACTATTGTCAGACAGTTCCGGGTATACGTCAAATAACAATATATTATAATTGGAATAGGCATTATGAATTTTTTTCATAGAAATTCCATTAAAAAAGAGCCCTCCCTAAAAAGATGGCTCTTTGAAAATCTCTATTGAAATATAAACCTGGTAAGTATAACCATAGCACCCATGCCGGTAAAAACAGTTAAAAAAAGATTTTTGCTGGTTGCGGCCACCAGTAAAGATGGTAAAGCAGCCAGAAGATAAGTGTTATTTAAAGATAGATTTAGGGTATTATCTGCAAGGAGGATTTCCGGTCCCAAGAGGGAGGCTAACACAGCCACCGGGATAAATTTAAGCCACCTTAACACAAGAGGCGGGATGTCACATTTAGAGAGCACAACCAGGGGAAGCATACGGGGAATATAGGTGACTAACATCATGCCGAGGATGATTGCGAAGACTTTAGTATCCATTCTTCTATAATCACTCCTATCGTTGCCGTAATGACTGTAGCTAAAATGACATTCCAGTTGCCTGGTATAAGATACTTAAAATAAAGGGATAAAATGATGGCAATAACAGCAATGACACTGCTGATTCGCTCACGCATCTGCATCACCAGTAAACCGATAAACATGGCCGGTAAAGCAAAATTAAAACCGAAGGCTTCGGGGTTGGGAATAACATTACCCACTACAGCGCCGGAAACGGTGCTTACAATCCAGGCTAACTGTGAAGCAAGATTCAAACCCAGGAAATAGCTGGGACCTTTGCTTTCTTTCACAAGATCACCCATGGCTACAGCAAAAGTTTCATCGGTAATACCAAAACCGATAACCGACAGAACAGTGCTGGTAAACTTTTTAAGATATGGTACTAAGGATGCGCTCATTAAGATATGCCGGGAATTAACGAGAAAAGTTGTAAAGACAATGGTCCCCCAGGATGCTCCCGCCCCTATTAAGCCCACGGCGATAAACTGGGAAGAACCGGCATAGACAAGCAAAGACATAAAAAACACATCC
>JAIHAN010000152.1 GCA_020054815.1 Peptococcaceae bacterium | reverse complement strand
TTTGTGGACACCTACAACTGGGAAAAATATCTATTTAACAGCAATCCATATTTCTGCGGCAGCTGATGTGAAAATACTTTTACAACGGGCCAATAACAATGTTTTTTCTGTAGTATATTTGAATAATACAATTAATTCATATAATGCTATTTTTTTCTCCTGTCAAGTTTAATTCCAACGAAAGCATTTCTCATACTTCTACTTTTTCTTTGACTCCAGGTGATTACGATATTACCCTTTTCGGGCTTGAAATTTAAAATACTTTCAGATTGCTTTTTTAATTATAAGTCATACAGGATATATTTTTGCCCCGGCGTTTTCTTCCTGCTGCTGAGCCAGGTTATAATCTACATTTGTTTTGGCAGCATAACGTCTTCCAGGAACTTTTTCGCCACCCGGGAAAAACACGTAAGGCAGGACATCTTCCTCTTTCTGCAGGCTGAGAGGTACCTAAAGCCAGGGTGGAGATAGCTGTATCGATGATATCAGCGCCGGCTTCTACGGCTTTCATATACATCATGGCTGCATCACGCTGGTATAGTCGGTATGCATTTGTACGGGCAGATTAAGTTTTTAATGAGCCGATGCCTCTGACAAGCGTAAGGGAATCGTAAAATTTAAGTGCATTTTATTAGCAAATAAGATAAGCCCGGTAAAATTCAGAGATGCCCTCCTTAGGCATCTCTTTTATACATATAGCGATTAACATTTTAAAACTCTATTTGGCGCAGTAAACATCTTTGGGCTTTCTTAAATCCTGGATAAATGGATACAAAATAGAAATCACAGTGAGAATAAGCAAAACAATAGAAATTGTGGAACCTACGAAAATTTTAAAACTTCCGTCTCCAACAATTAACGCCTGTCTAAAGGATTGTTCCATGCTGTTGCCCACAATAACAGCAAGGATTAAAGGAGCTGTGGGTATATTTGCTTTATGCATGAAATATCCTACTACGCCGAAAATAATCATTAAGTAGAAGTCAACAACGCTATTTCCAATGGCATAGGCTCCTATGAAAGCCAGGCCTAAGACTATGGGATAAAGAATTTTCGGCGGAATTGCTAAAACCCTTACTAAAATACCAGCTAAAGGTATGTTCACAATGGCCAATATTACGTTGCCAATGAACATGCTGGCTATAAGTCCCCAGGCTACATCAGGATGTTGGGTAAATAACATGGGACCAGGTTGCAATCCTAGCATCAGGAGTGCACCCATCATCACTGCCGTTGTACCTGAACCTGGGATACCGAGGGTAAGCATTGGTATAAGAGCACCCACTGATGCAGCATTGTTAGCAGCTTCCGGGGCAGCAAGGCCTTCAATAGCCCCTTTACCGAATTCCTCGGGGCGTTTTGATAATTGTTTTTCATTGTTGTAAGCCAGCAGTGCGGCCATTGTACCGCCTGCTCCCGGTAAGGCGCCAATGAAAAATCCCAGGGGCGTACTTCTGAGAATAGGCCAAAAACTCCGTTTCCAGTCTTCCATAGTTATCCAGATTCTGCCGAACTTGGTTTGCATTTTTTTCTTGCCTTCTTTTAAATCTTTGAAGGAGCCAAAAACCTCTCCCAAAGCATACATGGCAATAATCACAACAAGAAAATCAATCCCTGTCTGTAATTCCAAGACACCGAAGGTAAACCTTTCTACACCTGACTGGGCATCTATACCCACTGTGGAAATCATCAAGCCAAAAATCATGGAAATAAAGCCTTTAAAGAGATTTCCCTTGGACATAGAAGCTGTAGCTGATAAAGCGAAAAGCATGAGGAGAAAGTATTCTGCCGGTCCAAATTTTAAGGCAAAACGCGCTACCGGTTCGGCAACTAATGTCATGATTATTGTAGCAATCATCCCCCCAATAAAAGAGGCAATGGCAGAGATAGCAAGAGCAGCTTCCGCCCTTCCCTGCATGACCATAGGATAACCGTCAAAAGTAGCGGCTATGGCTGCACCATCACCAGGTGTGTTAATTAAAATTGAACTCCGGGAACCCCCAAACATGGCACCGTAATATACGCCGCACATGGTAATTAAGGCAGCAACCGGTCCCATCGTAAAAGTAAGGGGTAAGAGAACCGCAACACCGGTTGCCGGGCCAAGCCCTGGTAACATGCCAATAATTGTTCCCAGTACCCCGCCCAGGGTTACCCAAAAAATGTTTTCTGGCGTGAGAGCTACAATAAAACCCTGAAAAAGATGAGACAATATACCATCCATTTAATTCGCCTCCTGCTTGTCCTAAATGTCCAGAATTGGCATCATGGGTAAAACAATCCCCAGAAGTTTGGAGAATACAACATAAATTCCTACACTAAAGCAAAGGGATACTATCGTGTTTATTTTCCACTGCTCTTTACCATTTATGGCAAAAAGAATGGCTTCCATAAAAAAGAAAGTGGATAAAACATAACCTATCTCCTCAAATAAGAGAGCATAGATAATACTGACTGCACAGGTATAGGCAATTAATTTTCCTGTATAACTTAAAGAAGGTTTTGATAGACTAAACTGCCAGCCACATTTTTTTAACTCCATCACCACGAGAACTATGCCACATAATGTCATAATTAAGCCAAGGGCCAGGGGAAATAATACCGGCGCCATGGGATTACCAATGGTAGCCCGCGGCAAACTAAATGCCTGAATACTATATATTATTCCAATCACGATTGATACAAAGCCTGCAACAAGTGAAAGGTTCATCACATTCACCCCTCTTCTCTTTCAACAAACATTGTAGGGACCACAGCAAACTATGGTCCCCTTGCTGTCTCTATACTTTCAACATCCCGATTTCTTTCATTATTTCTTTATATTTCTCATTGGTTTCATCTAAAAATTTTTTAAATTCAGTACTATTCATATAGACCTGATCCCAGCCATTGGTTTCGCATGCCTTCGCCCATTCAGGGGTTTTTACCATTTTCGCCAGTACATCTTCCCAATACTTCACTGCATATTCAGGCATACCCGGTGCCCCGAATAAGCCCCGCCAGTTTTCAAAAGTTGCATTGATGCCTTGTTCTTTACATGTTGGAATTTCGGCCATTACACCGGTACCAACTCTTCTATCAGCTGTCGAAGCTAAAGCTCGCAAATCACCGCTCTGCAGCAAGGCTCGAACTTCGCCCAGGCCAGTAGACAGCACATCTACATGACCGCCCAGGACTTGTGCCGCACCGGAATTGTCCTGAAAACTTACATAACTTATTTCTTTAAGATTTTGTACACCAGCAGCTTTAGCCATCATCAGGAACTGAATATGATCCATACTGCCCGCGGCGGAATTACCACCGATAGTTACACTCTTTGGATCCTTTTTCAAGGCATCCATTACTTCTGTAATTGTCTTATATTTCGAGTTTTTGGCAACGACAAAGGCACCATAATCGCTGATTAATCTGGCCAGTGGGGTTGTATCCTTATAACCGAACTTACTGGAACCATTCAGGTTGATTAAAAGCAACGGGGGAGAATACACGGAAATGATATTGTCACTGCCCTTTTTCTCCTGCATATAAGCCAGGTTGACTCCACCGCCTCCGCCCGGCCTGTTGGTCACAGGCATGGGCACAGATACTAATTTAGTATCACTTAAAACCTTGGCTACTGTGCGAATAGTTAAATCCCAGCCCCCACCAGCCCCGGCCGGAGCAATAAATTCCATGGCTTTGGTGGGATAATTAGGCGCCTTGCTTTTTCCCGAACTACAGCCTGTAAATATTAGGGAAATAGTTAAAGCAAATACCAGTATAATAGGAACTCCTTTGTAAATCTTTCTGTTCATCCAAAAACCTCCCTTTTCTTTTTGATCATAGTGTGCCGGATACGGTATCCCGTTTTTGTGTTATTTGTATCCCCTCCCCTATACCCTTATTATTGAGAAGTTTTATAAAGTACTCAGAAGCGTTTGCATGGAAGCTTCCAAGTGCTTAACAACCAGTTCCGTTGCCTTATCATAATCCCTGGCTACCACTGCTTGAAGTATAGCTTTATGCTCTTTTATTACTTCTTTACGCCGTTCTGTCCTGGACATAGTTATCCTGCGCAGCCGTTCCAGCTGTTCTTTCATATTATTAATCAGGCCGATTAATTTGGGCATTTTACTTGCACTTAAAAGGACTTCATTAAAACGCTGGCTGGCTTCAAATACCTTATCTGGTTTACCTTCTTTTTCCAATTGTTCAGCATCTGCCAGGAGTTGCTCCAACTGACTGATTTCCTGGGCAGTGATATTCTCGATTACTGAACTGATAGCAAGACACTCCAGGGCTTTTCTTATGGCATATATTTCTTTTATTTCCCCTTTATCAATGGCCTTAACGATATCACCTTTTCTCGGTATATACTCAAGAAAACCTTCAATTTCCAGCTTGCGCAGGGCCTCCCGCACCGGTGTACGGCTAATATTAAACTTCTCAGCAATATCCTTTTCCACAAGGCGCTCCCCGGGTTTTAGCTTTCCCTCCAGAATGGCTGCTCTCAGAGATTCATAGACAATATCTCTGATAGGTTTAACTTGGGAAATATTCACTTCCTTAAATAACACATTTTCCATATCATCACCTCTATGAAGATATTTTTTGTCGAATTAGGTATACTTCTGCATAAAACTTCTATTTCCTCTATGTGAAATGATAATCCCAGCCAGAAACGGGTGATGATACTGTTGACTTAATTTATGTTAGATAAGTTTTTGCCAGTAGCTCTATTTTCAGAAGAAGTTCTTCTAAAAAGTGATTCCTCTCGCGCATGCAAACCCAGGCACTTTCTGAACATATCAGACATTTTCTTTCCTGTCTGCCGACATTTTGCCTGTTTACACTAACTCCCGTATGGTCCAGCACATCTATATCAAATACCCTTCCTAAAGGATGTTCTTCTTCTAATTCCACACCTATTTTCTTTAACTCTAACCCTGAACACGCAATACACAAGTATCCTTCAGGTCCTGTAGGCTTATAGAAAACTTCGTGGTAAAGTACTTTATCCCTACATGAAATCCTGCTTAAAAAAGCCTTCATTCCTTCACGATGAATGCGCCTGTAGAGACTGCTGTCTTTAACAGGCCCTGGTATATTCAAAGTTATTGAAACAACAGGATTTTGAAATTGCCTTTTCAACCTGTTTTTTATTTGCCATCGCTCATCCCGGGTTAGCAGCATCTTTTCTAAACTGATAGACTGCACAAAATTATACCTCCGCCACCTGCCTGATCACATCAATGACAGTTCCATCCCGGTATTCAATAATGCCTACGATTTTATCATTAAAAGCAATGGGCTCCGGCTTTCCTGTCAGTTTTTCCCCTTTAGCCTTGAGCTCCTCAATACTTAAAAGGGGGAGTTTGGCCTTGCGGAACCTTTCTTCTAAATCCTGACGCAAAGGATTAACTGCTATACCCCTGTCAGTTACCAGGACATCTACGGTTTCTCCAGGAGTAATCACATTATGCACTCTTTCCAACACGGTGGGTATCCTTCCCCTGATAAGAGGTGCCACCACCACTGCCATCTTTGCACAGGCAGCTGTGTCCGAATGTCCCCCTGAAGCTCCCCGGATAACGCCATCAGAGCCGGTAATGACATTAACATGGAAATTCGTATCTATCTCTAAAGCACTCAGGATAACCACATCCAGCATATTGGCGGCGCAGCCTTTATTATGAGGATTCGCATAAAAGGAAGTATCAATTTCATAATGCAGGGGATTTTTTCCAATAGATTGGGCAGCAACCAAATCAAAGGATTGGGTATCAAAAAGTTTTTTTATCAATCCTTCTTCATGCATCTCCACAAACTGCTGGGTAATACCGCCAAGGGCAAAACTGGCCGTAATGTTCTTTTCTAACATTTTCTCCCGTAAAAACCTTGCTACGGCTAGGGAAGCTCCCCCTGAACCGCTTTGCAGGGAAAAACCATCCTCAAAGTATCCAGAAGCTTCAATAACCTCTGCCGCATATCTGGCGATCAGCAATTCCCTGGGGTTGGTTGTATAGCGGGTGGCTCCGGACATAATTCCCCTGGGGTCCCCAATTGCCTCTACCTGAACAATCAAATCAACATCCGTCTGCGGGATACTGGCGGGTAAATTGGGGTAATCCACAAGGTTATCGGTAATCAGCACAACTTTATCGGCATAACGCGCGTCTACCATGGCATACCCTAAAGAACCACAAATGGATTTGCCTGAAAAGCCATTGGCGTTACCATACTGGTCACAACAAGGAACGCCTAAAAATGCAACATCAATGGACAGCTCACCTGTTTCAATCGCCCGGGCCCTGCCTCCATGGGACCGGATAATGACCGGAATATCCATAAGTCCCCTGGAAATTGCCTCGGCCAAAGGCCCCCTTAATCCACTTGTTTCAATTCTCCTAATTACCCCCTTCTCGATATGTTTGATGAGAGGTTCATGAACAGTGGTTAAAGAACTGGGAGCCAGTACCAGGTCTTTAATCCCCAGTTTGGCGATAACATCCATCACCATATTAACGATATAATCCCCTTCCCGGAAATGG
>JAIHAN010000015.1 GCA_020054815.1 Peptococcaceae bacterium | reverse complement strand
TTTAAGAGGTCTTCCGGCAGCTCATAGGCATCCCATTGACCGCTTCCGGCCATGGCCTTCACCAGCTCCGGATCTTCGATGACAACACCGCCGGACCCAAGTTCATAAAAAATATCTGAAATAGCCTCCACTGCCTCAGGCACAGTACTAATACTGATTTCTTGCCACTCCATTGATATCCTCCTAACCCTTCAGAGAATCCCAAAGCCGCTCAAAGATCCCTTTTTCCTTCCCCTTTTCCTGGGGCCTGTAATTTTCTTCACCGCTTACTTTCGCAAAGTCCCGCAATAATTTTTTCTGTTCTTCCGAAAGCTTGGTGGGAGTAACCACGACCACTTTCACGTGCTGGTCTCCCCGGCCACTCCCCTTCAGATGGGGTATACCCTGACCGCGGAGGCGGAAAACAGTACCTGTCTGGGTCCCTTCGGGAATTCTTAAAGCAGCCTTCCCCTCCAGGGTAGGCACTTTAATTTCGTCTCCCAGGGCTGCCTGTACGAAAGTAATAGGCATTTCCAAATATATATCGTCCCCATGTCTTTCAAAGATTTTATGGGGTCTTACTTCAATATAGACATAGAGGTCTCCGGGCGGCCCGCCTCTGAGGCCGGCCTCACCTTCTCCTGCTAAGCGAATGCGTGAACCTGTATCCACACCGGCAGGAATCTTGATGTGGAGTTTACGGGTCTTACGTATCTTACCTTTACCGTGACATTCAGGACAGGGTGTGGTAATGACTTTGCCTTCACCGCCGCATTCCGGACAGGTCTTGATGGTCTGGAAATGGCCGAGCATCGTTTTTTGCGTATAGCGCACCTGACCTGTACCCTGGCACTTGGGACAGGCAGCGGGACGGGTTCCCGGTTTGGCGCCGGTGCCTTCACAGGTAGGACAGTTTTCTAACCTGGGTAATTCAATATCCTTTTCCACACCAAAGGCAGCCTCTTCAAAGGTTAATTCCAGATCGAGGCGTAAATCGGAACCGACTTGCGGTCCCCGGTTGGCTCTTTGGGCGGCTCCCCCAAAGAACATATCAAAAATATCGCCAAATCCGGTAAAGTCACCGGCTCCGCCAAAGCCTCCAAAGCCGCCAAAACCGTTGGGATCGGTACCGGCATGACCAAACTGATCATAGCGTGCCCGCTTATCGGGGTCACTTAGAACTTCATAGGCTTCATTGATTTCCTTGAATCTTTCCTCAGCAGTTTTGTCGCCTGGGTTTACATCAGGGTGATACTGCCGGGCCAACTTCCTGTATGCTTTCTTTATTTCTGTCTCTGAGGCATTTCGTTCTACACCTAATACCTCATAATAGTCTCTTTTGGCCACCGGTGTCACCTCCTCACTCTTTTAAACGATTTCCGCTTACCGACATCCGATATCCGAATTCAGTGACCGGAGTCCAGTGTCCGGAGTCCGGCACCTGTGTAAATGACCGGAGCCCAGTGTCCGGAGTCCGGTTTATTAACTGGTCACTGGTCACCGATCACTGATCCTGGTCACCGGTCACCGCTTCGGGTTACAGGTCACTGTTCACCGAAAAGGTTATCAAGAAAGAGGGCTCACGCCAAAGTCCTCACCTTGGCGGGAGCCTTTTCTTAATTATTTATCTTCCTTAATTTCATAATCGGCGTCAACCACATTATCCTGGCTCTTGCCGGCTCCCTCCTTGGGCCCTTCCCCACCGGGGGCCCCGGCACCGGCATTCTGGTACATTTTGGCAGTGAGCTGATACAGGACATTGGTAAGGGCTTCCGACTTAGCCTTGATTTCTTCCACATTGTTACTCTGCATGGCGTTCTTCAAGGCTTCCTTGGCCTCATTAATCTTGTCTACTTCCCCTTTGTCGGCCTTATCCCCCGCCTCTTTCAGGGTTTTTTCCGTCTGATAGATGAGGTTGTCAGCCTGGTTCCTGATTTCCGCCTCTTCTTTACGTTTCTTATCTTCAGCAGCGTTCTTTTCCGCTTCTTTTACCATTCTTTCGATCTCATCTTTGGAAAGCCCCGTGGAAGCGGTAATGGTAATTTTCTGTTCTTTACCTGTTCCCAGGTCCTTCGCCGATACGTTGACGATACCGTTGGCATCAATGTCGAACTTGACTTCAATCTGAGGCACACCCCTGGGGGCAGGAGGAATACCGGTAAGCTGGAAACGGCCCAGGGTCTTGTTGTAGGCAGCCATTTCCCGTTCACCCTGCAGCACATGAATTTCTACTGTTGTCTGGTTATCGGCAGCTGTAGAGAAAATCTGGCTCTTGGAAGTAGGAATGGTGGTATTGCGCTCAATCAGGCGGGTAAATACCCCGCCCAGGGTCTCAATACCCAGGGAAAGAGGTGTAACGTCCAAAAGCAGAACATCTTTTACTTCTCCGGCCAGTACCCCTGCCTGGATAGCAGCACCGATGGCCACACATTCATCGGGGTTGATGCCCTTGAAGGGCTCCTTGCCCAAAAGATTCCTGATGGCATCCTGTACGGCTGGGATCCTGGTGGAACCGCCTACCAGGAGGATCTTATCAATATCCTTGACATCCAGCCCGGCATCTCTTAAAGCCTGGCGGGTGGGACCCATGGTCATTTCCACCAGGTCAGCGGTGAGTTCATTAAATTTAGCCCTGGTCAGGGTTAAATCCAGGTGCTGCGGCCCCTCTGCCGTTGCCGTAATAAAAGGAAGGTTAATATTTGTAGTGAGCACGGAGGATAATTCATGCTTGGCTTTCTCAGCGGCTTCCTTGAGGCGCTGTAAGGCCATTCTGTCAGACTTGAGGTCGATACCCGTCTGTTTCTTAAATTCCTCTACCATCCAGTTGATGATGCGCTCGTCAAAGTCATCACCGCCCAGGCGGTTATTGCCGCTGGTGGCTTTTACTTCAAAAACACCGTCACCCAGTTCCAGGATGGAAACGTCGAAAGTTCCCCCCCCTAAGTCATAGACCAGGATGGTCTGGTCTTCTTCCTTGTCGAGACCATAAGCCAGGGCAGCGGCGGTAGGCTCGTTGATAATACGTAAGACCTCCAAACCGGCAATACGACCGGCATCACGGGTAGCCTGGCGCTGGCTGTCGGTAAAGTAAGCAGGTACAGTAATAACGGCCTGGGTGACTTTAGTTCCCAGGTAACTTTCCGCATCAGCTTTCAGCTTTTGCAGGATCATGGCGGAGATTTCCTGGGGTGTATATTCCTTATCATCAATACGGACTTTGTGATCAGTACCCATATGACGTTTAATGGAGATGATGGTACGGTCAGGGTTGGTAATGGCCTGGCGTTTGGCCACCTGGCCCACCAGCCGCTCTCCCGACTTGGAGAAAGCTACCACAGAAGGAGTGGTCCTGTTTCCTTCAGCATTAGGGATGACAACAGCTTCTCCACCTTCCATAAATGCTACACAGGAGTTAGTAGTACCTAAGTCAATGCCTATCACTTTGCTCATGCTTTTCTTCCTCCTTTAAAGTTACATGTTTTTTGCAACTTTAACCATAGTTGGTCTGATTACTTTATCTTTAAAACGATAGCCTTTGCGCAGTTCTTCCACAATTAAATTGTCCTCCTGACCCTCTTCGACAGGTACCTGCATAATGGCTTCATGGAGCAGGGGATCAAAAAGCCGGCCTAAAGCCTCGATAGGCTGTAAGCCTTCCCGCTGGAGCACATCCATGAGCTGCCGGTAAATCATATTGACACCTGCCATCAGACCCTGTTTGTCTTCCACCTGTTGTTCCATAGAACCCAGGGCTCGTTCCAGGTTGTCAAGGACAGGCAGGAGATTTATCACCACACCTTGCGAAGCATATTGGAACCACTCTTCTTTTTCCTTATTGGTACGCTTGCGGTAGTTGTCAAAGTCCGCATGCAGCCTGAGAATTCTCTCCTTTAATTCTTCCACCTCTGCGTTTTTTTGGGCCAGCTGCATTTCTAATTCATTACCCGGTTTTTCCTCAGATTCCATCCCCATGTTTTCTTCATCGGGATTCATGTTCATCTCTTCCGCCGGTTCCCTTTCGGTGCCGGCTGTTTCCTGAGGATTCGGCCTGTCTTTTTCCATCACTTGTCACCACCTAGACAAAATCTTCGCCTTTCACATCATTGTGCGGCTTTGTTTCTTTCTTTTTGATAATTGTATCAATGCGTAGAATAGCTTCCGCTACCTCCCCCGCAGCCTTAAGGGCATGCTTTTTAACCAGGGCAGGGTCAAATACACCGAGTTGGCCCATGTCCTTTACTTCCCCGGTATCACAGTCGATACCTAAAGAGTCGAGACCGCTTTCGGCCTGGGCTGCCATAACATCTCCCAGTTTCTCCAGGGGATTAAAACCGGCATTGAGGACAATTTGCGAGAAAGGCTTCTTGAGGGCCGCAATCACACAATCCAGGCCATAGGCTGCCATGCCCCGGACATCTTTACGGGCCTCCTCGATGTGCCGGGCGATGGCCAGTTCTATAGACCCTCCTCCCGGGACAATACCGCCTCTGACTGCAGCCTGTATGGCGGAAGCGGCATCTTTGGCGATACGTTCCCGCTCGCCCACAACCTCTTCTGTGGAAGCACCTACGAGGATAGTCGCCTCGGCTTTACCTGCACCCCCCAGCAGGCGCACATGCTCTAATTTTTCATCCAGGAAGGCCTCCCGGGCACTGCCGGTATATTTTTCCAGCTCAGCTAATTCTTTTTTTAAACCGGTTCTTTTTAACAGCCTGGCTCCGGTATGTTCGCCGGCCCGGCGCAGTTCTCGATTGGAAACCCGCTGCAGCACCATGACCTGATGGTCGGTCAGAAACTCTTCCGCAGCAGCATCTACTCCCCGGTCAACCAGGATCAGGTTAACACCGGCTTCTATAATTTTTTTGATGTTGTTCCTGAATTCTTCCTGCAGGGCCAGATAACGCGTAAAACCGGCCTCCGTAGCCAGGGCTTCATCCTCAACCTCCTCAGGTTCCAGGGCATCATCAATAACCAGGACCTTTACAGGCCCCAGTTTCTTTGGCATTTCCGAATTCATGGGCTCTTTGTTGATGATCACCCCGGGTACCACCTGGTTCTCCGCACCTTCCTCAGCGCGGATGATTTCCGCCAATTTAAAGGAAGGATCGCGAAGCTTTTCCTCGCCCATCAAAATGGCAGCCTGCACCACCAGTTCGGCAATATCCTCGTTCTCCCGGCCTGCCACCAGGGCTACCTGCTTCAATAGAGGGTCCCGGATGTCCTTTATCTGGATGGTCTTAGCCTCCAGGACAGAGAGGGCTCTCTTGACCCCAATACGTAACCCCTCGATGACTTTGGCCACAGGTACGCCCTTTAAAACCTGAGCCACACCCTCGCTGACCAGAGCCCCCGCCATAATGGTAGCCGTGGTGGTGCCGTCGCCGATTTCCTCCTGCTGAGCCTTGGCGATCTTAATGAGCATCCTGGCCGCCGGGTGATTGACATCCATCATATCCAGGATCGTTACACCGTCATTGGTAATGACCACATCACCAAACTGGTCTACCAGCATGGTATCCAGGCCTTTGGGTCCAATGGTCCCTTCTACGGCCTGGGCAATGGCCCTGATGGCATTGGCATTGGTCATCAGGGCCGCCAGTCTTTCATCCACCTCAGAGTTCTGCGTGACTTGTTGTTTTACACTCATTCAGGGAACCTCCGGTAATACTTATAGCCTTGTAATGGCTTTGGATAAGGCTTCTGTTATATATTCCAGAATACTCACAGCTTTAGAATATTCCATACGGGTAGGCCCTAATACTCCTAAAGTGCCGATCACCCGCCCGTTCAGGTGGTAAGTGGCTGTAATCAGGCTGCAGTTTTTCATGCTCTGATGGATATTCTCCGAGCCGATCTTTACCGTAATCCCGGCCTCCGGGGCGGGATGCAATACCTCTTTTATAGCCGCTTCCTGCTCCAGGAGTTCCAGGAGCCCTTTTACCTTTTCAATGTCTTTAAATTCGGGCTGGTTCAGGATGTTTAAGGTTCCTCCCAGGTAAACTTTATTCTCCTCTTCCAGGCTAATGGCGTTTTCTACCAGCTCAATCACACTGTTCAGCAGTTTTTTCTGGTAGAGCAGTTCATGATAGATGGTTTGCAGGATGGTAGGACGCCATTGTTCAACGGAGAGACCATACAGCCGTTCATTGAGCACCCGGGAAATGGCGGTGAAGTCTTCATGATTTAAGCCTCCGGGAACATCAATTACCTTATGTTCCACGTGGCCGTTATCAAGCACCATCACCACCACAGCCTTACTGTCATCAATAGGTAAGATCTGCAGGTGCCTCAGGGCATTCCTGCCCAAGGCAGGAGCCAGGACAAGGGCCGTGTAATTAGTCAGTTGGGATAACAGTTTGCTGGAAACCTGAATCAGCGCCTCCGTTTCCCGGATTCTCACCATCATGGCCTTGCTGATCATGTCTTTGATATCTCTATCCAAAGGCTCTTTTTCCATCAGACAGTCCACATAATATCTGTAACCTGACTGGGAAGGTATCCTTCCGGCAGAAGTATGGGGCTGTTCAATCAAACCCAATTCTTCCAGGTCGGCCATTTCATTTCTTACGGTAGCCGGGCTTACACCCAGGTTATATTTACGGGAAATAGTACGAGAGCCAACAGGTTCCGCGGTAGCAATGTAATCCAGGATGATAGCCTGTAAAACTTTTTGTTTTCTTTCATCCATTTTCATGCTGTACCACCCCCTTGTTAGCACTCCCCTCTATCGAGTGCTAAAGTTTTCTATTTTAACATACCACTTGCCTTTTTTTTTGTCAACGCCGGCTTGTCTCCATGGTTAAGGTAGAAATTCCTGAAAAACCTCATTGGCAAGATACAAACCCTGCCGGGTTAAAGCCACATGAGATGCGGTATTCACCAGGTATCCCCGTTTAACCAATTTATCGAGTGTATTTCCGAAACACTCTTCCATTGTTATATGATGCCTGGCTAAAAAGCGTTCCTTTTCCACACCCTTTAAGAGCCTTAATCCTAGAAACATAGTCTCGCTTCTTTTCATCTCCTCCGTAATTACTTCCTCTTCCGCTCTGAGCTTTTTACCGGAATGAACTGCCCCCACATACTCTTTAAGGGCAGAATGGTTTCTATAACGTATCCCCTGAAGATACCCCGATGCACCTGCACCCAGGCCGATATATTCTTCATTACGCCAGTAAACCTGGTTATGGACACTTTCTTTCCCGGGTAAAGCAAAATTACTTATTTCGTAGTGATGATAACCGGCACCGGTCAGAAAATGAATGGCCTCCTCGTACATGGCTAAGGCCAGTTCATTATCAAACTCCTGTATTTCTCCGCGCCAGAGCATGGTATAAAAAGGGGTTCCTTCTTCCACATGGAGCTGGTACAGGGAAATATGTTCCGGTCTTAATGCTGTCACCTTGCGCAGGTTCTCTTGCCACCCCGCCAGTGATTGCCCCGGCAGGCCGTACATCAGATCCAGATTAATATTAGCAAATCCTGCCTCCCTGGCCAGACTGTAAGTATTATACACTTCTTGCGGGGTGTGTATACGCCCCAGCCTTTTTAAATCATCTTCTAAAAAGCTCTGTACCCCCAGGGAGAGGCGGTTACACCCACTCTCCAGGAGGGCCAGGATTTTCTCCTTATTTATAGTGCCGGGGTTGCCCTCTACGGTACACTCCATATTATCCCCAAAAGTAAAAGAGGCGTGCAAAAAGGAAAAGAGAAGGCTTAGCTGCCTGCCGGACAAACAGGTAGGCGTTCCTCCTCCGATATAAAGACTTTTAAACTTTTCTTCCGGAAACAAGCTCCCATAATATTTAGCTTCTTTACACAAGGCCTGCAGGTAGGTCTCCTTCTCTCCTTCCCCCCTGCCGGGGTAAGAGGTAAAGTCACAATACCAGCATTTAGCTTCACAGAAAGGGATGTGTACATAAAGGGCGCGTTCCATCTGCCCACCTACTTATCATCAAGGCTTAAGACGGCCATGAAGGCTTCCTGGGGAATTTCCACGCTGCCCACCTGCTTCATACGCCGCTTACCTTCTTTTTGCTTTTCCAGGAGTTTGCGTTTTCGGGTAATATCCCCGCCATAACACTTATCAAGCACGTTTTTACGCATAGCTTTAATGGTTTCCCTGGCGATAATCTTATTGCCAATGGCAGCCTGGATAGGAACTTCAAACATCTGCCGGGGAATAATATCCCGCAGTTTCTCCGTTAAAGCCCGCCCCCGGGTGTAAGCCCGGTCACGGTGCACGATAAAGGAGAGGGCGTCGACAATTTCCCCGTTTACCAGGACATCCAGTTTAACCAGATCCGACTCCTTATAGCCGGTTACTTCATAATCCAGAGAGGCATAGCCCCGGGTACGGGACTTCAACTGGTCAAAGAAATCATAAACGATTTCACTTAAAGGCAGATCATACTTCAGCATGACCCGGCTAGCCGAGAGATAATCCATAGTCAGGAAGGTTCCCCTCTTCTCCTGGGCCAGTTCCATGACCGGACCTACATAATCGGTCGGCACCATAATGGTAGCCGTTACATAAGGTTCGGAGATGGATTCGATTTGCTGGACAGGCGGCAGTTTCGTCGGATTATCAATTTCGATTAACTCGCCGTTGGTTTTAAGAATCCTGTAGATAACACTGGGGGCTGTGGTTAAGAGGTTTAAGTTATATTCCCGCTCCAGCCGTTCCTGGATAATTTCCATATGCAGAAGACCTAAGAAACCACAGCGAAAACCAAAACCTAAAGCGACTGATGTTTCCGGTTCATATATTAAGGAAGCATCATTGAGCTTTAACTTTTCCAAGGCATCACGGAGATTTTCGTAATCACCGGTATCAATAGGATAGAGGCCGCAGAAAACCATGGGTGTTACCTTGCGGTAGCCCGGCAATGGTTCTGCAGCCGGCTTTTCCCCATCGGTGATGGTGTCACCCACCCTGGTGTCTTTCACGTTTTTGATACTGGCCGCCATAAAACCGACAGTACCGGTAGTCAATTCATCCACCATGCGCATGGCCGGCGTAAAGACACCAACCTCCGTCACTTCGAACTCTTTCCCTGTAGACATCATTTTGATCTTCATACCCTTTTTAATGGAGCCGTCCACAACCCGTAAATAGGAAATAGCTCCCTTATAGGGATCGAAGTGGGAGTCAAAAATCAGAGCCTTTAAAGGAGCCTGGGGATTACCACTGGGAGGTGGAACTTTTTTTATTACCGCCTCTAAAATTTCAGGTATGCCGATTCCCTCTTTGGCCGAGGCCAGGATGGCTTCGCTGCAGTCAAGACCGATGATTTCTTCGATTTCCTTTTTTACCCGTTCCGGTTCGGCACTGGGTAAATCTATCTTATTAATGACCGGGATGATTTCCAGGTCATGTTCCAGGGCCAAATACACATTGGCCAGGGTCTGGGCCTCAATACCCTGGGCCGCATCCACCACCAGGATAGCCCCTTCGCAGGCGGCCAAACTGCGGGAGACTTCGTAAGTAAAGTCCACATGGCCCGGAGTATCAATGAGGTTTAAGAGGTATTCCTTGCCATCAGAACCCACATATTTCATGCGTACGGCCTGGAGTTTTATGGTAATGCCCCTTTCCCGCTCCAGCTCCATCTGGTCCAGTACCTGATCCGTCATTTCCCGGGCGCTAAGAGCACCTGTATATTCTAAGAGCCGATCAGCCAGGGTCGACTTGCCGTGGTCAATATGGGCAATGATACAAAAATTGCGTATATGCTCCTGACTCATGTTTCCTCCTTACAGTTAGTTACTAGTTACTAGTTATTAGTTACTAGTGGGAAAGTTCGCTTCGCAAAAAGATACTCAAAATATTATAGCAATTATCCTATAGGGTAGCAACTAGCGCCGCTTCTGGAAACGCCTGAGGAATAAGGATTTGGCCAGTTCTCCTTCTTCCATTTTCAGGAGCAGTACCAGAGCAGTAAAGACAAGAACACCGATGCTGACCCCAACCCCCACCTGCAGCAGCTGGCCGAATTTGGTTGTTGTCCCCACTAAAATTTCTGTAAACCAGGCCCCTAAATAGGCTAAAACACCCATGACCAGGGAGACAAGCAGAGTCTTGCTAAAGGAAGCCAGGATTCTTTTTCCGTCAATCCCTCCGATTTTCTGCCTTAAGATAATAAGCAGTCCAAGCAGGTTCACAATCCCCGCAATAGAATAGGCCAGGGCCAAACCGCCGTGGCCCAGGGGTTTTATCAAGAGAAAGTTCAAAGCAATATTCACCAGAATAGTGCCAATTCCTACGGTAACGGGCGTCCTGGTATCTTGAAGGGAGTAAAATACCCTGTTTAAGAGCTGGATGACAGAATAAGCAAACAAGCCGATGCTGTAAAACAAGAGGGCATAGGCTGTAGCCCGGGTATCCTCTACGGTAAACTTTCCTTGTTGAAAGAGAAGACGCACCACAGGAGTCTTCAAGGCAATTAACCCCACGGCAGCGGGCAAAGTGACAAAAATAATGGTGCGGACACCCAAAGACATGGTCTTTTTGAATTCTTCTTTTTCTCCCCGGGCGGCGTGTCCGGTTAAAGTCGGAAAGACGGCTACAGCAATGGCGATGGCGAAAACACCTATGGGCAGCTGCATAATACGCTGGGCATTTCTTAAGGCAGTAATCATACCTTCGGGTAGACTGGAACCAAGGTTTTGGTTAACAAAAAGGTTAAAGTGGGTTACCGAAAGTCCGATTAACACGGGTAAGATTAAGGTGCCGATCTTTTTGACACCGGGGTGGCTCAAGTCCATAATTGGACGGTACCGTAAACCCAGCTTTAAGAGAGCCGGCAGCTGTACGGCAAAATTTAAAGCGGCCCCTACCACCACACCAATGGCAAAACCTACTATGCCAAAGGATGGAGCCAGCAGTAAACCTATCACAATGATCCCCAGGTTATACATCACCGAGCCTACGGCAGGCGCCAGGAAATGCTGGTAGGAATTAAGAATCCCCATAGAGATGCCGTTTAAAGCCATAAAGAAAGTTTGTAAAAACATGATACGGGTCATTTTCACCGTCAGGTCCAAATTGTCGGAGGAAAAGCCGGGAACGAGGATATAAATTAAGGCAGGCGCAAAAATAAAACCGATGGTGATTCCCACCAGCATCAGAATGATGACAATATTAAAAATTGTACTGGCAACACGCCAGCCGTCCTCTTCTTTCTGGGTGGCAATATAACTGGAGAATACAGGGATAAAGGCAGAACTTAAGGCTCCCCCCACCAGTAAATAATATAGAAAATCCGGAATAGAAAAGGCTGCGTTGTAGGCATCGGTGAATTTGTTCTGGCCGAAGCGGGCTAAAATGACCATATCCCGCACATATCCAATAATCCGGGAAAGGACCATGGCCACCATGATGATCCCGGCAGCCTTGGCTACCTTTGTACCTGTCGACATTGAGAAACACCTTCTAATCTCGTTTTACGCTAAATAATTCTATCGAAACTGCCTAAGCTTGTCTACAACAATTTCCTTAAGGGCAGCACAACCCTTTAAGCTAAAGTGTTTGGTATCCTGGTATAACTTAATCAGGCTATCGGCAGCCGCACCGGGTGCGGCTTTTAGTTTGTCTTGAACCGGCAGTCGGGGGAATGTAATATTTTCTACGGCAACATCCAGGCCAACTATTTTCAACTGAATTGTTCCCGCTTCATACTGAAAGGAGAGCATATCTTCCACAGGCCACTGGGTAATTCTTTTCATGCTGTGAAAAGTTGTGAAAAGCCCCAGGCTCATAAAGATAAGGACAAACAAGGATATTAACATCATTTGTTTCCTGTAAGAAAGCATGACATTCCTCCTCTCTTCATACACTTCCCGGTTTAATCATTTCTTAAACAAAAATCCGCCACCCGTCTCCCGTTTACCGATTCCCGAAAGTGGGAATGCGATTATTTACGGGTCACGGGTAGCGGGTATCGGTCAGCGCTTTTTGAGCACCTCAGCAATCACATCCGCCATTAACTTGGCCGAGTTCTTGGCATCATCCAAGGTATTGAGGTCACTGCCAAATTCTAATAACAAGGCCCGGGGATGCAGGTGCTGGTTGTAGCGCCGGCCTTTTGCCAGGCGTATACCTTTTATTAAATCCGGATACATTTCATTGGCTTTTTTCTCTATCTTTTCGGCGAAGGCTAAATTTTCCTTCCAGCGGGGGTGCTCCGTTCCCACCACAATAAGTACCTTGGCACAATCTTTCTTGTTGATACGGGTCAAAGTACTGGAACGGGATTGCAGTCCCGCATCACGGTGAATATCGATAACCGTCTGAATTTTGGAATTTTGTTTCAGAAGGGCCTGGACCGTCCGCATAGAATTAATATAGGATTTGGTCCAGTCGGGATAATCATGGATGATATCAGTGGTGAGAGTCTTAATTTTATGTTTACTCTCAATAGCCTGGGCCAGGGTTTTGCTAACGGTCACCACGCCGCCGTTTTTCCCCTCCTGCCTGGAGAGGCCTTCGGAAGGACGATAAGATTCGGCATTGTGGGTATTATAGATGAGAATCATGGGTTCACCGTTCAGCTGAACAGGCGGAAACTCCGTATCGGGAATGGGTACCCAATCATCCAGATTGTCATCCTGGCCCGGCAGGTAAAAGTCTTCTTCACCATTCTCATCCATAGTGGTATCTAAAGCCGTTACTGCTGCATTACCCGGAAGGGAAGAAAAACTCAATTCTCTCCCCATAATTAAAGCCGGATTACGGGAGTCTACCCCTGTGATGGCCAGCATAATATGGTGAAAGAAGTTGTCCCATTCCCCTAAGAAATCTGAGTTTTGCATAGCCAGTGACCCCACCGGCAAACCTTCATGTAATATTTTCCGGTGATCCAAATTCTCTAAGCCTATAACATGATAGATTTTTTGCAAAATATCCTGCGATACGGGCTTTGCACCTGTGGAAACAGGCACACTCAACGGTTCTCTGTGGGAGATGAACAAAACAGTCAGTATTATAATTAATCCTAGTAAGACAAAGCCCCTTCTGAATTTTAGAGGCTTGACCCTCCATAACCAATGCCGGGAAAAGGGTGATTTGCGCCTGAAAAAAAACATACTTCCCCATCCTTTCCTTAGACTATATGAATGGGGAAGAAAGAATATGCCTTAACGTAATTCAGTTGGTACGATAGCATCTACAAGCCCGATGACCAGAGAAGCCAGTAATGCACCGATTATGGATACACTCATCATTCCTGGCAGGATAAATTGGGTGAGATAAATCACTACGGCAGCAGTGAGAAAACCCACAAAACCGCGGGCCTGAGGTGAAACACGTTTACCCATGAGTCTTTCCGCCACCCACCCCAGCACGGCAATGACAATTGCCGCTAACAGGGCTCCGGTAAAGCCGGCTACCGAGATACCGGGCAATAGCCAGCTTACAATAAGTAAAACAAGGGCCGAAACGATAAAGCGAACGATGGCACCTAGCATTTTTTCACCTCCTTTTTTACTAGCTTAAACGAATCGCTATAAACTTATACTAACTGTGTCAAGATCTTCTTGCCTTTTCCAGGCAAGAATGATAAAATGTAGTTCGTGAATTTTTTATTGCGAAAGCAACCCTTAAAGGAGGTGAACTGGATATGGCCAACATCAAATCTGCATTAAAAAGAGCAAAAATAGCCCGCATTCGTACTGTCAGGAATGCTGCCTATAAATCAATGATGAAAACTGCAGTTCGCCGTTTTGAAAACGCCCTTAAGGGAGCCGACCTTGAAGCAGCCAAGGATACTCTGGTAAGAGCTATTCGTGTTATCGACAAACTTGCTGCCAAGGGTATTATCCATAAAAATATGGCGGCCCGGAAAAAATCCCGCTTAACACGGAGATTAAATAAAACTGCAAGCTAAAAAATAAGCGTCATGATATGACGCTTATTTTTTACGATTTCCGGCTATTCCTCCAAATCCGATATCCGATTTCCGAAGTCTGAATTAGTGACCAGAGCCCGGTGTCCAGTGACCGGTTAATAATAACAGACCACAGGTTACCGGTCACCGCTAGTAACTAATTACTAGTAACTACTTCGCTGCCAACCGCGAACTACGAACTAGTTGCTAGCTTCAGTATCAGGTTTTCCAGCGCAGCCTGGACAGGAGAACCGTTTTTTAAGGCAAAATCGGTTTCCAGGATGATCTCCAGGCTGCGCTCAAGTTCTGGGAAGGTGAAATTTCTGGCCTGGCGCAGGATTTTCCCGGTAACATAAGGATGAAGGGATAGTTCCGCCGTAATCTGTTTTTCGGAAAACCCTCTCTGTTCCAGGTCCTTCACCATTAGGATAAGACGAAACTGTCGGGCGATCATAAAAAGAATACGGATGGCCGGTTCACCCATTACCAGGAGGTTCCTTAACTCATGAAGGGCCTCCTCTGTTTTTTTTAAGCCCAGACTATCCACCAGGTCAAAAATATTGGCCTCAATGCTTTTGGTTAAAAGCTTTTCCACTACCGGCAGGGAAATAGTCCGCTCCTCTCCGGTAAAAAGGGCCAGTTTATCCAGTTCATTTTTAAGAGAGCGCAGGTCATGACTGGCGTGAAAGACAATATACTCCAGCGCATTGGGTTCGAGAACCTTTCCCAGGGCCCCGGCCTGTTCCTGCAGCCAGTTGCTGAGTTCCGTCCCCTTTAAGGGAGTGACCTCTACAACCTGGCCCTTTTTCTCTATTGTCTTGTATAACTTTTTACGTTTATCCGCTGTTTCCTTTAACCAGAAAACCAGGCAGGTGGAAGATAAAGGTTCCGAGATGTATTCTATCAGGCACTTATCATCGCCGCCGGTATCCTCCCCTTCCTTTTTCTTGCTCAAAAAATAGAGAGAAGGCCGTTTGACAATCACCAGTCTTTTTTCGGCAAAGACGGGCAGGGTATTGGCACTGGCCACAATTTGCCCGGGTGAGACATTCTCACCGTCAAGCTCGTCATAATTGAAATCCCCTGTTTCCGGCGTTAAAAGATGTTCCTTTAAAGCCTTAATAATCAACTCCTGCAGGTACTCTTCTTCACCGTGCAGGAGATAAACAGGAGAGACCATACCACGTTTAATACTATTAATAACACTCTGAAACAGCATGAAACCTCCTAGTATGAACGATAATCCCGGTAAGAGGAGTTATAACCGTATCGACTTCTTCTACTTCTTTTATAAAGGAGAAAACTCCTCCACAACACTTGCAGGAAGAAAAGCCCCGCCCCAATATATAACATGATATTGGTAAAGCCAATATGACGGGACACTGCATTTTTAGCCAAAAGCTCTACCCGGCTGATTTCTTTGCCATCCAGGAAGAAGACCAGGCTCCCCACCGTTTGCCCCTGGGCAATGGGGACCTGCAGGGGCTCTAAAACAACTTTGGTGTCAATCTTTTTATTTCCTTCCTGGGGTAAAGCCAACTGTACCGCTTCTTTCGGAACCAACTGTAACTTTTCTTTAGGAGTAATATCCACGGTAGCCACTACTTTTTCGGGATGAGCCAGTTCGATTCCTTGAAAATTTGCGAAACCGTAGTCCAGGAGTCTTTCGGCATCCTGCCAGATATTATTGCCGCTCGAACCTAAGACCACGGCGATTAAAGTTTGTCCATTACGGGTGGCAGAGGCCACAATGGTAGATTTGGCCTCTGTGGTGTACCCTGTTTTAACACCATCAGCGCCATCATAAGACCATAACAGTTTATTAATATTAATCAGCCTTGTCTGCCAAGCCTTGCCATTCCAGTCTAACACCTTGGTTTTGACCATACTGCGAAAAGTCTCATTGGTCATGGCATAACGTCCTATCAGCGCCAGGTCGTAAGCGGTAGTATAGTGATTGTCTTCAGACAAGCCGTGAGGATTGACAAAATTACTGTTCACCGCACCCAAGGCCTGAGCTTTTGCATTCATCATCTTGGCAAATTCCGGGGCAGACCCGGCCAGATATTCTCCGACAGCCAGGGCAGCATCGTTGGCTGAATGGACGAGAGCGGCTAATACCAAATCGCGGAGCTTTACCTTTTCCCCGGCTTCCAGATAAACCTTAGTCCCTTCAACCAGAGGCGGATTGGGACCCACAGTTACCATTTCATCCAGTTTACCGCTTTCAATAGCGATGATGGCGGTAAGTATTTTTGTGGTGCTGGCAGGGGGGAGCTTTTCATCTTTGGCCATATCATAAAGGACCTGGCCGCTTTGAGCATCGATAAGAACGGCACTCTTGCCTGTTACCTGGGGAGCGGCTGCCACCGGCATGGCCAGTAGTAATAAAAGGCAAAGCACTAAAAAGAATCCTGTCTTCTGCATTATGTAACCACCTTTTCTTAAATAGTGCTTTCCCTATTATACCACAAGTTGTCACTTTAACCGACTAGATAGAAAAAGGAAATGCCAGCCAGCATTAGAGGCAGGGTATAAAAGGCCTTACCTCTATCTTCCTTCCCTTACTCCAGGTAATGATAGCACCGTTATCCCTGGTGAGGTAAAAAGGGATTCCCCGTTCTGAAAAATAGCCCCTCACCCTGGGGTGGGGATGGTTAAACTTATTGATGCCTGCTGAGACAATCACCGCCCAGGGTCCTACCTGGCGATAGAATTCTTCACTGTATGAAGAAATACTCCCATGATGGGGGAGTTTCAGAATATCAGCCCGCAAGTCCTCTTTTTGGTCCAGGAGATAAGCTATGGCTTCATTTTCTATGTCCCCGGTTAAGAGCCACTCCGCTTCTTGATAAATCAACTTTAAAACCAGGGATTTATTGTTCCCGTGCCATATCCTTTCTCCATCAGGATGTAACACTTCTAAACGCACCTGGTCATCAACCTGTATATACTGACCGGCTGTGACAGAATTTAAGGGAATATTACGTTTCCTGGCCACTTGAAGAAGGGCCTCCTCCACTTTGTCCCCCTGCTCCAGGGGCGGTACGATAATTTGGCCCACAGTAAAATAGGGTATAACCTCCAGGAGCCCTTCGCTGTGGTCGGTATCGGAATGGGACATGATGACCAGGTCAATCTTCCGTAACCCCTGCCTTCTTAAAAAAGGTTTTAAAACCTGCTTACCGATGGAGTAATCAGAACCGGGAGTTCCGCCGCCATCCAGCAGAATGGTTTTACCACCGGGTGTTTTAATAAAGATGCTGTCCCCCTGCCCCACATCCAAAAAAACTACCTGGGTTTTGCCCATATGGGGCCACAGGAAACAGGTCATGCCTATAATGATAAAAGCAGTAAGGATTCTTTGCCGGTAAACTGGCCGCAAAAAGCTCCGCCAGTAAGGGATGAAGTTATACAGATGAGGAGCAAGGAAAAGGAAGGCATAAAGAATAACAATGAGTGCAAGGGGAGGAGTAGGTACAATAAGACCCGTCCATTCCTGCCGGCCCCACCAGAGAATGAATTCACTTAGAGCATAGAGCAGGCCGCCGGCCCCTAAGAAAAAGGGATCCCCTAAAGGAGGCCAGACAAAGTAGAGGATACTTCCTATCATGGCCAGACCTACAATGATCCCGCTGGCACCTACGGCAATAATATTCAGAAAGGGAGCCACCAGGGATATCTGGTTAAAATAATATGCCCCCAAGGGGATACCTGCCAATTGGGCTGCTACTGCAGGGGCCAGGATTTTTCCCAGTCCCAAATTCTCCAGCCAGGGAGTCATGTAGATGAGGCCTGCCGTCGTTACAAAGGAGAGTTGAAAACCCGTCTGCAACAGTTCCCCCGGGTTTATCATCAGAATAATCAGGGCAGCCAGGGCTAAGGTAGTATAAAGATCCTGTTTCTTGCCCATTGTCAAAGCCACTAAGCCAACCAGGGCCATGATGATGGCCCTCACGATGGAGGCTGTCCAGCCTACCAGGAAAAAATAAACGGTTAAACATCCTGCCCCTAGCAGCAGGCGAAAAAGGGGCCGTACCTCCCAAAAGGAGAGCAAGGCCCAGACCAGGCCCAAAACAAACCCCACATGCAGGCCCGACACGGCAAAGAGGTGGACCACGCCTGCCCTTTGATAAGCCTCATAATCTGTGTCGGGGATGCCGCTTTTATCACCAAATAATACCCCTAATAGAAGTCCCCGCTCTTTTCGAGGAATGATTTGGGCCAAATGAGAAGCAATTTTCTCCCGCTCCCGGGCCAGCCAAGTCCTTATTCCCTGACCTTCACTGATTACCGTTAAACCGTTATCTTGGGTAGTCAGCTGGTAAAAGATCTGGCCGTTGGCCAGGTATTGACGGTAATCGAATTCACCGGGATTACGGGCCTGGCGGGGTAAAGAAAGTTTTCCACGAACAGCCACCACTGTACCGGGTAGAACCTGAGCTTCTCCCTTTGTCCTGAGTAAAACACTGATCCCCCCGGGCAGTTCCTGCTCACCCCGGGATAACCTGTGGAGGTCCACCACGAAAGAGAGACCTGCGGCTCCGGGCCTCGGATAAGAAATCACCGTTCCCTGGCCCTCTACAACTTCATCAAGCCAATGCCGGTAAGAATCGGGAGGCAGACAATGAAGGTTATACCATAGTGCCCCGAAAAAAACGAAACACAAAAGAAAAAGAGTGCTTTGGAGCTTTCCTTTCCTAATAAAGTAGACGACATTTACCAGAAAGGTTAACCCGCCTAAGATTAGCCACCACAAACTTCCTTTAAAGTAAAAGCCAAAGATGATCCCCAGGCCGTAAAAACACGTCAGTGCAAGGAGGGGACGCTGTCTTATGTGCAAACTGCTGCCAGTCATAGCTTATTTTACCGTAATGAGGTGTTTGAATTTTTGCAGTGTAGAGGGGCCAATGCCGGATACCTTGGTAATATCTTCCACCGCAGCAAAATTACCGTGATTCTCGCGGTAGTCGATAATGCGCTGGGCCAAGGCAGGGCCAATGCCCGGTAAGGAATCCAGTTCCTTTATCCCTGCTGTATTAATATTGATGAGGCCGTCACCCGGGGCACCTGTTTTTTGAGGTGTGCCGCCGGCGGTTGCTTCTCCTTTAAAGGGCACATATACCTGCTTACCGTCCTGGAGCGGCGCTGCTAAATTTATTAAAGTAGTATCAGCCTCCGGTAAAAGAGAGGCCAACTGGATAAGGTCATGAATCCGTTTTCCTTCCTCCAGGGTGTAGACCCCGGGCTTGGCTACAGCCCCTACCACATGCACCGTTAAGGTTTTAGGAGCCTGTACGACAGACTTTTGTTCCACCTGCAGCGCTGATTTCTCCATCATCACTGAAGTCAGGCGGTTTTCCTGATATTTTACGCCGGCAAAGAAAATCATCACCCCAAGAGCCAGTAAGATTAGTACCTGGGCTTTTTTAGAAAGACTATCCAACATGACTTAACACCTCGACAAATATATGTAACAATTACCAGTTTTCGCCATGGTCCGGTATTTTCCTGCAAGCTGTCGGGATAAAGTTATTTAATATAAAAACAGGAAATCTCGTGTCCTTTAACACACGAGATTTTTTCTACCTTTTACTGACTCCAAACCCTTCATTTGTTCTGCATATTTTTATGGAGAAAATTGATTACAATATCGGCAAATAACTCGGGTTCCTCAAAATAACAGGTATGACCCCTGCTCCTTATGATATGAACTTCACGCTGGGGTAAAACTGCTGCAAGGCGACTCGCATACTCAACAGGTACAACCTTATCCTCCTCACCCCAGACGATTAATACGGGAATATGCACCTTATGTATAACATGGAGATAATTGTCCACTTCAGCCGGTGCAATAACAACCAACCCCGACAGTTTATGATCACCCTTAATAGCCCTCTCCAGGGCAATCTTACCCCCAAAGGAAGGCCCCACTAGATAGAAGTTGTCCAGGTTGAGTTTTGTCTCCACTTCTGTAAAAAAGTCGGAAAATGAGAGTCCATTCAGTTCATCGGATTGACCGTATCCCGGAAGGTCCAGGGCTATAACCCGGTGACCCAGAGCGGCAAGTTTGTCAATTACCTTCTGCCCTAACCAGTCCTGGGAGGTAAACCGTTTACCATGTAGAAAAAGGACAGGGGTTTTCGTCCCCTCTATCTCCCGGTAAAAAACTTTTCTACCACCCAGGTTAAGCGTTTTTTCCTGCAATTACCTTTCCCCCTTCCGTAGTCGCCTCTGTACTACTGTGAACCAGTTGAGGTTTTTTTATACAGTTATTCTCTCGTCGTGAATCCCTACGCTCACGAAGTGATACCATAGCCACTCCCAGCAATATCAGCAGGCCTCCCAGGAAAAAGTTCCAGGTTAAGCTTTCTTTGAGAATCAACCACCCCAAAAAACTGCCAACCACAGGCTGGAAAAAGAAAAACAAGGCCCCTATCCCCGCTTCCATTAGTTCCATACCTTTGTTCCAGAGGAAAAAGGCGATAGCGGTTGAAACAATCCCTAAATAAAGAACACCTGAGCTAAGTACAGGATTAAGGATAATTTTAAAGTTAAAGCCTTTACTTAGACTTTCCCAGATCATGACGGGAGTAGTAAAAAGAATGGCAAAAAAGATGGCGTAGGTGGTTATGGTTAGAACCGGCAGCTCCTGGGCTGACTTCTTGGCATAGACGGAAAGGAGAGCCCAGGTGAGAGCAGCAAAGATCAAAAAGGCATTACCCAGGCTATTACCCTTGTCTCCCTCGAATCCCACCACCACGATGACACCTAAAGTAGCAATAACCAGGGAAATTATCTTGCCTAAATCAATCCGTTCCCCCAATATGGGCCAGGCAAGGATAACAATAAAGGCCGGCGCTGCAGACGTGAGCAAAGAACCCATATGGGCAGAAGACAACCAGGTTCCTAAAAACTGGGCACCCACGGAAACAAAATACCCGATAAACCCCAGCCAAAGCAGACTGGGCAGTTTTTCTTTAGCTGCGGGAGGTGTTTTACGATAAATCATGGTTCCGACCAGGACAATAAAACCAACCACATATCTCAGCCACAAAAGCGTAAATGGCGGTACAAAATCCAGTACATATTTGCTGACCACATACATGCCGCCCCAGATACTGGCGGCACCCGTGAGAGCAAGCATACCAATATATTTTTGCATCTCTATCTCCTTCTTTGACAAAGTTTAGATAAAACTATAACAATAATGGTAAAAGCCAGGGTAAAATGAGAGCCGTCATGATACCCGCCAAACCCATAGCTAAACCACCCATGGCCCCTTGGAGTTCGCCTTCTTCTAAAGCCATGGCTGTTCCTTGACCGTGGGCCGCAGTTCCCAAGGCTAAACCCCTGGCTAATGGTAATTTGACACCTAACCAGGTTAGTATCATTGGTCCTAAAACCGCCCCTGATGTACCCGTACCTACAACAAAGGCCGCGGCCAAAGCCGGGTCTCCTCCCACCATCCTGGCCACTTCTATAGCGATAGGAGCTGTAACCGACTTTGGCGCCAGGGAAACTACTATAAAGTGTTCCAGACCAACAAGCTGGGCTACCCAAACAACTGCCACTGTAGTGGTTAAGGTCCCAAGGAAAACAGATAGCATAATGATTCTGAAATACCTTACCAGGAGTTTTTTATTCTGATAGAGCGGTACGGCTAAAGCTACAGTTGCAGGACCTAAAAAACCGGTTATCACATTCTTGGCATCTTCATAACTGGTATAACCCTGACCGGAATACACTAGAAATAAGATAACTAAAGTGCCGCCAACAATAACGGGGTTAGCCGCCGGATGTCTTACATAATTAAAAACAAGACGACCAATATAATAGGCTCCAAGTGTTATTAGAATACTAATTATAAGCATCGTTTTCCTTCTTTCTATTGGTCTTAGCAAAATGCTCCACTATCATCCCTGTTACGGCAAGAGCAACAAAAACACTGACAAGGATGGCTGTCATAATAGGTATACCCTGGTTAAGAAATAACTTTCCCCAGGGCATAAATCCCACAACCACCGGAATAAATAAAAAGGTAAGATGTTTCAGTAAAAAATCGGCTCCTTTCTTAACAAAGGCAACAGGTAGTATTCCTTTTTCCAGTAATAAAAATAGCAACATCATACCTATAACATTACCCGGTACAGGAATGTGTGTCTTTTGTTCTATATATACACCTATAAGGTTGACCAAGAATAATAGAGCGATCTGGAGGGCTAAGAGCAATCCTTGATAAAATGTCTTCATTTATCCGTGCTTCCTTCTTTACAATATTTCGTAGTTTATACAAGAAATTAACTTACCGGCAATCACAAATCCATCTTTTTATTCCATTATGACAGCTTCCCCTGTAGGAAAGCATTTGCTTGTAGACGGAGTCCAGGGACACTGTAATATGTATTATATCGATATTGGTAGTTACGTTTCAATAATACCATAAATCTGGGAATATTAATTGTTCCTTATACATTTCAAAATTTTAAAAGCAAAATTTAATCACCTTAACCCCATAGAACATCAGGCTAAGGTGACAATATGTACCCTTTAAAAAGAATCTTCGAGTATATCTCAAAAGCTATGCCCATATTATAATAACAATGAGGCCACATTTTGTTATCTGTACTAAAATAGAGAAGCGTTGAAATAACAATGTTCCTCTCTTTCTTTATATATAAACAACTTTAAAGATGTTTTTGGGATAAAACCAGTTGCTTTGGGTTGGTTCTTCCCCCTTAAAGTTTCTATTAAAACCTGGAGACATTAAGTTTCCAATAGCCAATATAACTACCATCCCCGGAAAAGGTAGTGAAGAACCTTCTAGCAACATGGAAAGATAAAGTCCCAAACTACTAAACTCTTGAATACTCTCTAGGAATTGTACTACCACTAGAACCACCTTTTTTCTGTTTTACAGAATGGTGTTTATCAATTATTGAACAGTAAAAAAGTATACAAACATTTTTTAAAAAATAATGGCAACAAAAAATAGCAGGTCAATTGACATTCCTATTGAACCTGCTAACTATTTGATTGTGAGTATATTTTTTCTGGTTCTTAGACTGTTTTTCTTTTAAATTTAGTAAGGAACGCTGCTAAACATCCCATGAGGGCGGGAGCAATTAAATTCAGGAAAAAGAAATCGTCGTAGGTTTCTCTGAATACTTCCCCAAATGACGGCAATGCCCCATCCAAATTGGTCGGATTTATATTATAAGTCACAATAAAGTAATCACCCACTACATCGAATAGTATTAGGGCAATATATATCATAAATGCTATCGTCGCAAGGTCCCGATATGAAACCTTAAGCCCCCTCTTAATAAGAGCATCCCCAGCAACATAAGATAAGGCAAAGCTGGAAACCAAGATAAAAAACCACTCAAATTCATTTATGTACAATTCTTGTGTAAGCAACAGATATAATAATATGCCAAATACCATTGCCGTTATTAAAGCTTTTTTTCATTCTGCTCCCCCCAGCTTGAGTAGGTTAAATAAACATTAAGCCTAACGTACGAAAATACAAAGTAGCCATTTAAATGTTAAAGTGTTTATTCCATTTGCTTTACTTCTTTCCCAAACCAATGGATATATCCACAACGGCCACAAATTAGCGTAGTGGCAGCTTCATTTAACCAATCTAAATCAAAAAATGTCAGACCTCTCGTATTTAACAGGGCACTCCCCTTATGAAAGTACTCATGTTTACAGTGAATACAGATAACTTTAATGCCATTTGACGATTCGTATTTATAGCCCTTTTCTTCCTCCTTCATCTTTTTTAATCGTTCTTCACCTTCTATTCTGGTCCTTTCAAGCTCTTCTTTGCTATAATACATGTTAACCCTCCCTTATGTTTATGTTTATAAGTTAGTTAGACATCTTTTTATACTGCGGGTAATAAAAATAATCCCGAAAACAATACCTAAGGGTATTCCTAACAGCTACCTGATAATAAAGAGTATCAAGGATAGAACCGTCTTTGTTTAATCTCTTGGCATATTTAATCTTGCCATCCTTTTCCCAGTACTCCATGGTATAGTAATAATATGCATTAATCTTAGCGAATCTCACGGATGTATTATTCCCTAGCTCAATGGTAAGACTTTCAAGTACTGCTTCCCATTCTCTTGCACTGTAAATAACACATACTTTCCACCCGGTGATACCAGCAGACGTTCTTTTTCTTTATACTGCTCTAGGATAGCTGAATCCAGGTTAATAAGCTCAAAAATCTCAGTGCCCAATTTCTTTTCCTGTAAGTTTCGCTAGTTATTTTTCTGACTTCACCGGTCTTAATGTTTATCAGATAAGGTTCTTCTTTTAGCTCTGTGTTATCCTCAAGCGATTCTACAATATTACATAAAAGATATTCCCCATTGGGTGACCAAATTGGTCGGGAGTTAAATAACTTCTTACCTGTCCATTCCTTAATGACCTGTGGCTTTTCCAGATCATAAACCGCTAATTGATGTCCCATACCGGCCCTTCCATCACCACCCAGATCTATGGGCGGCTCTTTTTTATCTTGCTTAAGATAAGCTATTATCTTTCCCCCGGGAGACCAGGAGCCTTCTATCAGGTCATGCCCCTTTTCCTGCAAGCGGTAAGCTTCTTTCTGGCTCTCAAGGTCATAGATACCTAGGGTGCCTTGTTCCCAATCTTCATAAAGCAATTGATTTTCACTTGGCGAAAAGGAGAGTCCTACGGTATAGACAAGCCAGCCATGATCCAGTTTTCCAGGCAGTCTCTGTACTGCCATGGTGGCTAAATTCATTATGTAAGGCCGCACCTGATGAGTACCATAGAAAAAAATCAGCTTTTTTTGTTGGGGTGATACATAATAAAACTTTACATTTGGATATTCAAGTAATTTGCCGTTTTTATACCAGAACAGACCCTGTGTATCACCTAAACTGATTAAGACCGTCCCTTTGCCGTCCGGCAAGATGTCATTGATATAAGTGGTTTCAGCGGCGGCTTTTAGCACGGGCCTAAATTCATTAGGGGAAAACCAATTGATATGTTGTACATTAAGGAAGAACAGGCAGGATAATCGCTTTTCTTAACCATCCTGACAGAAGGAACGAAGTTAAACCAAAAATAGGGGAGGAGCATTAAGTGCTCTTCCCCTGTTTTTGGTTAGATTTCATCCACCTTTTAAGGCCCCAACTAATTATTGTCCCTGCCAAGACCCATCATTTCATTTTTATTTATACGAATTATAGTACCAGTTTGTCATATCTCATTACACCCTACAACTACTATTTCACAACTATATTAACCAGCTTACCCGGTACAGTGATTATTTTAACGATCTCCTTCCCTTCAATGGCTGCTTTAGCTTTATCCATGGCCAGAACGGCTTTCTCAAGTTCAGCCCTATCTAATTGGGCGGGTACCACAAGCCGATCACGGACTTTGCCGTTAATTTGCAAAACTACTTCCACTTCATCTGCAATTAGAGCCTCTTCGCTGTAAACGGGCCAGGACTGCTTATGGACGCTGTCCTTGTGGCCGACGGCTTCCCACAATTCTTCTGTAATATGGGGAGCAAAAGGTGCCAGGAGAAGTAACAGTGCATCGATGGCCTCTTTTACCAGGGATAAATTCTGATTAGGCCTTTCCTTGTACTGGTAGAGACCATTTACCAGTTCCATAATGGCACTGATGGCCGTATTGAAATTAAAGCGCTGTTCAATATCTTCCGTTACCTTTTTAATGGTCCCGTGAACCAGACGGCGCAGGTCCTTATCTTCAGGGGGAAGGATGTCCTGGGGCTTAATCTCTTGTAATTCCTTTTGATAATGATAGACCAGCCGCCAAACCCGGTTTAAGAAGCGGTAAGAACCTTCGACGCCCTGGTCACTCCACTCCAGATCACGTTCGGGAGGAGCGGCAAAAAGGATAAAGAGCCGTGCCGTATCAGCACCGAATTTCTTGATGATTTCTTCTGGGCTGACCACATTGCCCTTAGACTTGGACATCTTGGAACCATCTTTAAGAACCATACCCTGAGTCAACAGGTTCTTAAAGGGTTCCCGGGCACTTACCAAACCAAAATTACTCAGAGCCTTGGTGAAAAAACGAGCATACAGCAGGTGTAATATAGCGTGTTCCACCCCGCCGATATACTGGTCGACGTTCATCCAGTAGTCAACTTTTTCTTTACCAAAAGCCTCCTCCGTGTTTTTGGGATCAGTATAGCGCAAGAAGTACCAGGAGGAGCAGACAAAGGTATCCATGGTATCCGTTTCCCGTGTAGCTGGGCCGCCGCACTCAGGACAGGTGGTATGGAGGAATTCGGGAATATGGTTTAGCGGGGACTCGCCTGTAGGGCGGAATTCCACATCTAAAGGTAAATACACAGGCAAATCTTTGTCGGGTACGGGAACGGTACCGCATTTTTCACAGTATATGATAGGAATAGGGGCACCCCAGTAGCGCTGGCGGGAAATAAGCCAGTCCCTCAGGCGGTAGTTGATTTTTCTCTTACCTTTCCCTCTTTCCTCCAAATGGTTGGCCATCCTAACCAACCCCTCTTTATTGGGCAGGCCTGTAAATTCTCCGGAGTTAACCATTATCCCGTCATCAGTATAAGCCGTAGTCATTTCTTCCAGTTTTAATTCTTGACCTACAGGTTCAATAACAATGCGAATGGGCAAATTGTACTTCTTAGCAAAAGCGAAGTCTCTCTCGTCATGGGCTGGCACACCCATTACTGCCCCTGTCCCGTAATCTAAGAGGACATAATTGGCGACCCAGATAGGTACTCTTTCTTCATTAAGGGGATTTATAACATAGGCGCCGATAAACATACCTTCCTTTTCCGTTTCCGTGGAGGTACGGGCAATTTCCGTCATCTGCTGTACACTTTCCACGAAACTCTTAACAGGCTGTTCATATTCGGTTCCCGCAATAAGCTTTTCCACCATGGGGTGTTCGGGAGCTAAGACCAGGTAGGTAACACCAAAGACAGTATCCTGCCGTGTTGTATAAACCGGTATTTTTTCTCCGGTTTTTTCCACAGTAAAGTGAATTTCTGCACCTTCACTGCGACCGATCCAGTTTTCCTGCATGGTCTTTACTTTTTCGGGCCAGCCAGGTAAATCAGCCAGACTGTCCAAGAGTTCCTGGGCATAGTCGGTAATCCGGAAGAACCACTGCTCCAGGGCCTTTTTCTCCACTACTGTATCGCAGCGTTCACATGCTCCATCCACTACCTGCTCATTGGCGAGAACAGTAGCACAACTGGGGCACCAGTTCACATGGGCCTTCTTCTTATAGGCCAGGCCATTTTTGTAGAACTGCAGGAAAAGCCACTGGGTCCATTTATAATAATCGGGCAGGCAGGTAGTTACCTCCCTGTCCCAGTCGTAACTAATACCCATAGATTTTAATTGACGGCGCATGTTATTAATATTGTCCAGAGTCCATTTGGCTGGTGGAATGCCGTGTTTGATAGCTGCGTTTTCCGCAGGCAGACCAAAAGCGTCCCAACCCATGGGATGCAGGACATTATAGCCGCGCATAGTTTTAAAACGGGCTACTACATCACCTATAGAATAGTTCCGTACATGGCCCATATGGAGGTTCCCTGAAGGATAAGGGAACATTTCCAGACAATAGTACTTCACTTTGCCTGGATCCTCGTCCACTTTGTACATGTTACTGCCGGCCCATTTTTTTTGCCACTTCTCTTCAATTTCAGAAAAATTATAGCGTTCCTGCACGAATAATACCTCCCTAGGCTATATAAATACAAATTATATCAACTATGTGTTTGAATATATGTATGGAAAATGTGTGAAAACCTCTCATCCCTCAGGGAACGAGAGGTTACTTGCATGGTGGCTTCATCTTATTATAATCCCCTTAACAGTGGAATTCAAGGGATTAGCGACATTTTTTGCCATGGGACGCCTACGCTACTACTTTATTTGGGAAAAAACGAAAGGTGATGAAAAAGTATACAGTTTTATTACATTCTAGATAATTAGATATTTATACCAGAATATAGTATAATTTAGCATATACAGCAGATTTATGTCGGATGAGAAAGAGGTGCTGCTCATGAAAATTAGCATCGGCAAAAAAATCAGCGGCGGTTTCCTAATCATGCTCTTGCTGATAGGTATTCTCGGAGGTTATTCCTATATAAACCTCAAAGATACAAAAGAATTAATAAAGGATGTTGAGCTGTCCAACCGGCGGTTGGTACTGGAAGCAGAAATTGAGAGTGAATTTAAAAGCGGGGTAGCAGCTATCCGGGCCTTTATCGCCTATGGCGACGAGAAGTATTACCAACAAGTTGAAACGGCCATGAACAACACCTTAAAACTGGAGGATGAACTCCTTAAAATAGCGAAACCCGAAAGAAAAGAGCATGTACAGGACCTTATCAAAGTCACTACTTCCTACAAAGACGGTTTACTAAAAGATCTTGCCCCCATTGCCAGGCAGCATCATCAAGCATTAGCCGAAGGTAAGTTGGAGGATGCAAAGTTATTAAAAGAAAAGACCCTCGTTATTGCTAATACCCTGATTCCTATAACAAACAAGTTATCAGCGTCTATTGAGGAATTACTCCACGAAAATGAGAAGCTTATTCTAACCCAATTAGAAAAATCACGCTCGGAAACTAATAGAGTTATATTTACAGCTTTACTCATGACCGGAATAGCGGTAGTTATAGGAGGTATTCTGAGTTTCTTTTTAACAAAAATTATTCGCAATCCTATCCTGGAGATGGCCAACGTAGCAAATCAATATGCCGAAGGAGACCTGAGAGACGAAATCAGTGAAAAGACGAAAAGCAGTTCTGATGAAATTGGTATCTTAGCCAATGCCATAAATAAAATCCAGGATAATTTCTTAGATGTTCTCTGGAAAATAAAAGATAGTTCCAATGCTATTACAACCCTATCCCAGCACGCAGCTTCGGCAGCTGAACAAACCTCCCAGGCTGCCAACCAGGTGGCCGAAACAATTACTGCTGTGGCCAAAGGCGCTGAAAAACAGTCAAGCTCCATAGATGATACTGTGTCAGTTATCGAAGAGATGTCAGCCGCCATTGACCAGGTGGCAGCCAGTGCCGGCGAGTTATCTAATGTATCCCAAAAAACCTCTGAATTGGCCAAAAATGGCGGAAAAGTGATAGATGAAGTAAGCAAACAGATGAGCACCATTGAGACAACTTCCTCCTCAGTAGCTGAGGTAGTTTACAGGCTGGGCGAAAGCTCTAAAGAAATAGGCCAAATCGTCACAACCATCTCCAGCATCGCTGAGCAGACTAATCTCCTGGCTCTCAATGCGGCCATTGAATCAGCCCGGGCAGGTGAACATGGCAGAGGTTTTGCCGTAGTAGCTGAGGAAGTACGCAAACTGGCCGAGCAGTCCCAGGAAGCTACGAAAAAAATTGCTTTACTTATCAGCGAAATACAGAAGGATACCGAAAACGCCGTGCAGTCTATGAAGAGCAGTATACAGGTTATCAAAATCGGTACCGAGGTCAGCAACAATGCCGGAAAGACCTTTAACACCATTTTGGATTCTATCCAGCAAGTTATTACCCAGCTTCAGGAGATAACGGCCTCCACCCAGCAGATGGCCAGCGGCAGTGAACAAATAGTAAACGCCATCCGCAATATCGATAGTATTAGCAAAGAAATAGCAGGCGGCACCCAGACTGTTTCGGCAGCCACTCAGGAGCAGGCAGCCACTATGGAAGAACTTTCGGCTACCAGCCAAAATCTGGCCCATATGGCAGAGGAACTGAGCCGGGAAGTAAACAGGTTTATGCTTCAGAAAAGATAATATCTAAATAGTAACCAAAAAAAAAGAGGATTGGCATGGTTTACACCATGCAAGCCTCTTTTTTTACTCTTTCCTTTCAAGCCTCCGTGCTTAACTTGAAATATTTGAAATAGTCTTCCAACCTCATATAAGAGAATTCATTGTTGCTAGATGGAACGTCTTCTTCTTAATAATTCTCTGATTAATAAGATCAGTATTAATGCTCTCAGGAGTCCACCTCCAAATTGCCTTTCAGCAGGAGAAGCAGGGTCTGCCATTACCCTTTGGTGGATATAGTCCGCCATTTGTTCTACTGCAGCTCTTGTGGGATATGGATAAAAACCGGGGTTAGTCGGTACATCGTAAATCTCACAGCATTGCCTAATCATAGGATAAACTCTATGATAAATGTCAGGATACATTGCCTCCAGATGTTCTTGCGGGTATAAAGGGCATTGAGGCATCATATTGGTATCGGTCATAGTAAACTCCTTCCTTTCTTAAAATATAGACTGGATACCTATCTGTTATATTTTATGAAGCTGTAGGACATTGGTGACAAGTTATATTTATGTTAAACCCTAAAGATATACTTTTTAGTAAAGGTAAGGGGACACACCTGCTGAAGTTTGGGTAGTTCTGTGAAGACAGGAATGTCCCCTAAATATATGAGAAAACCCCCGTGAAAGGGGGTTTTCAGAAGGAGGTTCCTACTTAGATTAATGGCTTAATAGCCGACTCCACCCCAGAATCCGGGGAATAATAAGAGGATGAGAATTACCAGGAAGAGAATAGCAAATCCACGTCCTCCAAAGAATGGGAAGTAACCATAACCAGGATCAGGTGCATTTACATTAGCCATAACAATTCTCCTTTCATATTGAGATGTCGTCTCTAGTGTAATATATGAAACGTTGACCTATAAGGTGATTGCTCGACTAAAAATAAATAGCCCCTTACATACCGACAAAATCCTCACGTCCTGGCCAGGACTGTTTTTTTATGCAAATAGTGACCAATTGTGGTCATACCTAATAATATACAAAAGGTAGGATTACAAAATAAAAAGCAGCTCACACGGCTGCTTATTTTTGTAATTTTTGTAATATCACTTTTATCTCTTCCAGTTTTCCACCGGTGACAGTGGCCGTTTTAGTGGCTTCATCCCAGTCCACTTTTTTGCCGTCCTGACTGGCATAAGCTCTTAGCTCCACGTATGTCTTTCCATTATAACGAATAGCTCCGTAGAATACCCCTTTCTCTACTACTTTAACCTCTTCAACCATATCCTCTTTAAGATATTCCACGGGGCCCACAGCATTTTTTATGCCCAGGTAGTCGGCCGAATTAATATCGTTTCTGTTCTCCCAGGATCCGGCCCATACCTCAAAGTGAAGATGGGGTCCAGTGGCGTTTCCTGTACTACCCTGTAGGCCCACTTTATCACCTGGGGAAACTTTTTGCCCCTGAACTACGGCGATCTGGGCTAAATGTGCATAGAGCACATCATGCCCGTCTTCCTGTCGTATAATAACATAATTCCCCCAGCCCTGGGCATCAGCCCCTTTTGCTCCGGGGAAGAACCTGGCCCGAACTACAGTACCAGCAACAGTGTTATACACGCCCTTATCCGTTCCTCCGGCTACCAAGTCAATGCCTGTATGGTATCCCTTATTGTAGCTGGCACTCTTGCGCCCATATTCCTGGGAGATGCGGGGATATTTAAGCGGAATTACTTTTGTCATATAATCACCTCAATACTTGTATATTCTATATCATATGGGATGTGCTATCAGCTTACTTTAAGCTTAAAACCACTGTATTTTTCATGACTTATGCTGTACTTGGCTTATATTTTTTTCCTTTTATTTTTGTTTAACTAAGGGTTTTATCGTTTCTGTCAATCACTCTGGCCGCCGTGGTAAATATATCAAAGAACACGCACTGGCTTGGAATGTGTTGTTGGAGGATTACTACTGGATTTATACCAACTCATATTTATCCGCCTCCATTATTAGAAAATCTCAGGAAAAGTCCAACATCTTTTTTAAAGCTGTTACCGCTTTTTCACGTATCTCAGCATCCACCTGGATTTGATTTCTCATTCCTTGAGATTTATTACTGGCAACTCTATAAAAATCTAGTTTTTTCCGGGCCTTGGCCATTTCCAGGTCCCACTCCCTGGCTCCTTTGACACCATTGACCAGATCAGCAGCGTGAGCCGCTAACTGTTTAAGGATTAAATAAGCGAGGATGCTGCCTCCTAATGTACTCACGAGAAAAGGTACTAAGAAGAATAACGCTGCCAAATGGGGTAAAAATCAAAAATCCCCTCAATGTCAATTAGTAAAGCTCGCTTTCAACAATGCGTAGGCACAAAAATCGCCGCCATCCCAGGCGGGTCAAGGCTTTGAAACACTTGTGGATAACTTCGCGTATGTCTACAATT
>JAIHAN010000151.1 GCA_020054815.1 Peptococcaceae bacterium | reverse complement strand
CTTAGATAATGCTCAACTAAGCAAAATACTGCTCTTTAACCTGACCCTTTTTTTTCTATTTGTTTTGTTAACCAGACTCGTAAGCAAACTGGTTCATTATGATTTAAAAACCGGTAATGCCCTCATTCTAGCCAGTGGATTTCCCAATGCAGGTAATTATGGATTGCCGATTCTTTTGTTTGCTTTTGGGGAAATAGGTATGGCCATTGGTGTTATCTTTATGGCAGTTCAGCAAATTTTGATGAACTCGGCAGGTGTATACTACGCTTCAAGTAGCCAGTTCGGTAAAAAAGAAGCCATGCTTAACGTTTTACGGGTTCCAGGCTTTATTGCTGTTCTTTCCGCTTTGTTGTTAAAAATGGCTGATTTTAAACTTCCTGTTCTACTGGATAGACCCTTAATGCTTTTAGGAAATGCAGCCATACCTTGTTTATTGGCTCTTCTGGGAATGAATCTAGCCGCCGTTAAAATTAACAAATCTTATAAGTTTGTTCTTCTTGCAACTTTCATGAAACTAACAGTTTTTCCTCTCCTGGGGCTAATACTGATTGTCCCCTTGTTTTCTTTAAGTACTATTTATGGGAAAGTACTTTTTATCTGTTCTGCATGTCCTACAGCTACTACGATAACCCTTTTGGCTACTCAATTTGACAATGAACCAGCTTTAATCTCAACTGTCGCTTTGGTTACAACCGTTATTAGTGTATTAACAGTGTCAACCGCCTTATATTTTGTGCTATGAATAAATAAAAGTAAAAGCAGTCAAGTTTTCTATATTTTCTTATTGTCACTTTTGTATTATAATACAATTTAGCAAAAAGTGGCCTGTATTAGTAGAATATTAGAACAAGGTGATAAAAGAACAGGAGGATTACATTGAATAGCTGCTTAAAGGAAGTACGGGAATCAGCTTTTTCTTTGGTTTATTACAGGAATATATTGCAAGACCATTTGTTGGGTTTGCATCTGGATATTGTTTCCCTCCTAATGGAGAAGGAGTTATCTGACCAGCGACAAGCAGAACTACATGCAAAATATTACGAATTACTTTCAGCACTTCTGGACAAGGGCGGGAAGATTGTTACTACCGGTCACGATTTATGGCGGGATTATCTGGTCAACCTTATCCTCTACAGCGAAAACGCCTTTACAGAGAAGGCAGGAGCCGAACCCTACCAGCAAATGGCACCGGTTTTTTACCAGTTGGTGCAGCACGACCTGCGCAGCTTACAGAAATTGGCGAGTCTCGGCGGAAAGGAAATGCGGGAACTTGTCCGGGAGAAGCTGGGCAGCACCCTTTGTGGTGAGTTGCTTTCCTGGGATGGGATAAAGATTACCGGGAAGAATAATCCGGTTACCAGTCCCATACTCCCTTTATTGGAGTCCTTTCAGGCAAGCGCAGACTGGGCAATGTTAGCTCCTGTCCTGGCGGAATTTTATTACAGCCATGGTGTGGGCCATTTTGCCAAATATCATTTCTTCCGCTGGGTTGTCAACAACGGGACCGGCTGCCTGGAAGGTGTGGAAGAACCCGATAAAATTCGCCTGGAGCAGCTCTACGAATACCGGAAAGAACAAGAAAAGGTTATCCAAAATACCGAATATTTCCTGGCCGGCTTTCCGGCAAACAACGTTCTGCTATACGGTGACCGGGGGACCGGCAAGTCCTCAACCGTAAAAGCCCTGATTAACAAGTATGGTAACAGGGGCTTGCGCCTGGTGGAACTGCAAAAACAGGATATGAAATACTTCCCCGAGGTCCTGAAAATTTTGCGGAAAAAACCCCAGCACTTTATCATCTTTATTGATGACCTTTCCTTTGAGGACAATGAGAGTGAATACCGTGAATTAAAAGCCCTGCTGGAAGGTGGTGTGGAGGCTAAGCCGCAAAATGTGGTGATTTATGCCACTTCTAACCGCCGCCACTTGGTTAAGGAAAGGTTTAGTGACAAGGAGATTACCGGCTATGACGGGGATGAGGTCAGACGCATGGATACCATTCAGGAGAAACTGTCCCTGGCTGACCGTTTCGGTATAACCTTAACCTTTATCAGCCCTGACCAGAAAAGGTATCTCAAGATCGTGGAGAGCATGGTTAAAGAAAGGAAACTGGACATCAGCCCACAGGAACTGGAACGCCGGGCCCTGCAGTGGGAGATTAACGGCAACGGCCGTTCCCCACGCACGGCTAAACAGTTTGTAGACTTCCTGGAAGGCCAGTTGGGTCTCTTGAAAGGGGCTAATATTTCATAATTCGCCTGGTAAAAAAGGGAATGCCCTCTAAAAGGGACATTCCCTTTTTATATTGGAACAGAAGTCAGAAGTCCCTGATAATCGTAGAAAAGGAGAGACTAGTTAATGGCAAAATTTAAACCTTTTAACTGTGCGTAAATCCTTTCGGCCTCCTGTTGTGTTTTACATATTATTGCTGTAGATTCATAATCCTGTGCTTCATCAATTACTACGTGTTTGGTTTCTCTAAACAAATCGTTGCCTTCAATTTTATAAGGGGGGCGCAATCCTCATAATTTACTTTACCTTTTTCAAGATTTTCCTTTGTTAGTGAGATTATTTGTTCAATACCCTCCGGAAGTTCTAGTCCCTGGGCAAGCTTAGAGAAAAGCTCCCGCTTACTGAAAAGCATCTTGTACAGCTCCCAGTAATCAATTTTTGTAAACTTTTGCAGCCGCCTCCGGAATGTTTTTGCTTCCTTCATTGCTAACAACCGGCTGAACGATTTGATTTCCAGTTGGTGCTCCTCGCTATTTTGTACAATTTTACATCTTCAAAGGTAATAAGGCGGTGTGCGTAATACCATAACAATCTGTCCAGGATTTGTACAAAAGTTCTTGACCTTTGAAGACAATGCTTTCTCTCCTTACACTTCCTTGGATAAAGATTTACCACACATAATAATAAGCCAGGCCAAAGAGCATGATGAGAGCGGAGGGCAGGATTAACTTGTTGTAGGTCCTGGCAAAGTCGGCGTTAAAATGCTCCAGGGACATAACCAGGCAGAGATGCATGGGGGAAACCATGGTCCCCATAGAATTGCTGATAAAGGCCAGGCTGCCCAGGGGTAGAAGGTTAGCCGGGTTCATGGCCACGAGCATGGGCAAGGTGATGGATAATCCCGGTAAGGTTTGGCCGGTAAGCAGACCGATGGTAAAGGGGAAGATTATGGCTACCAGCATAGGGCTAAGGCCCAACACAGCAAAATAATTAAGAAGCTGGTCAATACTGCCGCTTTGCAGCAGGACATCCCGGAAATAGAGGGCGCCGAAGACCATGTAAAACAAACGGGGTGAGAGGGATTCCCGGAGCATGGGGAGAAAGGTTGCCCACGGCAGCCTGTAAAAAAGGGCCATGGAGACGGTCACCAGAAAGAGAGCCAAAATGACCTGGACCTTGAAAGCCAGGACTAAGACCATGATGGCCACAACGGGCATGACTCCTTCCGGGAACTGGCGCCAGGCTTCTTTTTTTAGTTCCTGATTTTCTTCCTTTTTCCTGACTTCCACATTCTTAAAGAATAAACTCCCGGTAACAATGGTTAAAAGACTATAAGGCAAAAGAAATACAATAAATTTACCGATGGGGATTTTAAGGATTTCCGCCGCCAAGAGGTTGGCCGGGTATAAAGGCAGGCAGTATTCCCAGATGTGGCGGAACCAGTAATTGATGGCCGCTTTCTGTTCCGGTTCAATCTCCATATCCTGAGCGGCCTCCTCCACCAGGGGGGCGGAAAATCTGGCTCCTCCCGGTGAGGGTAAAAGGCCGATAATACCGGGCAGTGCAGCCAGGGCAAAACGAGGATCACCCGAGATGTTTTTTAGACTTGTGACCAAACGATTTTGGCTGCCGGAATAACGCATGATCTGTTCCATTACATTAATTAAATAGAGGGCCGCAAAGACCGTAAGGGTCGACATGTCCAGCAAAGTGGCGAATATCAGCCTGCCCAGTTTTAAAATGCTGACCTGGTGTAATACACCGAAAAACAGGGCAGTAACCAGCATAATGTGGCCCATCTGGATTTTTCGCCTGGCCATATAGACAAGCAAGCCCAGGACTGCCAGGTCTTTAAATGCTTCCAAAAAGAATCACTTCACTTTCGTGTTGTTGGATTTCCATAATATTATAACATTTGTTGGCCCGGTAATTTACGCTGGTTTTTGTCAAAGGAGAAAGTATCATGTAAAATGATAGTACCGGAATCAAGAGAAGAATGGAGCTTATCATATGGACCAACCCAACAGCTTATACCGCAACTATGCGGAACATTTACATGAAAAATATGGAGAGAAAATCTATAAACTGCCTGTGAATCTTCCCGGTACCTGCCCCAATCGTGATGGTACCGTAGGATACGGAGGGTGTATTTTCTGCGACGAAGCAGGCGCAGGCTTTGAATGCCTGCCTAATACTCTCTCTATTTCCAGGCAGATTGCCCAAAACAAAGAGTTCTTCAAAAAACGTTTTAACGCCCAAAAGTTTATCGCTTATTTCCAGGCCTTTACCAATACCTATCTGGGATTGGAAGATTTTAAAGCCAATATGCTGACGGCCTCCCGGGAAGAGGACCTGGTGGGTATTTCTATCTCGACGCGCCCTGATTGCATTAACGAAGACTATTTGGCTGTTCTTAGTGATATTCGGGGAAAAAGGCCCCTTGATATCAATATCGAACTGGGTCTCCAGACAGTCAATTATCATACCCTGGAAAAGATAAACCGTGGACATACCCTGGCCGAATTTGTGGATGCTGTCTTAAGAATAAAGAAGTATGGTTTCCCTATTTGCGCACACTTAATACTTAACCTGCCCTGGGATGATGAGCTGGACGTCATAGAAAACGCCAAGCTGCTTTCGGCTTTAGAAATTGAGTATGTCAAACTGCATTCTCTCTATATTGTCAAGGATACAGTCCTGGGCCGGATGTATGAGCAAGGGGAGTTTACTGTAATCAGTTTGGAGGAATACGTTGACAGGGTCATACTTTTCCTGGAATACCTCTCCCCTAAAATTGTGATTCAAAGACTGGTGGGCAAAGGACCCCAGGGAAATATGCATTTCTGCAACTGGGACACCAGCTGGTGGAAAATTAAAGCCTTAATTGAAGAGAAGATGCGAGAGAGGGGTTCCTTCCAGGGGAAAAAATTTAATTATCTAAACGGCAGTGCTCTAAGAAATACAGCTTTGGCAAAGAGGAAATAACTAAAAACCGGCGAATTTATCATATACATTAAACGACGGAAACTGAAGAAGGAATATAGTTTCCTAATTTGTATGAAATAAGCTTCAGGAGAGAGGGGAGTTTATGATGGGAAGTTATCAGCCATGGGATGACACCTGGCGCCAGCAGATTGTTTATATCACCATACCTTATCAGGTTGAGGCTCCTGTAGAGATGCCCTCCGACTTCTCCTGCCCTATGTTTTTGGGAGCCATTGCCCAGGGAGTGAAAGGGGAAAGTTTTTGGCAGGCCGTGGCAGGGGCTATGGTTTATGTAATAGGTCATGATCCCGGTAATTCTCAGGTTCCGCTGTATGTACACTGGTTGAATTCATATAACCCAGCTTTAGCTAAAGAGCTGAATTACGACGGAGCTGACCAAGCCTCCAAGGGAGAACTGGAGAATGCCATCTGGCTTTTACAGGCCGCAGTTCTGCTCCAGCCTGGAGAGGTCTCTGCTCATTATAACTTAGGGTTGGCCTTTTACGAACTTGGATTAAAATTGCGTAAGCAGGGAAAAATGCCAGAAGGTGACGAATGCTTAAAAAGTGCCAGCCAATATTTAAAAAATACTCTGGAACTGGACCCTAATTATGGCCTGGCCTACTATAATTTGGGATTTGTTTATAAAAGTCTAGGTTTAACGGGGGAAAGCGAAAAGTATCTGGAAAAAGGTATCTTACTTGGTTTAGAAAAAATCCCGCGTGAAGATACTCGTCTTCGGGGATAGAAGAAAAAAGTAAAAGGAGGATTTATTTTGTCATTCAAAGGATATGTACAAGTCTATACAGGTGATGGGAAAGGTAAAACCACTGCCGCCATTGGTCTCACCATTCGTGCTCTTGGAGCGGGTAAAAAAGTTTTCTTCCTGCAGTTTATGAAAGCCAAAGTCTACAGCGAACATAAGATTTTACCGGGCATCTCTCCTAACCTGACCTTGGAAACCCTGGGTAAACCCTTTTTTGTGGTAAAAGAAGGGAGTATGCCGGAAGAGGAACTGGCCAAGTGGCGTGATAAGGTTGTCATCTTTCCCCCGGGGCAGCCACCCAGGGAATATGTAGAACTGCTGGAAAAAGGGATTAAGACGGCCAAGGAGGCCTTAACCAGCGGGGAATATCAACTGGTGGTCCTGGATGAGATTAACGTGGCCTTACATTTTGGCCTGGTGAGTTGGGCCCAGGTAGAAGACTTAATTAACAGCAAGAGAGATGACGTGGAACTGGTACTAACGGGCCGTGGTGCTACACCTGAATTAATTGAGAAAGCTGACCTGGTCACAGAAATGCGGGAGATAAAACACTATTATACTAAGGGTGTAGAAGCCCGCATTGGTATAGAAAATTAATATGGGCCAAAAATAAAGGATAGATTTTGTAGTATTCTACAAAGTCTATCCT
>JAIHAN010000014.1 GCA_020054815.1 Peptococcaceae bacterium | reverse complement strand
TTTTGGCAAGGGCACTTTTACTGAAAAGCTGTCCGGTAGGATTATTGGGGTTACAGATAATCACCAGGTCCCCTTTTCCTGCTTCAGCCAGAAAATCATCATTTAGTATGGAGAAATCCTCCCCCTTTAAGGGGACCTGGACGATCTTCGCTTTAGAGGCCAGGGCAGCGTTGGTATATTCGGAAAAAGTAGGTACAGGAATAAATACTTTTTTAGGCAGCAAATCTTTCAGCAAAAGAAAAATCAGCTCGGAAGCGCCGTTGCCCACGAGAATATGTTCTTTACGTACTTCCAGGTAATGAGCAAGGACGGTTTTTAGCTGGACACAGTCAGGGTCTGGATAATTTGCGATTAAAGGCGCCAGATTCTTTTCTACAGCTTTTAAGACAGAAGTTGGGGGTCCCAGGGGATTGATGTTGGCACTAAAGTCAAGAAATTGGCTTCTCTTGTACTCCTGGGACGCTTTAAAAAGATTACCGCCGTGCTGACGATTGATTGTACCCATGTTAAGGATTGGCCTCCCCTGCTGCTTTAGTTCTTATTTCTTTAGCAAAGCCGCCGTTCACTAAGGAGAATTTTCCGCGCAGTTCAAGAAATGGAAAATGTTTCAGGATTTCCTCCGTCAAGCTATTGCTTAAGGGACTTTGAGACTTAGTAAAAATCCCGATGAGCGTACCGCTGTGGGCTGTATTCACCCCATAGGCCCCCATTTTCGTGGCCATTTCTATGATTTCTTCCAGATAGGGTTTATAAATGATGGTTTGATTGGCCAGAGCGCTCAACGATGCCCCTTCGCCAATCAGCTTTAAATTATTGCCCTTTAGCCCCTGTTTTACCAGGGAGTAAGCTTTACGGATAATGTGTTCCTTGTCCCGGTTTTTTTTCGGTAAGTCGGGACGTTTGTTAAAGGCAATGGTATCAATCTCTCCTCCGTAATCAAAAGCAATAATAGTCAGGTCTACCGAATTGCCCAAATGCTGGTAATACCTGCCTCTTACATGATCAAAGGCGACAATTCCTGGATAAAAAAGACCGTCGCTTGGTTCTATAGCTAAAGCAATCTCGCTGATGACATGGGGTGATAAGTAATGACCCAGGGCCAGAGCCGTAGCCTGGGCGGAAGCGGCAATATCCGCTGTACTGCTGGCCATCCCTTTGCCCACAGGGATATCACTCTCAATAATTATTTCCATGCCGGCGTTTACGTTCAGATATTCCAGAGTCAATTCCGACGCCCTTTGGGCTTTGTAACGATTTTCCGGGTAAATATTCACACCCGGTGAACCCTTGCGACAAGCTGTTACTTTGCTGTAGTAGTTAATGGGGCAGGTAATATGCATATTAATATCGTTAAATGTGCCCTGGACGATTTCACCACAGGTAGCCGGTGCAAATACGGTGGCCTGCATACTTTCACCTCCTATAATTTGCTGATCACAACACAGCCCAGTAAATAAAGGGTTTCTGTCATTTCATTGACAGCGCCGTAAGTATCTCCCGTGTGCCCCAGCAGTATCTTATTTATTTTATGAGCAATGAGATGAACAAAAAAAGCTGTCAGGACCAGAACCAGATAAAGTTTAACAGGCAGCATAACTAAAGCGATGAAAACGCTGTATAAAGTGATGTGTATAAACTGCCTTTTAGAGATGCTTTGCGAAAAATAAGAACCGAGGCCAGCCTTACGGGCATAGGGAAAAAAGGTAATGATATAAACCATGGCCCATCTTCCCATCAGGGGCATGATGAAAAGTATGGGGATGATGTTAAGGGTTGTCATTAACTCTAACAGTAACCCTATTTTTAATAATATTAAAATGAACAGTCCGATGACACTATTAGCTCCTACCCGGCTATCTTTCATGATTTCCAGCATGCGTTCCCGCTGTCTCCCGGAAAAAATGCCGTCACAGGTATCCATATAGCCGTCAAGATGCAGTCCTCCCGTGAGGATAACCTCGGCGGCAATTAAAAAAACAACTGTGGTAAAGGGCTGGAATAGTCTGGAGGCGATATAACCGGTAAGGGCTAAGATACAGCCTAAAAAGAAGCCGACTAAGGGAAAATAAAAAGAAGATTTGCCAAAATTGTCCTCTGTGATGATCAGATCTTTTTTTATGGTTATCCTGGTGAGAAACTGCAGAGCGATTAGAAAATCATTCATCACATATAACACCTGCTTTAATATTCAATCCCTCTCCTGCTGGAGATTCCAGCCTGGTAGGGGTGTTTTGCCGCTTCAAAAACCATTACCTTACCGGCAAGATCCACTAAATCCCGGGGGGCATTCCTTCCTGTACAAATTACCGTTAAAGGAGAAGGTATATGCGTAAAGGTTTCTCTGATCTCCTCATGGGGGATGAAACCATAACGTACAGCGTGGTTAAATTCATCCAGTACCAGGAGTTGTGTGTGAGAATTTGTAATGATCTCCTTGGTAAAAGTCCAAGCCGTCTGGGCGTAGCCTTCTTTAGGATCCCTGTTTCGCCGGAAGCACTCGCCGCAGGAACGACACTTTAAAAAACCGCTTTTAATCATACTGCTCCAGGGGCAGCCATAACCAAACTGGTAGATTTCCAAATGGGGATAGTATAAGCGGGATGAGTACAGTTCTCCACTGTAAGTGCTGCCCTTTAAATATTGAATGATTTTCACTTTTTTACCCCGGACTGCGTATTTTAAAGCCAAACCCAGGGCTGCTGTTGTTTTACCCTTACCTGGACCAGTGTAAATGATAAGATTGGGAATTTTCATCTATGTTTGCTCAACTCCTGCGCCTTTTTCCTGAAACAGCCGCCAGGCTTTGATTAAATGATGCAGGGCTCCTCTGTTTCCCGCAAAATGCAGGTGAAGATAAGAAGCAAATACATTGCCTGCGGCATAACCGGCGTATACAGGTTCCTTTTTACGGGTGTAAGTAATGTAGAGCGGCCGGGCCTTATCATCGCTTTCTAACATGGTGCTGTAATGAAATTCATGGCCCTTTAATTTGGTTCCCCTTTCCCCCAAAAGACAATCTGTCATTAAGGTTCCTTCCGCGTATCCCAGCATACTGAGGCGTTGATTCATTTGGCTTTTTCCGGGTATGATACCGGCCAGGGGGTAAAATGCGCCGGAAAAATCGATAACTCCCTCGGTAAGGTACATATAACCCCCACACTCTGCATAGATCGGTACACCCCTGATGCAGGCATTCCGCAGCTCTTGCAGCATAGCCTGGTTTGCAGAAAGCCTTGTCAGGAATACTTCGGGGTAGCCTCCACCTAAGATTATGCCGTGAATGTTGGGGGGCAGGGCTTTGTCTTGCAGAGGACTAAATTTCAAAATCTTGATACCATATGACTCCAGGAGATCAAAATTGTCCTGGTAGTAAAAATTGAAAGCATCATCATAGGCTACTGCAACCTGCAGATTATGGCCGGAAATAGCTTCGCCCACCGTAATTTCCGGTACATGAGGCAGGGGTGGTGCCCCATGGGCAATTTTTAGCAGGGTTTCCAAATCGAGATTACGGGCTATCCTGTCGGTTATCTGGGCTAAAACCTCTTTTACCGTACTGTCTTCCCCGGCAGGTACAAGGCCCAGGTGTCTTTCCGGCATTTTCAAGGCCACATCCTTTTCCAAAAAACCGATGACAGGAAGAGGACAGTACGTGTCTAAGGCATTCTGAATCATATCCAGGTGTCTGACCGAACCAACCCTGTTCAAGAAAACGCCGGCTATGTTTACCTCCGGGTCAAAGACTTTAAACCCTAAGACCATGGCGGCCACACTGGTAGCAGCACCATGGGCGTCCACAATTAAGATTACCGGGGCCTGCAGGAGTTTAGCTATGGCCGCAGTGCTGGCCAGGTGTTTTTCCCCTTTTACTCCATCATAAAGGCCCATGACCCCTTCTACCAGGCTGAACTGAGCCTGGCTGGAGGCTTTTTTAAATAATTGCAGGATGGAGATGTCATCTACCATCCAGCCGTCCAGATTCCGTGAAGGAATGCCGGTAACCAGGGTATGGTAACCAGGGTCAATATAATCGGGGCCTACTTTATAGGCTTGCACACGCAGTCCATGTTTAGTAAGTGTTCCTAAAATGCCGGTGGTAATGGTAGTCTTGCCTACTCCGCTTTGGGTACCACCTATAACGAGACGCGGTAATCTCATACGCCCTCCTCATAACCCAGGGTTTATTTGCTCAGGTAAAAAATCGCTGTAAAAACAACTGCCGCTAAAAGTGAAGTCCTATACATGATCTTGATGGTGTCCTGGATGTGTTCCGGCGCTATGGGAACAAGACCCGGACCCAAGTGGTCCCTAAAGTGGGGCATACCGCCATAATAATTTAAGCCGCCCAGGCGTATCCCTAAACCGCCGGCTACTACTGCTTCAGGAATGCCGCTGTTGGGACTGGGGTGCAAGCCGGCCTCCTTTTTCCAGGAGTGTAGAGCCCTGGAGAAGTTTAGTCCGGGTGATAGCAACATCACCACGAGGAGAAAGAATCCCGTGAGGCGTGCGGGGATGAAATTGGCTGCGTCGTCGAGACGGGCCGCCGCCCGGCCGAAATAGAGATAACGCTCGTTTTTATATCCCAGCATGGAATCCATGGTATTGATAACACGGTAAGTCAGGGCTAAGGGCGCCCCTCCGAGAAAGGCATAAAATAAAGGGGCAATTACACCGTCTACAGTGTTTTCGGCGATGGTTTCAATGGCAGCCCGGGAGATCTCCCCTTCGTCCAGCTTATCCGTATCCCTGCCTACAATCAAACCCACCTTTTGCCTGGCCTCTTGGATTTTTCCCGCCTTAAGAAGGATGTAGATATCCCGGCCCGCCTGGGCTAAGCCTTTACTGGCTATGGTCGTGGCAATGAACCAGATTTCCACCAGGTCAGCCAAAAGAGGCTGTAATTGCCTTAACCAATTTAACAGCATAAAACTTAAGACAAAGATAAAGATGACCATACTGCCGGCTAAGACAGCGCCTCTGGTTATGGTCAGCATTTTATGTTCGGGCTTTTGGGGATACAAGAGCTTTTCCCCTGAATGAATGAGATGCCCCATGCCAATGACCGGATGGGGAATCTTCGGCGGGTCACCGATGATAAAGTCCAGTACCAGGGCGCATAAAGGATGGTACCACATGTGTTAAACTCCCAGCAGTTCGTAAATTTTAGCCATATTGAGATTAGTCCGTACTGTTTCCGCCAGGCGGTTTAATCCTTCTTCATACTGTTGGGCAGCACCTGTAAGGTTAGGCAGTAAAGGTAATAGTCCTTTTTTCTGGCGCAGCTGGTTTAAAAGGAAGCGCCGGAAATCATCGTTATCAAAAATACCATGCATATATGTACCCCAAACCAGACCGTCCTCGCGTACAGCTCCGTCAGGGAGATTGACGTCACCGTCACAGCGTGTCTTTAAAATAAAAGCCGGTTTGGCCTTAGGGCCCAATACCGTACGTCCCATGTGTATTTCGTATCCCGTCAAATCCCTGACCTCTCCTTCCAAAGCCGGGAAACCAACGGGAAAAGCGGTAACCTGTGTGGTTACCTTGGTGGGTTCAAAGGTTGTTGACGTATCCAGGAGGCCCAAACCCTTGGTCCGGGGAATACTGGCTTCCGTATGTAAAGGATCGAGAATTTCCTGGCCTAGCATCTGGAAGCCGCCGCAAATACCAATAATGGGTGTGCCTTTTTCTGAGGCCTTTTTAATTTGGGCGGCCAAACCCGAGGCTTCCAGGGCCAGCATATCTTCAATGGTATTTTTTGTACCTGGTATGATAATTAAATCAGGTTCCCCCAGGTCCATATTCAGCTTGACATAGGTAAGGGTTACGTCGGGTTCCAGGGCCAGGGCATCAAAATCGGTAAAATTTGACAAATGAGGAAGGGCAATCACGGCAATGTTCAGAGGTCCCCTTCCTTTGGCGGTGTTCATGCCTTCGGTGGCTACGGAGTCTTCCTCCGGGATGATAAAATCTTTAAAGTAAGGAATCACACCCAAAACAGGCTTACCTGTTTTTTGTTCCAGGAAAGTCAGGGCCGGTTCCAGTAAAGAAATATCACCACGGAATTTATTGATAACAATCCCTTTGACCAAATCCCTTTCTTCGGGCTCCAGTAGTTCTAAGGTTCCTACGATGGAAGCCAGGGCCCCACCCCTGTCGATGTCAGCTACCAGTAATACAGGGGCCTGGGTAAGTTTGGCAATCGTCATATTAACGATATCGTTGGCTTTCAGGTTAACTTCCGCAGGGCTGCCTGCCCCTTCGATGACCAGCATCTCAAAACGTCGATGTAATTCAGACAGGCTGAAGGTGATAGCCTCTAAAGCCTTCTCTTTAAAACCCTGATGATAATCCCTGGCACTGAAGTTGCCCACGGGTTTCCCCAGGACAATGACCTGGGAAGCCTGGTCGCGTGTGGGCTTTAAAAGGACTGGATTCATAATAACCTCTGGCTCCAGAAAAGCAGCATGGGCTTGCACCACCTGGGCCCTGCCCATCTCTCCCCCGCTTTTGGTGACAAAAGAATTGAGGGCCATATTTTGGGCCTTAAAAGGGGCCACCTTGTGGCCGTCCTGGGCCAGGATACGACAGAGGGCTGTCGTTAATATGCTTTTGCCCACATGGGAACTGGTGCCCTGAAACATAATGGCTTTAGCCATGCTCATTCTTCCCCTTTATGACAATGAGTATAGTAAGGCATTGATAATACTGGCGGCTACCATGCTCCCACCCTTATTTCCCTGTACGGTAATAAAGGGATAGGGCATTTTTGCCAGTAATTCTTTAGACTCCGCTGCCCCTACAAAGCCCACAGGTGTGCCTACGATGAGGGCCGGTCGGAGATCCGGTTTTTCTTCCAAAATCTCCAGTAACCTGAAGAGAGCCGTAGGCGCATTGCCAATGGCCACAATACTGTTGGCCAGGTGAGTTTCCGCGTATTCCATGGCGGTCATGGCCCGGGTCTTACCGGTTAACTGGGCCCTTTTAACAACTTCGGGATGGCTCAGATAGCAGAAAATCTGTCCGCCCAAAGTATTTAACCTGGCACTAATCCCTGTTTTTACCAGGTTAACGTCGGTAATGATATTGGCCCCCTGCCGGAGAGCCTTTTGTCCCGCTTCTAAAGCCCCCCCGCTGAAAAGGACCAGCTCTGCATATTGAGGGTCACCGGTTGTGTGAATAATCCGTTTGACCACAGCACGGGCTAAAGGGTCCGCCGGTAGGTTTTTGGCCAGGCCTTCGATGATTTCCATGCTCTGGGCTTCGATCTGCCGGGGATTCGTAAAATACTTCATACTGCTAGATAGCCTCCTGGATACGTTCGTGTAATATTTCTACAACTCTTTCGTCCACGCCAATGTAACTGGCCAACTGGATGTCAATCTCTTTTCCCATGAGGCTTTTAACCTTCTCAATTTCTTCCGGAATATCTCTGACCATGTGGTTGCCCGGCGCCAGAAACAGAGGCACCACAATAATCCTCCCGGCACCTCTGTTGATTAATTCCCTGACTCCCTCAGCAAGTGTTGGTGTATCAAATTCCATATAAGCAGTGGTCACCAGGGAATAGCTGTGCTTTTCCTTCAGTTTCACTGCGAATTCTTTTAAAAGTTCATTATATTCTTTACGACGGCTGCCGTGTGACAGAACGAGTATGCCTAACATACTATTTATCCTCCTTAAACAAGGTGATTTAATATTTCGGGAAAATCATGACAAACTATACCTTTGTTTTTATCGGGCCGGGCCAGCATAATCACATGAATACCCAGGTCAAGGGCTGCGCTTATTTTGGTGTCTGTCCCTCCGGCAGCGCCGCTGTCCTTGGTGAGCAACACATGGCTTTGATAGTGTTCCAATAAAGCCTTGTTCAGTTCGTGGGAAAAGGGGCCTTGCATGGCCACAATCTCCGGGGGTTTTAGACCTAAATCCTTACAACACTTTAGTGAATTCACATCCGGAAGGACGCGAACGACCAGGCGTTTCCCCTGGAGCGCAGGGTGTGTCTTTACCTGGGGCAGCATCTTAACTCCCAGGGTACAAAAGATATTTTCCCCCAGGCTGCCCGCCAGCTGTAAAGCTGTATCTAAATCCGGCACCCGCTGAATTAAAGGATGGGCTTGATAATCGGTAGCAGGGCGTTGATAACGGATATAGGGGATTGGGATTGCAGCGGCTACAGTCCTGGCCAGCTGAGAAATTACCTGGGCATAGGGATGGGTAGCATCGATGAGATGAGAAACATGATAAGTCTCTATCATCTCTTGCAAACTCCTTTCTGTAAGGGGACCCATGACTACATCGGCGGCTTCGTCCTTCTCCACCAGGCTTTTACCATACTCGGAAACTGTGGTGATGAGGACGCTGTACTGGTTTTCTTGCAGAAAACGCCCCAGCTTACGCCCGTCGGATGTTCCACCTAAAATAAGGATCATAAGCGATATCCCCTCGGAGTAATTAACTTATCATTAAACTGATAAGTCTGGGCATTGCCGATGACGACAATACTGAACATATCGATGTTTTGTTGGGTAAAATTGTGGAGATTGGCCAAAATAATTTCCTGCTCTGGGCGGTAGGCATTTTTAACGATACCTACGGGTGTGTGGGGATCTCTGTGTTTCAAGAAAGTTTCCCGTAAAAACTCAATCTGGTGAGTCCTTTTGATACTCTTGGGATTGTAGATTACCGTAACAAAATCAGCCACGGCTGCGGCTTCAATCCTTTTTTTGATGGTTTCCCAGGGCGTTAAAAGGTCACTTAAACTAATGACAGCAAAATCATGCATCAAAGGCGCCCCCAGCAAGGCCGCCGCAGCAGTAGCCGCTGTAACGCCGGGGACGACTTCCACCTCCAGGGAACTTCCCGTCGTTTTTATGAGTTCCCAAATAACACCGGCCATACCGTAAACCCCGGGGTCTCCACTGGAAATAACAGCCACAGTTTTTCCTGTATTTGCTTCTTTCAGGGCCATGTGGCCCCTCTCTATTTCTCTTTTCATGCCGGATCCCAGGATTTTTTTATTCTCTAAAAGTGGTTTCAGAAGTGTGAGGTAATAGTTATAGCCCACGACCACCTCTGACTCCTCCAAGGCTTTCTTAGCATGGGGGGTTAGGTGAGCCAGGTCCCCCGGGCCGGTACCAATGATATAGATTTTTCCCTGGCTACAGCTATGGTCACAGATTTCTTGATAGTTTTGGGACAAAGGATTTCACCCTCCTCTGTTGTCAATAAAGCTGCTTGTTCGGCAACTCCGGGAACCCCGATTTTTTTTTGAACAAAGGGAGAGACTTTAAGATTGCGCTCCCTGGTAATGTTTATGACATCTTCCCGGTTAACAAAATGAACTGGGCAGCCTATTCTTTTCGCTGCCTCCAGGAGACCGGGCTCATCTTTCTTTATGTCCAGTGAGGCCAAATGCTTGATGCAGCGGGGACTTAGGTTGTTTTCCTTTAAGACCTCGTTGATGGCCTCTATGATTTGCTCAGCAGGTGTTCCCCGCTTACAGCCAACGCCGATACTTAAAATTTTCGGCCGCAAGTAGAGAACCGGTTCCGCTATGCCGGGCAGGACCTGCTGGGGTGTGACCACACCATGACAAAAGCTTATTTCCTGGCCTGTATAAGGAAGCTTTTGCATGATGATTTGGGGGTTGGTTGAAGTTTCTATGTTGAGATAGGATTCATGCCAGATAAGACATGGATAACCTTTGAGTAAGTGCATATTGAAATGCTTGATATGAGGAAGAGGTTCTATGGACAAGGAATAGCGGGCTGCCCAGACATCAATGGCTTCAAGGGAAGCTGCATCAGTGGCCGTAGTAATCACGGGAACAGCCCCCAGGATACCGGCCACTTCCTTACATAACTCATTGGCTCCGCCCAGGTGGCCGCTCAGTAAGCTGATGGCAAAACGCCCTTGCTCATCGACAACAACTACCGCCGGGTCCCGGCTTTTGTCTTTTAGGAAGGGGGCCACAGTCCGGACCACAATACCTGCGGCCATGATAAAAATGATACCCTGGTAGCGAGACCATAAGTACTGTATTTGTTCTGAAAAATTCTGCTCATAAAAGGATATGGTGGAAGTTGTACTGCCAATGATTTCCCTTAGAGAATTCTTTACATACAATTCCATGATTTCGGGGTATTGCCCGGCTAAGTTTAAGCCCAGTCTGGCTCCGTTGGGGGTTATGGCAAGCACAGCTATTTTTTTCATGAGGAAGCCCTTCTGTATTCATGGGAGAAGCTGGGGTCATAGAGGCGTGAGAGTTCATACTCACTATCCAAAAAGGAACCTACCAGAATCAGGGCTGTTTTATTGACACCTTGCTTTTTGACTTCCTCTTCGATGGTAGCAAGGGTCCCCCGGATAATCAGTTCTTCCGGCCAGGAAGCTTTATAGACCACGGCCACCGGTGTGGCGGGTGGGTAGGCCGTTAATAATTGAGCCACCACCTCTTTGATCATGCCGCTGCTTAAGAAAATGCACATGGAAGCCTGATGTGTTGCTAAGCCGGCCAGCTTTTCTTTTTCCGGTACGGGGGTACGTCCTTCCAGGCGTGTTAAAATTACGGTCTGGGAAATCCCGGGTAAGGTATATTCACTTTTGAGACTGGCGGCAGCAGCCAAAAAAGAACTAACCCCGGGAATGATCTCATAAGGGATATTTTTTGCTTCCAGGGCGTCCATTTGTTCCTTAATGGCCCCGTAAATACTGGGATCCCCCGTATGGACACGGGCTACCGTTTGATTATTGGCTACAGCTTCTTCCATCACCGCCAGGACCTCCGGCAGGGTCATAGCAGCGCTATTATATACTAAGGCCTTAGGTTTTCTGTGGTTCAGCACTTCCGGGTTGACCAGGGAGCCCGCGTAAATAATCACATCAGCCTGGGCAATGATTTCCTGCCCTTTTACGGTAATCAGCTTAGGGTCGCCAGGCCCGGCGCCGATAAAATATACTTTCACCGCACTCCCTCCTTCCTGATGATAACCAGGGATAAATAGTCCAGGGACCGGGGGTCCAGGGACTTCAGGTCAAAGCTGATAAATTCCCCGGCCTGGCCGCAGCGTGAAACAAACACGGCTTTATTAAGTAAACCCATTTCCTCCAGACCGGTCACGATTTCCGGAAAATTAGCCGTTACTTTCAGCAGGACCACGTTGGGATATTGGGCTAGAATCCCTTTTAACCTTTCTTTACTTACCACATGGGGAACAACCAGCAGGGGTTCAGTACCGAGGGCCAGGGGTAAATTCAGACTGGCGGCACTGGCCGTAAAGGAAGTTATCCCGGGAACTGTTTCACACCTCAGTTCAGATACTAAAGTTTTGAGTTCCTGATAAATGTACATGCCGGTACTGTAAATAGAAGGGTCACCTATCGTAATGAAGACTACGTCTAATCCCTTTTTTAAGGGAGCAGCTACTTGCACGGCCGCCTCTTGCCAGGCTTTTTTTAACAGCTCCTGATTGCGTGTCATGGGCATCAGCAAGGATAGGACCTGGCAGGATGGAGGTACATACTCTTTCACAATGTTGAAAGCCACACTGTCTTTTTCTTGTTTAGAATAAGGAATGGCTACTACGGCGGCTTTTTGCAGGATTTCGTAAGCTTTTATGGTCAGGAGTTTGGGGTCTCCCGGGCCCACACCCATAATATAAAATTTACCTAGCATCAGTTTCTTCCTTTCCAGGCAGAGATGATAAAAACAGGGTTTTGTGCAGCAAACATATGAATATTAGTGAGCTTTTGTATTTTGCTTACACTGACCAGGTTGACATCGAGGTTCACGGCTCCGGAACCTTCTAAGAAATGAATAGCTGTCAGGGCAGTTTCCATGGTCACCGCCGTGATGAGGAATCTTCCTTCCTCTTTAAGTTTTTGCCAGGCCTGGGAAAGAATTGTCTTTAGATTACCACCGCTCCCACCAATGATACAGACATCGGGTTGGGGCAAGGGGGAAAGGACCTCCGGTGCGGTGCCTTCGATGATTTTGAGATTTTCCAGGGAAAAACGCTGCCTGTTTTTGGCAATGAGCCCACAGGCTTCAGGATTTTTTTCAATGGCATAGACCATTCCCAAAGGGGCCATTAAAGCTGATTCCACGCTAAGGCTGCCCGTACCGGCGCCAATGTCCCAGATAACACTGTCAGGTTTAATCCGGGCCAGGGTTAAGGTGAGGATACGTATCTCCCTTTTCGTCATAGGAACCTTACTACGTTCGAAACTGTCATCGGGCAGCCCCGGTACTAATTGCTTAAACATGAGAAATCACCAGCAAGCTCACAGAATCGGAATCATACACTTTGTCTAAGGTGGTGGTGGTTAACCGTTCCTGGGGCGTACCCAGAGCCTCACATACCGTAACCCGGCAGTCATTCCCCAAAACGGTGGATAGTTTTTGGGCCACTAGAGAAGGCGTGTTCTTATTGTCCGTTAAAATAGCGATTTTCTGGCCGGGGGTCAGGGAGGATAAAGCATCCAGGGAACGGCCATGGAGACTGATTAAACGGGCATCGTGCCACGATTCGGCAAGTTTGGCAAAAGCCAGGGAGATAGAACTGATTCCGGGTATTACGTTTAGTTCTCCGGCAGCAAAATGTTGACGGAGATACCCCAAAAAACTATAAAAACCCGGATCACCGGAAACCAGGACACATGTTTCTTTTTCTTTATAAATACTTTTCAAATACGCCACAACATCAGGCAAATTATTTTTCACATAAAATATCTCATGATGGGCTTCGGCAAAGTTATGTATAAAGCGTTGACCACCCACTAAAACCTGACATTTTTTGATAATCTTCAAGCCCAGGGGCAAAGTATAGTCCGGGTAACCGGAACCAGTGCCAACCACATGTAAGCGACTATTCATTTAATAATCCTCCTATCAGGTTGCCGGGGTCTGCTGAGCCCAGCACCTGTCCCTGGTAATTAAAAAAGATAAGAGATACTGATGCTTCCTGGAAAAGATATTTTCCAACTTTTTCAATTGCTCTGTGGGCCAGGAGCGTCCAGAATTCATCCCTTTTTTCCCACTGATCGATTAACTGTATGGCGGCCTCGGTGGTCAAGCTGTAAAAAATATCTTTAACCAGCGCTGCCGGAGCATCTAAGACGGCAGCGGCGGCAGCCATGGCTTCCAGGCGCCCGTCTCCCATGCGGTTGTGGGTATGAAAAACTCCCGCCGCCAGTTTCACTAATTTTCCGGGGTGTCCGGCAAGTATGAGCTTTCGGAATCCTTTCTCCACTGCTTGTTCCAGCATGTAGCCAAGATAATTGCTAGTGAGGCAAATGTACTCCCCAGAAAAACCAAACTGTTCAGCGCACCTTTGTCCAATTCGTCCAGGCGTCAAGACCAGGGTTTCATAACCTAAGGCTTTAATCACATCGAGCTGGGGAGTTAAGGAAGTTTTATAGGCTTCCTCGGACATGGGATAGACAATGCCCGTGGTGCCCAGGATGGAAATGCCTCCCACTATGCCCAGGTGGCTGTTTAATGTTTTTTTGGCAATGCTTTCACCCAAAGGTACACTGATAGTGATGATTGCCCCCTTGCCAGGCGGCAAACATTTTTTTACAGAATCTATAATCATCTGCCGCGGCACAGGATTGATGGCCGGTTCTCCCACGGGGGTGGAAAGGCCGGGCTTGGTCACAATACCTACGCCTTTCCCGCCTTTTATCGTGATTCTCTCATCCGTTGTTAAAGCCACCGCAGCTTGAATCTCGCAGCCATTGGTGACATCGGGATCGTCCCCACCGTCTTTGATGACACTGTAAGTCACAAGCCCATCCGCTACACCCTTAAATTGTACCGGTATATGGAGGGGTGTACCAAGGGGCGTGGTAATGGTAACCTTCTCATATTCCATGCCGTTTAAAGCCGTCAAAGCAGCGGCAAGGGCAGCCGCCGTGGCTGCACTGCCTGTGGTAAAACCCGGCCTTAGTTTCTTCTCCTGCATTTACGACCCACTTCCGTTTGCTGCTGATTTGAGTTTCATGGGTATACCTACTGTTACTAAATATACATCATCTGCGGCCTGAGCAAGTTTCTGGTTAACCCTTCCTACAATATCTCTGTAGGCCCTGCTGAGAGGATCCGGGGGAACCAGCCCCCAGCCTACTTCATTGGTGACAGCGATCAGGGTGATATCCGTAGTATGGACAACGTTGATTAAATTTTCGATTTCCCTGGTTATGAACGCTTCTATTTCAGTGGAAACAAATACAGTATCCTGGGGTTGCACTTTTGTAAGCAAATGATTGGCCACCAGGAGCGTGATACAATCCAGGAGCCATACCTTGTATTCCCGGTAATGGTTTAAAATAACTTTCCCCGGATTAAAAGGTTCTTCAAAAGTTTGCCAGGTATGAAAACGTCTTTCCGCATGTAGTCTAATACGTTCCTCCATTTCCTCATCCAGGGCTTGGGCTGTAGCCAGATAAGCTACCTCTTCGGAAGCCAAATTAGCCAGGTATTCGGCGTAAGAACTCTTACCGCTGCGGGCAGCACCCGTGACCAGAATTAGGTATCCTTTTCCCATAACTCCTCCGAAATCATATGTGTGGTACCATTCTTAAAAATGGCTTCCAACTCTACAATTTTGCGGTTCTTTTTCATCAACCACTGGGCATAACGCTGATTATTATGCTGCAGCCTTTTATTTTCTTTTTCCAACTGGCTAAGAATCGTTCTTTTTTCTTTTTCGATTTTTTCAATCAGATTCATTAAAACCCTGCGGCTGATTCTTAAATGTTCCACCTGGTTCTCAAGTTCCTTAATACGGTTTTTTAGGCGGATGAATTCCTGCTCATTGACCATTGTCGTATCCCCCTTGGAAAACATGCACTTTCTAGTATTATATTCCCAAGGGGATATTCCTAGTCTTTCCCAATTTATGAAAACGTCCGGTGACGTAATTTTTAAAAGTTCCCCCGGAGGGGATAAAAAAGATGGAAGTTGAGTAGTAGAAATAGAAAAAGTCCTCTGGTTATACCAAAGGACTGCACCCTGCTTCTTAATCCAAAGGTAACCATAGACCCTACACCGGGGTCTGATTACAATCACCAGGCAGGTCTTCTGGCTCTCGGGTCATTCTCCTCTCACGCCTTCCCTATGATGAAGCATAAGTGGCTGTATGTGAGATTTGTTACCGATTACAGCGGCGGGACCGCGCCGGATTCACACCGGTCTTCTCTTTTAAGCGATGCACCTGTGATTAATATGGAATTTTACCCATTTATATTAACACACAATTTACTTACCGGTCAAGATTCCCGTCCTTGCTTCTTTGTGCTGTCAAAAGCCTTGTTATAAAGGAGGAAGGCAGCAGCACAGAGCCAAATTCATTAAGTTCTTCAGGATCGTGCCCGTGAAAGTCTGAACCGCCGGTAACCAGCAGCCCGTACTGCAGAGCAAGTTCATAATAAAATTTTTCTAAATGGGGTGGGTGATGGGGATGATAGACTTCGATTCCGGACAGCCCTGTTTCTATTAGTTCCGTCAGTAACCCGGCGGGGAAATTTTCACCGGGATGGGCTAAAACCGGTACACCCTCAGCTCCTTTGATTAAGGCAACGGCTTTGTAGGGAGAGATCTTAAAGCGTGGAACATAGGCCGGGCAGCCCGGGTTAAGGAGCTGGGCAAAAACTTCTTCCACCCTTGTAAAATAGCCCTTTTCCATGAGGACCAGGGCGATATGAGGCCGGCCCACTGCACCCGGTCCTGCCCTGGCTAAAACTTCTTCCAGGGCTACGTTGTATCCCAGTTCTTGCAGTTTTTTCACCATGGCCCGGGCACGATTGTGCCTGGCCTCGGTCAATTTTCTTAAGGTTAACTGTAATGCTTTATTGGTCGTATTAATGAAATACCCCAGAATATGAATCTCTTCTTCCTCATAGACGGTGCTGATTTCTACACCGGGGAACACTTTGATCTTCTGCACATCGCCTTCCCTGAGGGCTTCCGCCAGTCCCTCTGTAGTATCATGATCGGTAATAGCTATATACTCTAGTTCCTTTTCCCTGGCGAATCTTATCACTTCACTGGGCCTGTAAGCCCCGTCAGAAGCAGTTGTGTGTACGTGCAGATCAACTTTGAGCAGGGGGCAAGACTTGCTGGAGTACACGAATATAATTACCTCCTAAGACCTTTCTCACTTCCTCTTCTTTCCATCCCCTTTGTAAAAGGAGTTCGGTAAGCAGGGGCATTTTGCTCACATCCTCCAGACCGGCAGGTGTTGTCTCTATGCCGTCAAAATCAGAACCCAGCCCAACATGGTCGACTCCGGCAACACCGGCGGCATATTCAATATGTTCAATAACAGTTTCCGCGGTTACCCTTTCCCTCCCCAAAAATTCGGGACAAAAGTTAATGCCGATGATGCCCTGGTTTTTTTGGAGGGCTTCCATCTGTTCGTTCCGCAAATTTCGCGGATGCTCATGGAGGACCCGGCAGCAGGAGTGGGTGGCAGCAATGGGTTTGGTGGTGTAGGAAATTACATCCCAGAATCCCCCTTCCGAAAGATGGGAAACATCGACCAGCATCCCCAGGTCATTCATTTCTTTAATCACGGCTTTACCAAATGTGGTTAACCCTCCCCCGCTTTCTCTTTCCCAAACACCGTCTCCCAATTGATTTCTTTGGTTCCAGGTCAGTGTCACACTGCGTATCCCTAAGCGAAAGAGAATTCTCAATGTACTAAGCTGACCCTCCAGGGCTTCGCCCCCTTCCACCGTTAAAAGAAATTTTACGGTTTCTGTATTAAGAGAGAGTAAATCTTTCTGTTCTTTAATAATTTGTAACGATTCTCCCCTCTCATTTTTCAGGCTGTAGAAGAAATCTAAGAGTTCTAAAACACGACAGAGGGCCCCGTAAGGCTTATACTGGGTTTCTATAAACAGGGCCAGGAATTGTAAGTTTACCCCGCCTTGTTTTAAACGGGATAAATCCAGGTGTCCTTTGAGACCGCTCTTAATAAAATCCCGCTTTTCTTTATAACATTCTAAGATGCTGTCACAATGGCCGTCGACCACAAGGGATTGATGATGGAGATTTAAATTGTACTCATTCATGAAGACACCTTCTATCTTCAACATAACAATATTAATATATGCAACAGAAACAACAAAAAAGCCTGTTTCACGAACAGGCTTAGCAAGATTATCTCGGCTCTACAATAAGTTTAATGGCAGTCCTTTCTTCCCCGTCAATAACAATGTCCGTAAAAGCGGGGATACAAATTAAATCGATTCCGCTGGGAGCTACAAACCCTCTGGCGATGGCAACTGCTTTAACGGATTGGTTGAGAGCACCAGCACCAATTGCTTGAATTTCTGCACATCCTCTTTCACGAATAACGCCGGCTAATGCACCAGCAACAGCGTTTGGGCTCGACTTTGCTGAAACTTTCAATACTTCCAACCTTGTTACCTCCCTCGACTCTTATAATAGATTTTTCGTGTTAAGTAACTATTCTACATAATAAAAAAAATTCCTTTAAAAGCCAATGGAAATATGAAAATTTTCTATACAATGAATGGAAGGCCCGTTAGGTTGTCAGTGTTTCCTGGATGCGTTCAATATGTTCTGTTTTCCCGGTCTTCTCGTTAATGTGCAGGAGGACGCCGTTTAACTGAGCTGGGCCTGCTGCTACTTCGAAACGGACAGGTAACTGTGTTATGAATTTACTGATTACGATATCTGCCTTTACGCCGAGCACAGAATCCCGGGGCCCTGTCATGCCTACATCAGTAATGTAACCGGTACCCTGAGGCAGGATTCGTTCATCGGCTGTTGGTACGTGTGTATGAGTTCCCAGCACAGCCGAGGCCTTTCCGTCCATATACCAGCCAAAGGCTATTTTCTCAGAGGTAGCTTCGGCGTGAAAATCTATAATAATGATTTTGGTTTCTTTTAATAAAGTGTTCACGATAGTCTCGGCGGTACGAAAAGGGCAATCCAGGGGGGGTAAGAAAACACGGCCCGATAAATTTACAATACCTACTTTTATGTCTTTGGTAACTCTAACCACGGCGCTGCCCCTGCCGGGAGTACCCGGTGGGTAGTTGGCAGGCCTGATCAGGCGAGGTTCTAAATCGATAAATTCCAAGATCTCTTTTTTATCCCACGTGTGGTTACCCATGGTGATAAAATCTATACCATCGTTCAGGAGTTCGTCGGCAATTTCCTGGGTAAGACCATTACCACCTGCAGCGTTTTCACCGTTGGCGATGACGAAATCTATGCCGTATTTCTTTTTTAAGGGATGAATCAGTTGTTTAACGGCCCTGCGTCCTGGACGGCCCACAATATCGCCGACCATTAAAATACGTAACATAAAAAGCCTCCATATGACCAAAAGAGGTAGTATGTAAAACTATTATTGCCAATTTCTATCCGGTAACTATCTTGTAAAGATTAGGACTCTGCCCTCTTCTCTAACTGCGATTAAGCCATTTTTTAAATTTTTCCCGCGCAGGTTATCCAGCATGTGGCGGATAAAATCGTCCTGTTCTATGAGTTCATCATCCTGGGCAAAATAACCATCTGTTACCAGGCTGTGGTTAAGACGTTCTCTGAGTAGACAGATGATTAATCCTATTTCTTTTTGTGTTAATGTACCGGCATCTCTGGTTATTTCAAAAATAGTAATTCCCGAACCAACATTATATTTTGTTTTAAGATATTTGGGTTCTGACTTACTCTCGTAGTACATGTATGTATAAATACAATTCTCTAGCTCTTCACTGATTTGCCGTATGGTTTTTTTATCAAGCTCCTCTTTTAAGATAAACTTTAGTTTCAGTAAATGCCCCCTGGGAGAATAATTGATCGTACCTACTTCCGGGTAACGAACCAGTAATGATGTAAGGAGACTAATGCTTTCTTCATCATCGAGCTTCTTTTTCAGTTGCATGTTTTACACCATCCTTTGCTGACATACAAAATTTCTATTTCGTCATCCCCCGGGGAAAATCCTCTAATTTAAAGATGTCAACCCACAATTATTAAATGGGATAAATGGAAAAAGCGACCTTTAAGGTCGCTTATTTAGCATAATCAACAGCACGAGTTTCTCTTACCACGACAATTTTGATTTGTCCCGGATATTCCAACTCATTCTCAATCCTTTTCACAATGTCGCGGGCCATTCTTACTGCAGTAGCGTCATCGACCTTTTCTGGCTTAACAATGATTCTAATCTCTCTTCCCGCTTGTATCGCAAAGGATTTATCCACACCCTCGAATGAATTGGCAATCTCCTCCAATTTTTCCAAGCGCTTAATATAATTTTCCAGGGTTTCACGTCTGGCCCCGGGGCGTGCGGCAGAAATAGCATCAGCTGCGGCCACTAAAACAGCCTCCACTGATTTAAACTCCTCATCGCCGTGGTGGGCAGCAATAGCATGAATCACTTCAGGACTTTCCCGGTACTTTTTAGCCAGGTCCGCCCCTATGGCTACATGAGGCCCTTCTACCTCATGGTCCACTGCTTTACCTATGTCATGCAAGAGACCGGCCCGTTTGGCCAGGACCACATCGGCTCCAATTTCCGCGGCCATAATTCCGGCTAAATGAGATACTTCAATGGAATGCTTTAAGACACTTTGACCATAACTTGTCCTAAATTTCAGGCGACCTAATAATTTTATGAGTTCGGGATGAAGACCATTGACGCCTGTTTCAAAGGTAGCTTGTTCGCCTTCCTCCCGTATTTTCTGGTCTACTTCTTTCTGAGCTTTTTCAACCATTTCTTCGATACGGGCCGGATGGATACGGCCATCCAGGATTAATTTCTCCAGAGCTGTCCTGGCCACTTCACGTCTAATGGGATCAAATCCGGAAAGGATCACTGCTTCCGGCGTATCATCAATAATGAGATCAATGCCTGTCAGTGTCTCTAAAGTTCTGATATTACGGCCTTCGCGGCCAATGATACGGCCCTTCATTTCGTCGTTGGGGAGGGCTACTACCGATACTGTAGTTTCGGCTACATGGTCGGCAGCACAGCGCTGAATAGCCAGGGATATAATTTCCCGTGCCTTTTTTTCAGCCTCTTCTTTGGCCTGATTTTCCAGTTCCTTGATCATAATGGCCGTCTCATGTTTAATCTCATCTTCAACCCTTGACAACAGGAGTTCGCGGGCTTGTTCGAAAGACAGGTTAGAAATTCTCTCCAGTTCAGATAGCTGCTTTTGATAAAGTTCAGTAACGCCTTTCTTCAGGGTACTGATTTCTTGCTCCAATTTATGGAGGTTTTCTTCTTTACGGTCCATAGCCTCAGCTTTACGGTCTAAGGACTCCTCCTTTTGCAGCAATCTACGTTCAATACGCTGCATTTCATTACGTCTTTCTCTGTTTTCTCTCTCGACCTCATTACGTAATTTATGGACTTCTTCTTTCGCTTCTAAAATGGCTTCCTTCTTTTTGGCCTCTGCCTCTTTTTCCGCATCCTCTAAGATCTTGGCTGCGGCTTCTTCAGCAGAAGCGATTTTCGCTTCAGCAATATTCTTACGTATTATATAACCTGCGGAAATACCGACTAGTCCTGCTAATAAAGCGGTAATAAGATAATATAGAAAAATCGTGCTCACCTCCTATATAAAAAAAATATAACCGAGGGAAACTCGGTTATGATATATCCATAACTACCATTATTTGTAAACGGGTTACAAAGCATATACTTTGGCTTGGGGCCTAGTATTCACTTGTATATATGATAATACCCGTATATGGGATTTAAAGCGAAATATCTATGCTAAAATCCATTATGGCAGAAATATTCATACCTCGTTTCTCTCGTAATTATTGTAATTGTTATTACAAAACCTGTCAAGTTAAGACTGGATGTCCCTAATACCCCTGTCCAGGATAAGGTATACTTTCTTAAATTAATCAAAAAACTGGTCCTCAAAGACATCGAGGTTTTCTATAATCCTCCGGATTGTTTTTGTGGAAAAACCTTTTGTTTTAAGATAATGGGCCGTTTTTACAGCCAGTTGCCGACGGGTAAATCCTTTTTTATTTGCTGTGTATTTATTGGTTAGCTTATGAGCCAAAGACAATTCTGTTTCTTCATCTAAGTGATTTAACACCGAGGCAGCTATATCAGTGGGAATACCTTTATAAAGCATTTTCCTCAGGAGCAGGCTCCTGCCACAGGGTTTATAATTTACATGGTATGAATAAATACTCTCCGCTAATTTCTCGTCATTTAAATAACCCCAGCTAACAAGTCTTTGCAAAACGTTAGTTATTTCCTCTTGATCGTAGCCACACGAAGTCAGGATTTGTTGCATTTCCCGGAAACTGTAGACTTTATTTGCAAGTTTTTTTAAGGCCAGCGCCAGGGGATCCTTCATCATTTATTCCACCGCGTAGTCCTCGTCGGTGCCCGAGGATTTGAGCAAACTTATATTAAAATTAGCCCTAATTTTATTTTCGATTTCCTTAGCAATTTGGGGATTATCTTTTAAGTACTGTTTTACGTTTTCCCTGCCCTGGCCTAAACGATTATCGTTATAAGAATACCAGGCGCCGCTTTTATTCATAATATCAAGCTCAGTGGCTAAATCGATAATGCTGCCTTCCCGGGAAATCCCCTCACCGTACATAATGTCAAAATCGGCTTGTTTAAAAGGAGGTGCCACTTTGTTTTTTACCACTTTGACCCGCGTACGGCTGCCGACGATCTCCGCACCTTGCTTTAGCGTTTCAATTTTCCTGACTTCCATCCGCACAGAGGCATAAAATTTAAGGGCACGTCCCCCGGGAGTAGTCTCCGGATTACCAAACATCACACCCACTTTTTCGCGAATCTGATTGATGAAAATGGCTGTTGTACGGGATTTGCTGATAGCCCCTGTTAATTTGCGCAGGGCCTGAGACATTAAACGGGCCTGCAATCCCACATGGGCGTCACCCATTTCCCCTTCTATCTCCGCCCGGGGAACCAGAGCAGCTACCGAGTCTACAACGATGACGTCGATGGCGCCGCTTCTTACCAAAGCTTCGGCAATTTCCAGGGCCTGTTCACCCGTATCAGGCTGGGAGATGAGGAGATTGTCTATATCCACGCCGAGATTTTTTGCGTAAATCGGGTCTAGAGCATGTTCAGCGTCGATAAAGGCCGCCGTGCCCCCGTTTTTCTGGGCTTCGGCAATGACATGAAGGGCCACGGTGGTTTTACCGGAAGATTCCGGTCCATAGATTTCCACCACTCTTCCCCGCGGCACCCCGCCTACACCTAAGGCCATATCCAGGGTGAGAACCCCGGTAGAAATGACATCAACCTGCAGCTTGCCTGAGGCTTCACCCAGGCGCATAATCGAACCTTTACCAAACTGTTTTTCTATGGAAGAAAGCGCTATTTCCAAAGCCTTTTTCTTATCTGACATGTAAACCCTCCTTACACAAAACATGTGTTCGATAAGCCAATTATAGAATTTATGGTATGCTTTGTCAATTACGATTATTTCAAATGATAGCTATGGAGCGGTGTATAGATGGGCCCTGCCGGCGTAAGTTTGCTGGCATAAAGGGTAAGTTTGCCCAGGTAGAAGCCGGGAAGGTTAGGCAGGGGATGGTCTTTCATGGTGGCGAATCCCGAGAAGTTGGGTTTTAGTTTGGTGTTAATGCGGGCTAAAGTAATGTGGGGGGTATAGGGCCTGGCAGCATCAACAGGAATTCCTAATTTACCTATGGCTGCGGCTGTATCGCCATAAATTTTTCGTAAAATGGTATGATTGCCGGTAAGGGACAGCCAGATAACCCTGGGTTCAGACCAACGGGGAAAGGCGCCAATTTTCCCCAGGGACATGAAGGGAGTCGGGGTTTTCTGCAATATGGGGGTAAACTCACGCAGCATTTTTTCCACTAAAGAAGGATGAATATCTCCTAGAAAATGTAAAGTAAGATGAAGATTAGCTGAGTTAACCCATCTTAAGTGTGAAAAAATACGGGCCAGTTCAGTTTGTAACTGCGTGACAGCTTCCACTACCGGTTCAGGTAATTCAAAGGCCCAAAAAGCCCGTATTGTTTGGACCACTTAATATTCTCCCTCCTATTTGGCCCGTGCAGGCTGTACGGAGATTCTCTTCCCGTTAATAAACTGCCGGTCCATAATATGAATGACCCTGTGGGCCATATCCTCCGGGACCTCCATAAAAGTAAATTTATCGTAGATATCGATATCCCCCACGGCTTTAGGAGATATTCCCGTTTCGTTGGCCACGAGGTTAACCAGGTCTGCAGGCCGTATTTTCTGCTGCCGGCCGATGGTCATAAACAGCCTGACCATACCGGGTTTGGCACCGGTATTCCCAAAATCGGCACTAAAGTCTACTTCACTTAATTCAACTCCCCTCAGGGTAAAGGCATATTTGAGGGCTGCCGCCGTTAAATCCACGGGATCAAAACGGGACATCATATCCAGGGCAATGGATTGATAAGTCCCCAGGTTGCCTTCCTGTACAATGTTTTGCAGGGATTGAAAGATAACTTCTTTCTGCTGTTCCACCACTTCCTGCAAAGACGGTAAAGAGGCCCTGGTAATCTTGGCTTTTACTAATTTTTCAATAAGTCTTAACTGGCGATATTCCGGGGGCGTAATCAGTGTTAAGGCTTTCCCTTCTCTTCCCGCTCTCCCCGTCCTGCCAATACGGTGTACGTAAGATTCGGGATCCTGGGGTATATCAAAATTAATGACATGGGTGATTTTATCTATATCCAGACCCCGGGCGGCCACATCAGTAGCTACCAATAGATCAACTTCACCCTGGCGAAAACTTTTCATGGTTTTATCCCGCTGGGCTTGTGTTAAATCACCATGTAAACCCTCGGCAAAATAACCTCTGGTTTGCAGGCTTGCTACCAGTTCGTCCACACCCCGTTTGGTACGGCAAAAAATAAGGGCCGATTCATAGTTTTCATAATCGAGGATACGACAGAGGGCATCCACCTTGGAACCCTGGGCAACTTCAAAATAATACTGTTGAATGAGGGGTACGGTTAGAGTGTCTTTGTTGATGGTAATAAGGCGAGGATTTTTCAAATATTTCTCAGCTAAACGCTGGATGGGCAAGGGCATGGTGGCTGAGAACAAGAGGGTTTGCCTCTCCACGGGTGTTTTCTGTAAGATGTTTTCAATGTCTTCAATGAAACCCATGTCCAGCATTTCATCGGCTTCATCGAGGACGAAAATTTTTACGTTTTCTAAATTCAGGGTTCTCCGTTCCAGGTGATCCAGGATCCTGCCAGGGGTACCAATGACTACGTGGACGCCAAAACGCAGGGAACGTATCTGGCGCTCTATGGACTGCCCCCCGTAAATGGGTAAGACCTTCACCTGTTTATGTTTGCCGATACTGGCGATTTCTCCTGCTACCTGGATGGCTAACTCCCGGGTCGGTGTTAAGATTAAAGCCTGTACCGCAAACCATTTGGGATTGATTTTTTCTACAATAGGGATACCGAAGGCTGCGGTTTTACCGGTTCCAGTTTGGGCCTGGCCAATAACGTCTTGGTTTTCCATAACCAGGGGAATAGCCTGGGACTGTATGGGGGTAGGTTCCTCAAAACCCATATCGGAAAGGGCAGCCACCACCTTCCTTGATAAAGAAAGCTGTCCGAATTTCTCTTGCATGAAAAGACTCCTTTCAAAAACGATAATAATAATTATTTTTTTCCCGTATTCACTCCACTTGTCTTAAATAGTTTCCTTTCCAGGGTAAAGCCCCGTTCCAGGTTGTACACCCGGATCGTATCGGCAGCTACCAGTTCCGGTTCATTTTGGGAGTTTCTCCGAAAATGTAAGAGCACCACAGAATAGGGTATCTCTTTGGTGGCCTGCAGCCCTCTTAAACCGGCCGCCCCTGTGGTCCCCGCGTTGATCAGAACCGTTCCTTTCTCCTGGCTAATGGAATACTGGTGGGTGTGTCCGAATAAAATCAAAGGGGTTTGTCCCAGCAAAGGTTCGGCAATATTAAAATTATGCACAGCAATGAGATGGGGCTTTTTCACCGCTTCGTTCCATAACTGTAGTAACTTGGCCCTATACCGCTCTACCACTTCATTGTCGGAGGATGCGATTTTCCTGGAAGTTGAGGAGGGGTCAGCCATGGCCAGGATACGTAAGCCCTGTACGTCTACGATCCCACCCGTAAGAACCTGTACTTGAGGATAGCGGGAAAGTTGTTTCACAATGTCCGGTGAATCATGGTTACCCGGAATAAATACATAGGGGATTTTAAAATCCATCAATCCTTTGAGTAAAAGGCCTTCTACGGGGGTGCCAAAATCTGTGATATCACCCGTATCAATGACCATATCCACCGAAAAACTGGTGACGATCTGCTGTAAAAATTGGTGGGCCACAGGGTTGTTATGCATATCACTGACATGAAGAACCAGAAGATCGTCCTCTTTTTCTAAGACAGGACTGACTTCATTAATTCTTTCGTAGAGACTGTTAAGATTGGCGGCCATGATCTTCATTTGTTCACCTAAAAGATTAAACTTGTGCAGGGCCGTTTCCACCATGTTCACAGCCCAGGGAGCTGCTTTCAAAGCCCCCTGGAATTCGGGGGAACGAAACTTTTCCTTATCATAGGTGGCATAAGTTAAACCCAGGAGGGTAAAACAAAGGAGCAAACTGGCTACAGCTCCTAAGAGCGCCGGTTTAACCTGTTTACCCGTAATGAGGATGGCACCTATGATGCCGCCTAAGATGGCCAGAATTGAGAGACGCAGTATATAAAGAATACCTATTCTTATGGCTTCCGACCTAAGCTCTGTCCATAACTGTTTTGACCCCACTCGGGCGGAAAGCAGTTGCTGTAAGCTGTCCAGGTCAATATTAAGCAATTCCAGACTAATTTTTAAGGGGCTGAGATGGGTTTTGGCTGAGATGGTACCCACGGGAGGGAGCCTGAATTCTGTTAGACCATGGTCCAGTACCTGTAAAGAAATACGCCATTCCAAAGCTTTCAGGTGAAAGGACATGGAACCAAAAACGGAAATGAATAATAAGGCAAGGAATAAAGATAAGAGGACAACCTTAACATAAATCATTGTTTTTGTCATCTTTTCCTGACACCTAAATATTTACGGATGAGATTGAGGGCAGTTATAGTAGCCCGCTGGCGAATGGTATCCCTGTCTCCGGTAAAGTGATAACCGGAGGACCAGTGAAGATCGGAGGCAGCAAGGGCTATGTAGACTAAACCCACAGGTTTGTCGCTGCTGCCTCCTCCGGGTCCGGCAATGCCGGTAATGCCAATGCCCAGCATACTTCCGGTAAGTTCTCTGATTCTATTGGCCATAAAACTTGCGGTCTCCTGGCTTACCGCGCCGTGAGCGGCAATAACCTCTTCCGGAACCCCTAATATTTTCGTCTTAATGTCATTGCTGTAAGCTGTAATGGAACCGAGAAAATAAAGGGATGAACCCGGTACCGAGGTTAAAACCTGACTCAGCATGCCGCCGGTACATGATTCGGCGGTACTGACAGTCAAGTTGTGCGCCTTTAGCTCTTCTGCAATGCTGTCCACCAGTGATACCTCATCTGTGGCAAATAAATATTCCCCTACACGTTCTCGAATTTCTCTCACTAACGGGAAGATGATTTGGAGAAACTCCTCCTTGTCCCGGGCCCGGGCCGTTAAACGCAGGTGAACTTCACCGCTTTTGGCAAGTAAGGCCAAAGTGGGTTCGGTTTGCCGGACAAAAAGGTCTTTGAGCATCCATTCCAATTTGGATTCCCCAATACCCACAAATTTCAAGACATGAGAAAACAAACCTTTAGTCCCCGGAGGAATCACATTTTCTCGAAGCCAGGGAACAGCGTATTGGGAAAACATATGTTCCATCTCCACCGGGGGACCGGGAAGGATAAGATAAGCACACCCTTCATGCTGCAGGGCCATACCCGGGGCTGTTCCCCTGTCATTGACTAAAATGGTTGCACCCGGCACAAACGCCGCCTGTTTGATGTTATTCTCTGTCATTTCACTGTTTCTTCTGGCAAAAAATTCCTTCAGTTTGGCTAATTCCTCCGGATTTATCTCCAGGGATAAATTTAGAAATTCCGCCAAAGTTTCTTTGGTGAGATCGTCATCCGTAGGGCCAAGCCCCCCCGTCAGAATAATCAGCTGTGCACGGGAACGGGCTATGGTTAAGGCATCCATAATCCGTTTTTTATTATCGCCGACAGAGGTGTGATAATAAACATTAATTCCCAGGCCGGCCAATTTCTCCGAAAGATACCTGGTATTAGTATTAATTATTTGACCCAGTAACAATTCGGTTCCTATAGAAATAATTTCCCCATTCATAAGATCATTACTCTCCCGCCTTCTCTTGCTTGCTTCATTGTAACCAAAATTACTCTATAAATCAATGTTGCCAGGCAAAGGGTAATAAAAAAAGCACCGCTATGCGGACATAGCTGTGCTCTTAGTTCCTTGCTGCATCAGGGAACGCAGTTCAGTTCCTGAGATTTTTTCTTTCTCTTTGAGGTGTTCTACTATGCATAAAATCATCTCTTTATTTTCATTCAGTATTTCTAATACATTATTTTCCTGTTGGCGCAGGATTTCCTGGCAAACTTGATAGAATTCATTTTCCGGTAAATGATCCGGGGATACTACACCAAGCCTTGATAAGCCACTGGAAACAATTTTTTGCGTTAATTCCAGAGCCCGTTGAAAGTCATTGGTAGCCCCTGTGCTTTTTTCACCTAAATGAATCTCTTCACTCAGGGCCCCGGCCAGGAGAACCATGATCTGGTTCTCTAAGGCTGTTTTGGTGTAAAGGGGTTCGTCTTCTTCCTGGGTATGGCGAACATAGCCCAGGGCATTCCCCCGTGAGGTTACTGTTACCTGGTCTACCGAGCCCGGTTTTAACAATTCACTTACTAAGGCATGGCCTGCCTCATGAATAGCTACTCTGTGCAAGGTAGCGCTGCTTGCCCGGTTACCCAGTTTTTCGCCGAGAATCACTTTGTCCACGGCTTCTCTCAGATGTGTCTGCTTAATAAAAGGACTCTTATCCCGCAAGGCCAGGATGGCGGCTTCGTTGGTTACATTTTCCAGATGGGCCCCGGAAAAACCGAAGGTGCCGTTGGCAATTTCCTCGATACAGACATCATCGGCCAGGGGTTTATTGCGGCAGTGGAGTTTAAGGATGGCCAAACGTCCCTCTTTATCGGGCAAATCAACTTTCACCTGCCTGTCAAAACGGCCAGGGCGTAAAAGAGCCGGGTCTAACAAATCAGGCCTGTTGGTAGCGGCGATCAAAAGAATTTGGACTTCCTGGTCGTTTTCGAGACCATCCATTTCCACCAGGAGCTGGTTTAAGGTCTGGTCATATTCCAGGTGGCTGGTATGACTGCCTCTTTTGCCCCCTAAAACATCTATTTCATCAATGAAGATAATAGCCCTGTTTTTCTTTTGCTTTTTGGCCATCTCCCTGGCTGATTGAAACAAACCCCTTACTCTTTGCGCACCTACACCGGCATACATTTCGATAAACTCACTTCCTGAAGTGGCCAGGAAGACAGCATCTGAATAACCGGCGGCCGCCCGGGCCAACAGTGTTTTACCGGTACCGGGCGGGCCTGTTAAGAGGATGCCTTTAAGGGGTCTAATTCCCATGCGGTTCACTTTATCAGCTTTAATAAGGAATTCTAAAGCTTCTTTAAGTTCTTGCTTGGCAGTCTCCTGCCCGCCTATATCTTCAAAATGAAATGCTTTGTTTTGGATGACTTTTTGATAGGAATCTAATTTGAGAAGTCCTTTTTTCTGCATCACGAAATAAAGCATAAAGCCCAGGGCTCCCAGGATGATGACAGGTGTTATATCATATCCCAGATATACCAGGAAGGAGAGGAACCCGGCCAGTATTCCGAATAGTATTTCTTTTTTCATTATAAATAGTTCCCTCCCATGGTATTAATAATCTGTATAGGTGAACTTCCCCTATTAATGATAATATGAGCAGTTTGCTGCTCATTTTTTGCAGTTAGAAAAATAAAGTTGTTATCAAGGTCTAACGTATAGGTCACTGAGTTTTTTTGGGCTAAAAATGTCAAATGGTTAGGAAGTTCCGTAAATTTTCCCGTACTTAGTGCTTCAAAAATAGGTAAACGGCTGTCCGTCAAAAACTTCTCCAGAGCAGCATTAGGCGTATTGGCGATCTCTACGGTGAGGTGAGCCAGGTTTTTAGGAGATTGTTTCTCCATTTGGTCCAGGAGCTGATAAAAACTGTCTCGCAATCTCTGGGAGTCTTTAAACTGTACTGTAATTTTTGAGCGGGAGTTGACCTGCTCGAATTTAAAAGCACTGACCGAAGGCAGCTTGGTCACAGCCGCTTCCAGAGGTTCGGTAAAGACTAATTTATTATAGAAGTAAGTCCCACCGACTAACACAGCAAGTGTAATAAAACCGATCAATATGGTAGTAAAGAAACGCAGTAATTTTTGTGACATGACTTACCTCCTCTCTTCTTGAGTATTATAGCACAAAAGTACTATTTCCTCCTTAGAGAAAGGCTGGAAAGTAGACAAGTCCTACTTTATACCCTGTCAACAGACTTAAGATATACTATGTATGCAAAAATTTAAGCCCCGCCTAAAAACAGGGCTTACTTCGTTAAAAAAATATGCTAGCCAAATGAACCAGAAGGCGGGCAATTAAACCGGCGGCCAGGTCATCAGCCATAACCCCCCACCCGCCAGGCAGTTCCTGTAATTTAGAAATGGGGTAAGGTTTTACCATGTCAAAAAAACGAAAAAGGATAAACGCCAGGAAAAAGCTTGGTAGTGAAGTTAAACCCCAGGTCGCAATAAAGATGCCGCAGAATTCATCAAAAACAATATGGGGGCTATCATGCTCATTTAAGAGAATTTCCCCTTTTGCACAGACAAAGATGCCGGCCAGGCATAAAAAAACAATATGCCAGATGTTAAGAGGTATAAACCAGGCGATAACGGCAGCCAGGGCACTACCTGTGGTCCCGGGAAGCCACGGTGAATATCCGGTGCCAAAGCCGGTAGCGATGATTCTGATAACAGTCGTCATTCCAACTTCAGCCTCGAACTTTTACGGGCTTTCAAATAATAATCAACGCCTGACCAGATGGTAAAGAAAACTGCGACATACATGGCATATTCGCCAAAAGGAAGATCTGTAATCAGGCTTAAAGGAAAATTGTTGAGAAGGATAGCCGAAATCGCCACAATTTGGCTAATTGTTTTAATTTTTCCCAGTGGACTCGCAGCAATCACTACACCTTCGGCGGCAGCAATGGCGCGCAGTCCTGTAACGAAAAATTCCCGGCCAATAATCACTACAGCAATCCATCCGGAGATTTTCCCCAGTTCCACTAAAGAAATTAAGGCTGCCGAGATTAATAATTTATCAGCCAGAGGATCCATTAGTTTCCCCAAATTTGTTATCTGTTTACGTTTGCGGGCAATGTAACCGTCTAAACCGTCAGTACTGGCCGCAATGATGAAGATGAGGGCGGCTATATATTCACCAAAGGGAATGCGGATTAATAAGACCAGCATGAAGACCGGGATAAGAAATATCCGGGATAAAGTTAGCTTATTGGCCAGGTTCATCGTTGACCTCTCCCATTAAGGCAAAATCTTGGCTGTGAGTAATCTTGATATTTATTATATCACCTTGTCTAAGATTTGGTGCAGGTTTAATATAAACGACCCCATCTATTTCAGGTGCATCTCCCTGAGTGCGTCCTTCCCATAACCCCTCATATTCTGGGCTTGGTCCATCAACAATCACAGGGATAATCATTCCTACTTGTTGGGCTTGTTTGGCGGCAAGTATTTTTTCCTGTACGGCTAAGGCCTGTTGTAAGCGCAGTTCCTTGACTTCCTCGGGAATTTGCAACGGCAGACCGGCGGCTTTTGTACCGGGTTCAGGTGAATAGGTAAAAAAGCCGGCCCTTTCAAACTGCATATCTTCCAGAAAAGCCAGTAACTGTGCAAAATCCTCCTCACTCTCCCCGGGGAAACCAATGATAAAAGTAGAACGAAGTGTGACACCGGGCAGCAACTTACGGATTTTTTTCAGTAAATCTATGGTATCTTGTTTGCCCATGGGGCGTCCCATGGCCTTTAACACGGAGTCTGAAATGTGTTGTAAAGGAATGTCCAGGTACCGGCAGATTTTGTGTTCTTTTTTTATGGTTAAAAGCAGTTCATCGGTAAGGCGGTTAGGATAGCAATAAAGAAGCCTTATCCACTGCAGATTTTTTAACTTAACCAATTCTTGCAGGAGGGCAGGCAGCATATACCGGCCATATTTGTCATAACCGTACAAAGTGATATCTTGTGCTACTAAAATAGCTTCTTTGACACCATTTTCAGTAAGTTTAGAAACCTCATGAACAATGGACTCCAGGGAACGGCTGCGGTATTTTCCCCGCATGGACGGGATGACACAGTAAGTACAGCAATTGTTACACCCTTCCGCAATCTTCACATAGGCATAGTGTTTAATATGGCCGGGGACCAGAGGAATTTCATCATCAAAAAGATAATTGTCAGGGTCACCCACCTGGGCTATACGGACACCAGGTTTTAGAGAAGCCAGGAGTTGCGGCAGCAAGTGAATATCCCCTGTTCCTAAAAACAAATCAACTTCCGGAAGTTCTGCCTTTAGTTCATCGGCATATTTTTGCACCAGGCAGCCTGTAACAATGAGGTACTGGCATTTTCCCTCAATTTTCTGCTGGGCCAGTTCAAGAATGGTTTCGATAGATTCCCGTTTGGCGCTTTCAATGAAACCGCAGGTATTAATCACAATAACCTCCGCTTTTGAAGGGTCATCTACCGGTTGATGGCCATGGCGAAAAAGCTGTCCCAGGATTTGTTCGCTGTCTACTGTATTTTTGGGACAGCCTAAGGTTACGATTTTTACAAGATAGGACATAGCAAGCCTCCGATTTTGCATCTTGTTTAAGTATATCTTAGGATTCTCTCCCCTGTCAAAAAAACTTGCGCCGCTTTTTATTTATACCCGATGTCGATTTAGTTAAATTGGCCGTCCGGTTATTAACATTGCTTGGCGGCGGAATGAGGCACTCTTTTCCGGTACCGATTAAATCCTGTCGTCCCGCTTTTTTTAGAGCAGACAGGACAAGAGAATAATTCTCGGGCTTTTTATACTGTAAGAGTGCCCTTTGCAGAATTCTTTCTTCTGGATCAGGCACGTGAACCTTCTGATGAGTAAAGGGATCAAGACCGGTATAATACATACAGGTAGACAGGCTGCCGGGAGTTGGGATAAACTCCTGGACCTGATCAGGCTGAAAACCAAAATCCCGCAGGTACTCGGCTAAATAGATGGCATCTGTCAATGTTGTACCGGGATGCCCGGACATGAAGTACGGGATGAGATACTGTTTTTTCTTGAGCCGTTTATTTGTGGCGTGATAGGCCTGATGAAACTGGTCAAAAACGGTGATAGGGGATTTTCCCATAAGGGATGTCACCTTGGGTGCGGCATGTTCCGGTGCTACTTTCAACTGTCCGCTGATATGATGTTCACATAATTCCAGCAAAAAAGGGGACTTTTTATCCAACAATAAATAATCA
>JAIHAN010000150.1 GCA_020054815.1 Peptococcaceae bacterium | reverse complement strand
GCTGGAACCCCCACTCACCGTAAGCTATGAGGCTATAGACAGGGTGATTGCAGCCCTGGAAGAAATTCTGGGACACAGCGGATTTACCGGCGTAATGTTAAGCAGTGTACGTACTGCCGTTGCCACGGTGTTTAAGCGGTAACAAAAAACAGACCCGTCTTATGTCTGTTTTTCCTTTTCGCCGTAAACACCGAGTTTTTCCTTAAACCAGGCAGCATGCAGGCCCTCGTCGATGAGATTATACTGGAGAGTTTTGATAAGGTGACCGGGATATCTAGTGTTGCTGAGGTCATTTATTAGGTTCCGATAATCCTCCATAGCCCTTTGCTCCAGTAAGATGTTGATGTTCAGGACATGCTCTACACCTGACAGCGAAAGTATTCTTCCTGTTACATTTCCCACAATGGGAGCTACGACATCCCCTATCTTACTGGGTTGGCCGCCCAGTTCGTGGATAGCATTGGCGATGTTATCCACGTGCTGCTGTTCAATTATAGCAATACGCTCAAAAGCCATACATATATCCGGATCATTTAGAGATTTACTTTGTGCAGTGTATAAATCCACCTGACTAAGTTCCAGGTTATAAAACCAGTTTAATTTGGCTAAAAGCTCTTCTTTTTTCATAAATCACCTGCAAAGAGTTTTTAAGTATTAGCCGAATGCATTACGAATTATTCCAAAATGATGTTCTTTTATACATGGGGTTATCTTTATGCCCAAAAGCTGGGGTTGAGGCTGGCGAGATGAATATAGGAGACATTTAAATTTTGTGGTACAATTTACTTTAAGTTAAAAACAACTTCCCATTCTAGGAGACAATATTCAACTCAAGGAGGTATTTTGATAGATGAAAACACCGGATGCACCCCCTAATTTGCCCCAGCCTTCCAACTTTATAAAAAATATTATTAATGAAGATTTGCGGATGGGGAAAAACGATGGCCGCGTCCATACCCGTTTTCCTCCCGAACCCAACGGGTACCTGCATATAGGACATGCCAAATCCATCTGCCTTAATTTTGGCCTGGCCAATGAATACGGGGGTTTATGCAACTTAAGGTTCGATGATACTAACCCCAGTAAAGAGGAAGTGGAGTTTGTCGAATCCATCCAGCAGGACGTAAAGTGGTTAGGGTTTGACTGGGGTGACCGGATGTTCTATGCCTCCGATTATTTTGAAGAGCTTTACCAGTTTGCCGTCAAACTAATCAAGGCGGGTAAGGCCTACGTATGTGATTTAAGTTCCCAGGAAATGAAAGAGTACCGGGGTACCCTTACTGAGCCAGGGAAAGAAAGCCCCTATCGCAACCGTTCCGTGGAAGAGAACCTGGACTTATTTGAGCGCATGAGAAAAGGGGAGTTCCCCGACGGTTCCCGTGTCCTGCGGGCGAAGATAGATATGGCCTCACCCAACCTGAACATGCGAGACCCGGTGCTTTACCGCATTATGCGGGCTACCCATCACAGGACCGGGGATAAATGGTGCATTTATCCCATGTATGATTATGCCCACCCTCTCTCTGACGCATTGGAGGGTATCACTCATTCCATTTGCACCCTGGAGTTTGAGGACCACCGGCCCCTTTATGATTGGGTTATCGATAATTGTCTCCAGGACAGCCGTCTGAAAAGCCGCCCGCAACAAATTGAATTTGCCCGGTTAAATCTTACTAATACTATTATGAGTAAACGATACTTGCGGCAACTGGTAGAAGAGGGATATGTGAGCGGGTGGGATGACCCGCGGATGCCTACCATCTCCGGTTTAAGGAGGCGGGGCTATACTCCCGAAGCCATCCGGGATTTTTGTGACCGTATCGGCGTGGCCAAGAGTAACAGTACCGTGGATATAGCCCTTCTGGAACACTGCATTAGGGAAGATTTGAACTTCAAGGCTCCCCGGGTGATGGCAGTGCTGCGTCCCTTGAAGGTGGTTATCACCAACTATCCCGAAGATCTGGTGGAAGAAATGGAAGCGGAGAATAATCCGGAAAACCCGGAAATGGGTTCCCGGAAAATCCCCTTTTCCCGGGTAATATATATCGAACAGGAAGATTTCATGGAAAATCCCCCTAAGAAATACTTCCGTTTGGCTCCCGGGCAGGAGGTTCGCCTGAAGCATGCTTACATTATCAAATGTGAGGAAGTTATTAAAGACGAAGAAACCGGTGAAGTCATAGAACTGCACTGTACTTATGACCCTGCCACACGAAGTGGTGCCGATACCAGTGGCCGCAAAGTGAAGGGTACCATCCACTGGGTCTCTGCTGCCCATGCCCTCCGGGCAGAAGTGCGCCTCTATGAGCACCTGCTGTTAGAAGGGGGCGGGGATGAAGAGGAAGAAAACAGTGTCTGGAAAGCAAAGCTCAACCCTAACTCCCTGGTGACACTCCCCAACTGTCTGGTGGAACCTGGCTTAGCCGGTGCTGCCCCAGGCAGCCGCTACCAGTTTTTAAGACAGGGATATTTCTGTGCAGATCCCGATTCTACAGAGGAAAAACTGGTCTTTAATAGAATTGTGGGGCTGCGAGACTCCTGGGCCAAAATAGAAAAAGCGTAAGTAGTTAAGGACTGTGTCTTTTAAGGGCACAGTCCTTAGTTTTTAATGAGGAAATATAGATTCGAAGTTCAGCAGCGATGGGCTGATTGACAAAATGTAAAAAGACGTCTATTATGCATAACATAAATATAAAAAATTTTGCCTGGTAAGGGTAACAATATTTCGAGCCTTACACCCGTTGGCTGCAGGAATGAGGTTTTAATATGTCCTTTAAAGATAACCGGGAGTTAAGTAATAATGAAAGCTTAACAGGGATATGGTATGCGGCGGCTGCCTTCACCGTCTGGGGTGTTCTTCCCCTTTACTGGAAAGAACTGAAGCAGGTACCTGCCGCGGAAATTCTGGGTCACCGCATTTTCTGGTCCTTCCTTTTTGTTTCCTTTCTTTTATTGTTTTCCGGGCGCATGTATAGTTTGCGTCAGGTGATTTCTGACCGGTCCAGACTGGCGATTGTTTTTCTCGGTGCCATTCTCATTAGCGCCAACTGGTTTATTTATATCTGGGCGGTTAATGCCAATAGAGTGGTAGAAGCCAGCCTGGGCTACTATATTAATCCTCTTTTCAATGTTTTTCTGGGTATGGTGGTACTTAAGGAAAGGCTTAATCTTTGGCAGTTAATCTCTATACTATTAGCAGCTATGGGTGTTTCAGTGCTTACTATACAGTACGGGAGCATACCCTGGGCAGCCCTCTCCCTGACTATCAGCTTTGGTCTATACGGCCTGGTTAAAAAAATGACAAGTCTTGATTCCCTTACAAGCTTGACATTGGAAACTGCCTTTGTCGCCCCTTTGGCCCTTGGCTATTTGTTTTTGCAGCAGTTCCGGGGCAGCGGCTCTTTTGGTGTGAGTCATTTTTACATCACATTGCTTCTCGTGTGTTCGGGAGTAGTAACGGCCTTGCCGCTGTTGTGGTTTTCTCAGGGAGCTAAAAGAGTTCGCCTTTCCACATTGGGTTTTCTCCAATATCTTTCCCCCAGTATCAGCCTGTTTTTAGGTGTTTTCATTTTCAAGGAGCCCTTTACAAAAACTCACCTCCTAAGTTTTGGCTTAATCTGGTGCGCTTTGACTCTTTATGCCTTCTCCCAGACTAGTTTGCTGCCGCAATTACAACCCGGCTTTCTCCAAACCAGAGAGAGGGGTTAGGAGTTATTTTACTCTATTTTGTGGACGTATTGTGTTATATAATAAATTTAATGACTCACCTTATCTACATAGAAAAGCCTGGAGGGGGAGGTGAGAAGCAATGATTAATGAAAAAGACGTAATCAACTCTATCGACCGGGCTTTGGATATTCTCTTGCTCTTACAGCAGGAGGGAAGGGAGATGGGAATTACGCAAATTAGCAGTGCTTTGGGGATATATAAGAGTACTGCTTATAGAACCCTGGCTACCCTAGAAAAAAGAGGATTTGTCCACCGGAATCCTGACAACGGTAAATACTGGCTGGGGCTGAAGATTTATTCTTTGGGTATGCTGGTTAAAGAAAAACTAACCATTAAGAATCTGGCCTACCCTTATGCCAAGGCCTTATCCGATAAGTTCCGGGAAGTGGTGCATATTTCTGTCCTGGATAACAGTGCCGAAATTTATCCCAAACACATCATTATTGATAAAATTGAGACCCAGCAGGTGCTAAGTGTGACTCCCCCGGCCGGCTCCAGCGCTCCCTGTCATTCTTCCTCTGTGGGCAAATGCCTCCTGGCTTTTAGTCCACCTGGTTATCTAGAGAGGTTTATCGGTAAAGAGCTGCCCAAATACACTGAAAAAACCATAGTAGGCTGGCCTCAATTGTTAGCAGAGCTTGCGGATATCAGAGAAAAAGGATATGCCATAGATGATGAGGAATTAGAATTGGGTCTTACCTGTGTAGGGGCACCTATCTTTGGTCGAAACGGTGAGGTCATCGCTGCCCTCAGTTTGTCCGGCCCCACCTCAAGGGTAAAGTCAGACAGATTTACGGAAATCGTCGCGGAAGTAAAAAAGACGACGTCAGTTATCTCTAACTTGTTACGCTAATTTTTTTGCAGCATAAACAGAACAGTGTTCCGGTGACGGGAACAAATGAAGAGGAGGTTAGAAAGGTTTGGGTCAAGCCGATAACTACAGAATCCTGGTCATAAACCCTGGGGCTACGTCCACAAAATTAGCCGTCTATGACGGAGAAAAACAACGCTTTAAAAAAAACGTAGAACATTCAGCACAGGAATTAAAGAATTTTCACAGAGTATTCGACCAGTACCAGTACCGTCTTACCATGATTATGCAGGCGTTAAAGGAAGAGGGTATTGAACTGACAACCTTTAAGGCAGTGGCTGGGAGAGGCGGTCTCTTAAAACCTTTAACGGGAGGAACTTATCTGGTTAATGAACGAATGGTGGCTGACCTTAAAAAGGCTGAACGTGGCGAGCATGCTTCCAATTTGGGTGCCGTTATGGCCTATAACCTTGGTCAACAGTTAGGGATTCCTGCTTTTATTGTGGACCCTGTCTCTGTAGATGAAATGGAGCCAGTGGCCCGTATTTCAGGGCTGCCGGAACTGGAACGGACCAGCCTGTCCCACGCGTTAAATATGAAAGCAGTGGCTCGTAAAGTAGCGAAAGAAATGGGTAAAAAATACGAGGATGTCAATTTCGTTGTGGCCCATCTGGGTACGGGTGTATCTGTCACCCCTCATAAACGGGGGAGAATGGTTGACGTCAATAATGCCAAAGAAGAAGGCCCTTTTTCTCCCGACCGCTGCGGGGGATTACCTGCCGGCCAGCTGGTGAAATTGTGTTATTCCGGTAAATATACCTATGAAGAGATGAGAGAAAAGCTGACCAGCAAAGGGGGCCTCTATGCCTATTTAGGGACCACGGACCTCCGGGAAGTGGAGAAAATGGCTGACCAGGGACATGAACTGGCTAATCTACTTCTGGATGCCCTGGCTTATCAGGTAGCCAAGGAAATTGGGGCCATGGCAGCAGTCTTAGAAGGGGATGTGGACCGGATTATTATTACCGGAGGGATTGCTCATTCGGTCAGAATAGTTAATGATATTATAAAAAGAGTGAAGTTTATTGCACCTGTAGTGGTTGTCCCCGGGGAAGAAGAATTAGAGTCTCTGGCTTTGGGTGCTTTGAGGGTTCTGCGGGGTGAAGAGGAAGCAAAGGAGTATGTTTAGTTGATAGTTGATAGTTGGTAGTTGATAGTTGGTAGTTGTTAGTTGATAGTTGGCAGCAACTTTACAGTGACTGGTGGCCCGTGACCGGTAACCGGAATCGGTGACCAGTTTAATATACCGGATTCCGGACACTGGGCTCCGGTCACCAATAAATCGGAGAGCGACGCCGGAAGTCGCCAGTGTACGGTCCACTGTTCACGGTTAACGGTTCACGTTTAGCTAATTCGTGTGATAAGGAGTGAACATTGTTGTACAGAAGTTTCGGCGAAATATTAGAAAAAGTGAGGAGTGGGGGCCCGGTAACAATCAGCGTGGCTGTAGCCCAGGACCGGGATGTCCTGGAAGCAGTGAAGGCTGCGGAAGAGGCGGGGATAGCCAGGGCTATCCTGGTGGGAGACGAAAATTTAATCAATCCCCTGCGGGAAAAGGTGGGACTTTCACCGGATACAGCGGTAATTCATGAGCCTGAGACAAATAAAGCTGCCTTAAGGGCTGTTTCCCTGGTGAAAAAGGGAGAGGCCCAGGTGTTGATGAAGGGACTTATTAACAGCAGTGACTTTTTAAAGGCGGTGCTTCATGCCACGGAAGGACTGCGTACACGGCGTTTGCTCAGCCATTTAGCCGTTTTTGAAGTCCCGGGTGAGGAAAAGTTAGTCTTTCATACCGATGGAGGCATAAACATTGCCCCAAATTTAGGAGAGAAAAAAGATATTCTTGTCAATGCCATGCTGGCATTAAATGCTATAGGCATAACCAACCCCTATGTGGCCCTTTTGACGGCCAATGAAATGGTTAACCCTAAGATGCCCGCTACCGTAGACGCTAAAGCCTTAGTTGAAATGAGTGAGCAAGGGGAATTGCCCCCCGGTGTGGTGGAAGGACCCATTGCCCTTGATGTAGCTGTAAGCCCACTGGCGGCGAAACATAAAGGGATCGTAAGCCGGGTATCCGGAAAAGTGGATCTTTTCCTTGTTCCCAATATCGAGACAGGAAATGCCTTAGGCAAGTCACTGAT
>JAIHAN010000149.1 GCA_020054815.1 Peptococcaceae bacterium | reverse complement strand
ACCCCTGACATTGGCAAACTGGGGTCCATTGACCAGAACAGCCTGGGGAAACTTAGGCAGGAAATATTCCGAGATAGCCTTGCCCCCGCCGCCTGTTAAGAGGATCACGTCGATTTCTCTCTTATCCCAAATCGAATTAACTTCAGTGGCAATCTTGTCAGCCAGAAGAGTAAAGGCTTCTTTTTTAAATTCACTGATATCATGGGGTACACCGGCAACCCTGACTACACCAGTCTCAATAATTTTGTCCAGCTCATAGGGTTCTTTTTCCAGTTTAAATTTGTCCTGAATTTTTTGAGCGATTAAATTATAGGCTGTACTCATGGCAATTTCGCTGGAGATGCTCTGGCGGCTCACAAACTCCAGGTCATCAGCCAAAGCCAGATCGGAAGTTTTATAACCGATATCGACAATACCCACCTTTAAGCCGGCCAGTTCATTCTCCAGAAGGGTTCCTTCGCTGTCCAGTTTCCGGTCATAGAGGGTGCCAAAGGGCTGAGGAATCATTTGTATCCTGTCAATGGTAATGATTTTGGGCCGTTCTTCGGAGCCGCTGCCAAATTTTACGGCATGGGTACCCTGCATTAAAAGGGCCCAGTCATCTTTATACAGTTGATAATAATCCACAGGCAATCCGGTTACAACATTAAACTTTTGTTCACCATTTTCGGCAAAGAGGGCCAGTCCGGCCAGGAGCAGGACCTTAGCGCTGATATCTTCCACCCTGTTTCGCCCTAAGGATCTGGTTACTATCTGGCTCTGACGGATAGCCAGGTCACCCACGAAATATTTTTTGCTATCCACGGTAATGACCAAGTTGTCAGTGGGCTTTTTAAAATTTAAAAGCAGGGAATTAAATTTTAGTTCCGTGCCTAAACCCACAGTACTTGGGAAAATATATTCTTTCTGTCCGTCAGTAACTTTCACATACCCATATCCCAAATCTATGCCAATCTGTTTTGGAAACATGTTCTCGCCCCCACATCATTTTATTCTAGGAGAATATTGTCGATATTGAGTTGTTTTCCCTTCCGACCCTGGTCCTGATTTATTTGAATCAAAAGACCTACTTCTTGCTTATGCTTGCCTCCACCCCCCCAAAACTCGCCTTGATGACTACCGGTGCAGGTCCTTTAAGAAACATCACCGTGCCGTCCGCAGCCACCACAGCCACATTTCTGTTGCTGGTATTCCAGACAGCTTCCCTGGTAACATCTTTAACCGTTCCATTATTGTAGATGGCAGTAGCCTTTAACGGGTTTGCCCCTTTGGACAGATCTCCCGTAATTTCAATTTTTTCTACCCTCGGTAAAGTCTCGGCAGGTGTAACTTCCAGCAATATTTCATCTCTTAAGCCATAACCTTCGGCGCTGATTTTAGTTTTGCCGGTACGGCCGGTGAAAGTGACCACACCGCCTGGCGAAACTTTGGCTACCAGAGGTTGGCTGGAGCGCCACTTGAGCTTCCCGGTAACGTCCTTTGCCGACCCGTCACCTGCCAGGACGAGCCCCGTAAGTTTTACAGGCTTATAGGTAAAAGCAATCCCATGCTCCTTGATCCGTAACTGATAAATGCGGGCTTTATTTCCCGGGAGCAAGTCCACATAACCACTAGCCTCATCGGACAGCCCGGCATAAGCAACACCGATTTTCACAGGCCCGGGGTTGGCCGTTATATAAATTTGTCCATTATAGACACTGGCTGTCTCCGGAGTAGAGCTGTACCAGCTGGCCAGAGCTGTCACATCCCTTAGGCTGCCGTCGGAATAAATGCAAAAAGCCCGGGGTGGTAAAGGTTCAGGGGAAGGATAAATGCTTGAATCTATGAAAAGTCGTCTGGGAACAGGTCTTTCATAAGCCTTTACCTCTACCGTCACCGCATCTTCTATACTTTTATTGTCAAACCCTTTGCCGCTTACCTTAACGGTAACTTTTCCCGGCTCTCCCGTAAAAGTGAGCACCCCACTTTCTGAAATTACAGCCACTTTTTTGTTGTCTGTGAACCAGGTAAGACCTGTTGATTGGATAAATTCAGAGCCATCATTGTACCGGGCCGTAACTGTAAGGGGGAGGGGTACTTTTTCCCAGACCGGCGTGTAATTAAGGCTTTCATTAATGGTGAGCTTTTCCAGAAAACGGTCTACTGTAACCAGTTTTTCATAACTGTATCCCCCATAGGAAACGGTTATCTTCGTAAAACCGGGTTTGCCTGTAAATTTGATGGTGCCTTCGCTGTCTACGGTAGCAATTTCTGGGTTACTGGAGGACCAGTCGGCACCGCTCGCCGGTATTTCTTCTTCCGTCTTATCGGTCATGACAGCCACCAGGGAAAGTTTTTGCGGTTCCGAGGAGTATTTGATATCTTCCTTTATCTTAATTCCTTTGCGCCATTTATTATCCTCCCCGTCAGCAGAGACGGTGGTGTTGACCCGGTCGGAATATTTACCTACTGTGGCTGTGATGGCCACATATCCAGGCTCACCGCTGAAGGTCACCACACCCTGACTGTTGACCCAGGCTACCCAGGGGTTGGAACTGTGCCACTGCACTCCGTCATCGGGACCAAAGTAACGGGTAACACCGTCGCTAAAGCGCCCCTTGACCAGAAGCCGGTAAGGGTTGGGACTGTAGGCTAATGTCGTCTCAATATCAATACTTTCGGGCCAGGGCTTGACGGTCACCGTCTTTTTCCCCCAGATGCCGTTTTTGTAAACAGCAATAGTTACCGGTCCTCCCTTCCCGGTAAAATGGACCCGCCCTGAGCTGTAAACCTCCGCAATAGAGGTGTCAGAACTGACCCAGCTGAGTCCTTCCCTGATTTGCTGGGTTATTCCGTTGGAAAGGGTGCCTGTTACCGTTAGATAAATACCGTCAGGGCCAGGTATCAATTCCTCATTGATGGTAAGGCTCACCAGGCTGGGTTCGGCAAAGAGGGGAAAGGCAGGTAAGACCAGGAGTATTAGCAACAAAATTAAGAAAACTTTCTTCATGCTTCCTCCGTTGTTTGGAAAATATTACTTATATTATAACAAATCAATAGCACTGAGTTGAGCTTTTTCGGCAAAATTCTGGTATAGAGCCATATTTTTTCTAAAAGATAAAAAAGTAGTAAAAAACAACGGCTTAAAGTCCTTGCTTTAAGCCGTTGTTTTTTTTCTCATCAAGTGCATAATCCAGTTAGCGCTCATATTGATAAAAAAAACAGTAATAATTAAAACCGCAGCTGTGCCGAAGGCCATATCCATAGCACCAACCTCCATAGCCACTTTATAAAGATGCATGGACATAGTACTGGCCGGATCTGTAAGTTTGGTAGGGATATAGAGACTTCCCCCTAAGGTAAGAAGAAGGGCCGCCGTCTCTCCAACAATACGTCCAATGCCCAGGATAATTCCCGTAAGTATAGCGGGCAGTGCCGTAGGAATAACGATCCGGCTCACAGTTTGCCATTTAGTAGCACCCAGGGCATAACTTCCTTCGCGATAAGAGTTTGGCACGGCTTTAATGGCTTCTTCTGTTGTTCTAATCAGAGTGGGAAGAATCATACAGGCTCCGGTAAGGGACCCTGAAGCCAGTGACCAGCCCCCGGTGATAGGCTTTAAGAGTATGACAAAGAAAGCAAATCCAAATAAGCCAAAAACAATAGAAGGGATACCCGCCAAGGCCTCCGTACCGAATCTGATAATCTTAGTAGCCCAGCTTCTTTTCGTGTATTCTGTTAAATAGATAGCCGCAGCAATGCCAACGGGAACTGCAATGAGAAGGGTCACAAAAGTAAAGATAACGGTACTGATGATGGTGGAATAAATTCCGCCTTTGGCTCCCATGCTTTCCGGCTCAGTCGTTAAAAATTCCCAGGTTATTTTATGCATCCCGTTCATAAAGATATAGCCTAAGATGACCACCAGAGTTACTACGGTAAGCAAGGCCGCCGCCCAGAGAAGAGCCCCGGCAATCTTTTGCGCAGTCTGAGGTCTCATCTTTATCCGACCTCCTTTTTGGCCAGAAACATGGCCAGGGAATTAATAATCATAATGAAAACAAACAGGATGATACCCGTAGCAAAAAGGGCCTGGGTGTGTTCCCCAGAGGAGTAGGCCATTTCGATAGCAATATTTCCTGTGAGACTCCGTACACTGGAGAAGATGGACTCCGGCACAATGGGAGCATTACCTGCCACCATGATAATGGCCATGGTTTCCCCTATAGCCCGCCCCATCCCCAGGACCACACCTGCCATGATGCCCGAACTGGCGGCAGGTACAATCACACGATATATGGTCTGCCAGTGGGTTGCTCCCAAAGCCAGGGACCCTTCTTTGTATTCCCTGGGCACACTCCTGATGGCATCTTCCGCCACATTGATAACGGTGGGCAGGATCATGATGGAAAGAATAATAGACCCGGCAATGATGCCATATCCCGAGGAGAGAGTTGGTTCGTCGGCATAAGCCGGAATACTCCGGGCAATTTTCCTGATGACCGGCACGATGGTAGTCATACCGAATAAACCATACACTACGGAAGGTATTCCTGCCAGGAGTTCTATGGCCGGCCTGATCACAAGGGAAACTAATTTTTTGGGTGCCAGTTCCGCTAAAAAGATGGCGGTCAAGACCCCTAAGGGCACCCCAATCACTAAGGAGCCCAGGGTGATGTAAACTGTACCCACTACCATGGGCCATAAGCCGTAAATCTGGCTGCTGGGCTGCCATTTGCGGCCCCAGAAAACATTACCCAGCCCGTATTTGGCAAAGACCGGCATTCCCTCTTTAAAAATAAACCCACCTATGAGGACAATTACCACCAGCGCCACCATAGCGCTGGCTAAGAGCATTAATTTATAATACTTTTCTCGCTGCTCCTTTTTCATGCCACACCACCTTAACACGGCCCAAACCCTTTTTTAACATTAGGTTTTACCCAGAGTAACAAGGGTGGATTAGTCCACCCTTGTTCGCTCCTGACTATGGGCCTTGTATTTTTTCAATGATCAATTACTTTACAGGAATAAAGTGTTTCTTGACAACGGCCTGACCTTCAGGGCTCAGGACCCACTCAAGATAAGCCTTGGTTGCACCGGCAGGATCCTTTTGTGTCATGTAAATGAAGGGACGGGAGATTTTGTAGTTTTCTGCTTTCACGTTGGCTTCAGTTGCTTCTGCGCCGTCAACTTTTACAGCTTTAACGTCTGCATTCAAAGAACCGATGGAGATGTAACCAATACCGTTTTTGTCACCGGCTACAGCTGTTCTTACCGCACCGGTAGAATTCTGTACATTAGCCTTTTCAAATATCTTTAATTCTTTACCGGAAGCATCTTTACCTAAAACGATTTCCTCAAAAGCACCGCGGGTTCCGGAACCTTCTTCACGGGTGTACACCTGAATTTTGCCTTTTTCTCCGCCTACTTGAGACCAATCGGTGATTTCACCTAAGAAAATTTTCTTGATGTCTTCTTTTTTCAAATCTGCAATTTTGTTATCCTTGTGGACAATTACGGCGATCCCGTCTAAAGCGATGACAAACTCTTTTACTTTGGCTTTTTCTTCAGCTTTTAGCTCGCGGGAAGAGGCGCCGATGTCAGCAGTACCTTCAGCAGCAGCCTTGATACCGGCCCCGGAACCACCGCCGGCCACGTTGATTTTCACTTTGGGGTTCTTGTTCATGAATTCTTTGGCTAATTCTTCGGAAAGAGGCTGAACAGAAGTAGAACCGGCAATTTGCACAGTACCGCTTAATTCGTTAGGATTACCCTGGGCGCCATCTTTCTTGGGCTCTTCTTTCTTGCCGCAGCCTACTACTGAGAAGGCCAGGATAAGTACAAGCATTAAAGATAAAACCTTTACCATACGGGACTTAAACATTTATTTACTCCTCCTTAGGTATTTTGTTTACATGATTTATCATACAAGCTTTGAGTTAAGTAGAAATTGCCCTTTTGTTAAAACCCAGTTAATATTGCTGTGCGTTTTTTTAACTTAACTTGGGCTCACGGAAACGGTAACCTATCGAAGAAAAGACAGCATGCTATGTTAACATACTGTCTTTAGATAAAGGTTGTTTATTAACAATTAGCTGAGTAATGATTCGGATCTACCAGCTCCCGGTATTTTGCTACAACTTTTTTGAAGTCTTCCCAGGTTGGTCTCTTTAATTGGGGATTCCGTAAAAGGGCAGCAGGATGGTAAGTAGGCATGACCCAGATGCCCTGCCACATCAGCCAGTTGCCCCGCGCCTTGGTTATTTTGGCCTGAGGATCAATCAACCCCTGCAGAGCGGTGGCCCCCAACAGGACAATGATTTTAGGCTCGATGATGCCAATTTGCCGGTGTAAATACGGCCTGCAAGTGAGTCTTTCTTCATCGGTGGGAATACGGTTCTGGGGAGGACGGCATTTCACAATATTGCCAATGTACGTATGGGTAAATCGCTCAAAACCGCAGGCCTCCAGGATCTTGTCCAACAACTGGCCGGCTCTGCCCACAAAAGGACGTCCCAGTTTGTCTTCCTCTGCTCCGGGCCCTTCACCGATCAACATCAGGCTGGCCTCCGGGTTACCTTCACCGAAAACCACACGCTGACACCCCTCCCGTAGTTTACAGCGCTGGCAGGTGTCCACCTGTGCCCTTAAACTCTCTAATTCCCTTTCTTTCATGAAGGGTCTCCTCCCTGCATCTTTTTCTCTAAGGATATTTCTGCCTGTTTTCTATATTATGTATAACGAAACCGTAAAAAAACAAGACAAAAGACCGACATTAAAAGCCGGTCTGAAGTATT
>JAIHAN010000148.1 GCA_020054815.1 Peptococcaceae bacterium | reverse complement strand
CGTTTTGTAAACTTAAATGAAAGTTGAGGACTTCAATCCTTTCTGGTACAATGTTTCGCAGGAAAAACAAATACCTCCCAGAAAGGATGAAGTCCTCATGCAAAACATTGTACCATTAAAGTGTCCAAAATGCAATAATACTCATTTGTTTTACAAATATGGCAAAGATAAAGATGGTTATCAAAAATATCTTTGCCGTAAATGCTACCATCAATTTGCACCTGATAAACCATCTCCTAAAAAAACATCTAAATATCCTCGCTGCCCCGTTTGCGGTAAGTCTTCTTTCCTTCATCATGATTATGAGTATTACTCTAACTATCGTTGTTCTGATAAAAAGTGCAATCATTCCTTTTTCGTCCCCAAAGTTACTGCTATACCTTCAACTTCTATCTCTAAACTTTCTGGTAAAACCAATTTTAAACGTATCCGTTATCCTGTACATATAATCCTATCTGCTTTGTCTATGTTCTTCCTTGGTAAAAATTCTTTCAGAAATATTGCTCTGATTTTGAAAACTGTTTTTAATGTAAAAGTCTCTCATACAACCATTAGTAACTGGTGTAAAAAGTTTGCTCCTTTGTTCCATAATATTTCCTTAGAACTTATTCCTATGTTAAATCTTAATTCTGATGAATGGCATGTCGATGAAACTGTTGTTAAAATCGCTGGTAAGAAATATTATCTTTGGTTTGTCATAGATTCTGAAACCCGCTTTATCTTGGGCTTTCACCTCTCCCCTTACAGAGATTCCAGGCAAGCTTTTGCTTTGCTTAATTCTGTTAGAAACCTAGGAACCCCTTCCGCTATCGTAACTGATCGCTATAGTGCTTACAAAGTACCTGTTAAGTCTTTGTTCGGTGACAGTGTTAAACATATTAGAGTTGAAAGCTTTAAGGATGACATCACCAATAATTTGATAGAATCTTTCCATCATCAATTTAAAGCCTGGTATAATACTAAACAAGGTTTTGCCTCTTTTGAGTCCGCAAATAATTTAATTTACATGTTTGTGTTCTTCTATAATTTTGTAAGGCCCCATTCTTCTCTTAATGGCTTGACACCAGCTCAAGTTGCTGGATTATGTCTTTCTCCAAAAGAGAAGAAAAAGTATCTTCTTGTTGCTTGAAATTGAACTAATCTTTATCTCCTAACTGGCCATCCTTGGAAATGACAAGGGTGTACTTTGTTATACCCTTTTTTGTTTTTGTAATAATCTGGAAATTAATTTGCTCATCTTATTTAGTCTGTTTGTGATTACTTTTTGGTGATTTTTGATAAATTTTAAAGCTATCCTAAGAAATATTAAGCTATTTTTTCATGTTTACTTTACAAAGCCTTATCAGGCGAATTCTCCCTGGAAGAAGGATAATATAAGGCTTGTCAGTACACTGAGAGCCCCATTCTCAGTGTACTGACTTGCAATTGCAAGGTGCGCTTGGCTCGCGTACCAGCGCCATGTTTGCCTCACATAGAAATTGTTTAAACCAGTTCAGTATACTCGGTTCTTTCTATGATATCTTCCTGGATCACCGGGTCCAATCCTACAAAGAGGGCGCTATAACCCGCTACCCGTACCACTAATTCCCTGTATTTATCCGGGTTCTTCTGCGCATCACGCAGTGTTTTTGAGCTAACAACGTTGAACTGGAGGTGCATTCCCTTATTGTCAAAGAAAGTCTTAATTGCTGATATTAGATTTCTTGTACCGCTGTCGCCTTCGACTGCAGTTGGGTGGAACTTTAGATTCAGCAAGGTGCCGTTGGAGCAAATGAGATGGTCCAAAGCTGCAGCAGAATTGAGTATAGCTGTCGGGCCGTTTTTATCTTTGCCGTGAACGGGAGAAATCCCGTCAGCCAGCGGTTCACCAGCCCTTCTTCCATCTAAAGAGGCTGCCCGCAAATAACCCATGTAAATATGGGCAACTACCGGATAGAATCCGGGACTGTATGGTCCCCTTGGCCCTGAACATTCTTCCGTGAGTTTACAATAAACGCCTGCCGCCCACCTGGCCAAATCATCGACATAAGCGTCATTATTGCCGTAACTGGGAGCACTAGTTATAATCTCGTTGCGTAAAGCCTCCTGTCCTTCCCAATTCGACCTTAAAGCGCTTAAAAGTTCAGCACCACTATATTTCTTTTCGTCAAACACAAACTTCTTGATTGTAGATAATGCATCTGCTACGTTGCTGACACCCACTCCCGCAGTGCCCGTGGAATTATATTTGGCACCACCGGCGCTTACATCCACACCCTTTTCCACGCAAGGTTCCATGGCACAGGAAAGAACCGGCAGCGGAACTAGTTGCATATGTGCCAGATCAACAACATTTGTGATTACCGCAAAATGATCCACAAAGTATTGGAGTTGCTTAACATAAGCTTCTTTAACCTCATCAAACGAGCTAAAGCTTGCCAGATCCCCGGTCGCAGGCCCTGCCTTGGCTCCAGTGAGCATGTTTACACCATCATTGATCGCCAGTTCCAAACATGCGGGCAAACTGAAAAATGGCGCGTCGCCCGTGCCACCGGCCCACCCGTACTCAAATCCCTGACAAGCGGGCTCAACACACCCAACTATGGCGTAATCACGCGCGTCCTCTAACTCTCTGCCCCTGTTTAATAACGCCGGAATGATCACTTCATCGTTGAAAAAAGCCGGCATCCCCAGTCCCTGTTTCTTGACTTGGATCGCTTTATACCATAACTCGTCCGGTGTGCCATTCCAGATTCTGACTGAAATTGAGGGCTGAGGCAGCTTGACATTCATTGTTGCATCCAGGCACATATAGGAGAGTTCATTTGTTGCATCCCGGCCATCCCGGGTCTGGCCTCCTACACAGACATTCTGGAACACTGGATATCCTGCAGAGCCTTTGAAAGGGCCCCTTGGGCGAATTTTGTTAATCTCCGCAAGTTTAATCCACAAACATTCGATCAGTTCTTGGGCACCCTCTTTAGTAATATTTCCCGCAGCTATATCTTTTTGATAGTAGGGGTACATGTACTGGTCGAATCTTCCTGGCGAAACTGAGTGTCCGCTGGATTCAAGCTGGAGAACCAATTGCAGGAACCAAAATGACTGGCATGCTTCCCAGAATGTCCTGGCCGGGTTTTCAGGAACCCAGTCACAGTTACTGGCTATTTGCAACAGCTCAATTTTTCTAGTTTTATTAGTTTCTTTATCCGCTAATTCCCGTGCCAGATTAGCGTACCTTTTCGCAAAATCTGCCACAGCATCACAAACCATAATTATCGCATTCCAGAAATGATATTTTTCAATGTCCCGGCCATTCTTGGGTATACCAAGCTGTTCAAGCTGCTTGAGGGCATCTTTTTTAACCCCTGAAAACCCTTTTTCCAGAATGGTTTTATAATTCGGGCAGTAATGACCCACACCCGCGATAGCAACTTCCGGAAAACCGAAGCCAAACACTCCGGAAGTCACTATTGCTTTCTTGGATTCTTCGGGCAGCATATTCAAAACTAAATCATTAACTGTTTTACCCTTCCAATATTCATAAAGACCTCTGAGTGTTTTTTTGGTCTCCTCATCGATTAAAAACCAATCAACGGTTTTTTCTTCAAAAGGTTCATTTTTACCCTTCCAATATTCATAAAGACCTCTCCAATATTCATAAGTTTTTTTGGTCTCCTCATCGCTTAAAAACCAATCAACGGTTTTTTCATCAAAAGGTTTATTGTCCATCTCTCTAATAATCCAGTCATAAGAGAACTCAGGGAAGACCGGCGCAGACCTAGCTACTTTAGCCTGGTTGCCAACGATCAGTTCATCATCAGCAATCCAGATGGTCATTTCATTTAACAGCTTTTTCATAGCTTTGGCCCTTCTTATGATCATGGGCTCCCCTTCCGTCTCCTGGTACGATCTGGTAATAATCACGGCCCGCTCTGCATCCAACGCCGGTGGGGTAGCTAAATACTTTTCTCGCAACCGATGGACTCTTTCAGTAATACCGTTCACAAGATCATCTCCTTTCCTTAAATTTTTTGTGACTGCTTATCCGCCAAAAAGAACCTGTCCGATGATCACCTCCTTTCTGGTCATTTTGATACTTTTTTAATATTGTAAGGCTCTAGCCGCATTGGATCAAGTCCTAATTCTTGTGTAAAATTCCTCAGTCAGAAAAAGACTGACATAGTTAAGAATAACATTACTAATTTGAACACCGCAGCTAAAATTATCCATTTCGCCAGGCATCAGCCGAGGTTAAAGGCTTAGTCTTCGCTACGCAGACATATGACAGCGACAGCCGCCTGGCTTCGCTGGTAATGATTTTCAAGCGGTGTTCAAAGGTAAATATATTGCCATTTTAGATTTTACCGGATATACGCAACATTGTTTTGATGGCGGTCATGTTTTTGTTCCTTTTGCCACTGAAGATACTCAGCCATATCTAGATACTTTTTACCGGCTGCCCACTTGTCGTCGATTTCCATGAGTAAAGCTCCGATTAAACGAACTACCGATTCTCTGTTCGGGAAAATGCGAATGACACGTTCCCGGCGCCGGACTTCTTCGATCAGGCGCTCAACACCGTTTGTAGTGCGCAGCCGGAGGCGATATTTTTCCGGTAGTACAAGCACTGCCGTAGCATCATCAAAGCCCATTTCAAGTACCCGCATGGCCCTGGGCGCCTTTTTCTCAAATGCCTCCAGGGTTTGGTTCAATAATAGCCGGGCGCTGCCGATATCCGGAGCATCCAAAATGGCCCTCAAGCGCGGGTAAAGTTCTTCCTTTACAGATTTGGGCGCAGCGTCCATGATATTACGCATAAAGTGGGTCTGGCAGCGTTGCCAGGTAACTCCCTGGAAGTGATTGCGAACAGCCTTTACCAAACCGCTATGGTCATCTGACACTACCAGGTCGACACCGCGCAGGTTACGGTTTTTAAGCCAAGAGAAAAATTCGCTCCAACTGGCTTCGGATTCACTGTCGCCAAGCATAATGCCTAAAACTTCCCGGTATCCTTCGGTGTTTAGGCCGATGGCGATCATGACACCCCGGGAGCGGACGCGCCCATCTTCACGAACTTTGAGCACCAAAGCGTCTACCAATATAAAAGGGTAGCGCATTTCCCGCAAGTCCCGGTTATTCCAAGAGATAACCAGCGGGTCCAGTTTCTTGCATAAGTCTGAGACAGTGGACTTGGAAAATTCGGCTCCACACAGTTCTTCTGTGATCTGGCTGATTTTTCGGGTAGAGACCCCGTTGATTACCATTTCCATCAGGGTCAGCACCAGGGCCTGTTCGCTGCGCTGGTACCGGGCGAACATTTCGGTGGAAAACTGACCGTTGCGGAAACGCGGTACTCTTAAGGTTATGGTTCCTACCCGGGTTGTCAGTTGGTGCGGGTATGTGCCGTTGCGATATCCCTTTCTTTCATCGGTGCGTTCGTATGGCCCGGCTTGAAGCTGCTCGGTGGCTTGAGCCTGTAAAATCTGGTTCAATACGGATTCCAGCAGGGCTGCTATACCGGAATCTTTGTTATTACTTAAAAATAGTTGGTGCAAAAGTTCCTGATTTACGGTAATCTGATATTGAGCCATGCAAATTCCTCCTCTTAGAATGTTTGTTTGTCCAACTTCTATTCTAACTGAGGAATTTGTAAATGGCTCCCACCATTTTTCAGGAAACCGATTTTACACAATTATACGGACTTAACTGTTTAATCAGACTAATACCCGCTCCTAAGTAGGAAATAGTGCAACCAAAAGACACAAGCGCCATGGGAAGAAGCGCTTTGCTATCTACAAACCCGCACAGATAAGCCCAAGCCATAAAGCATACTATTGAATTAGCAATCCAACCTGCCGCGCCAGCGTCGGCAATTTTAGTGTCATTTCCCAAAAAGACTACCTCCTTAAAAATTTACTATAAATTTACTATTTGAACAGCCTAACTCTTTGAAAACAGAACACTTAGTTTTAGCCTATTATTACCTCCAGCCCGTAAGATTCAATAATCTCTTTACATAAATTCATATGTTCCCTGCTGGGTGGTTTAAGATCCTCCAAATCATATTTTTTCCCAAGTCTGACATACTTGCTGGAACCCAATCGATGGTACGGAAGAAGCTGAACCAGTTTTATTGCTGATCCTAAACTTGAGCAAAATCGGCTTGTCGCTCGAATATTTTCCTCTGAATCGTTATAACCAGGAATTACAGGAATTCTGATTTGCATAGCGACGCCAGCCTTTGCCATTTTTTTGGCATTTTCCAGGATCAGCTCATTTGGCGCGCCGATTAATCTCTGTGATTGCAATGTGTCCATATGCTTTAAATCATAAAGAACTAGATCCACATACTCCAGGACCTCTTTGTAATGCTCCCATTTCGCGTATCCGCTCGTATCCAGACATACATGCAATCTCCTGCTTTTACATTCCTTTAATAACTCTTTGACAAACTTGTACTGTACCATCGGTTCACCACCGGATACTGTAACCCCTCCATTTGAGCGCCGGTAGAATAATCTGTCCTTTTCTATTATTTCCATAATCTCATCAACACTGATATCTTTTCCGGTTAAGTACAACGCTTTTGATGGGCAGACCTGGGTACATAAACCACATTTGTTGCATTTGTTTCTATTAAAATCAATAACCTGAATTTCTTTTTTTTCAAATTTTGAAAAAATCTTAGGCCCTTTTGTCAAAGCTCCGGTTGGACAAACCTGCAGACACCTTCCACAATTAGCCAGACCTATGCATTTTATTTCAAACCAGGCGATTTCATCTTCAAGGGCCTGTGATTCCGGGCTGTGACACCATAGACACCTCAGGGGGCATCCTTTTAAGAAAACCGCTGTTCTAATCCCGGGTCCGTCATGCACCGTGTATCTTTGGATATTAATAATTTTTCCTATTTTCTCGTTGTCCATAAAATTACCTCCCCGAATTATCAGGCGTTTTGTAAACTTAAATGAAAGTTGAGGACTTCAATCCTTTCTGGTACAATGTTTCGCAGGAAAAACAAATACCTCCCAGAAAGGATGAAGTCCTCAT
>JAIHAN010000147.1 GCA_020054815.1 Peptococcaceae bacterium | reverse complement strand
ACGGTTCACGGTTAACGTGTTTCGGCAATCGGCTATCTGACAGTCGTTCTTGTCACCTCAAAGCAAGGGGAATTTTCGGTTGTGCCGCTACTGCCTTAAGATACAGTTGTTCGTAATATTCTTTGAGCATTCTCTCGGAGGAGAATTTCTCCTGGGCCATCTCTATACTTTTTAGCATCATCCTGGTCCAGCGGGGTCTATCTACGTAGTAGACAGGCATTACGTCTGCGAGCAGTACTTCGTAAAAGGCTTTCAGATCATAGACATCCTGGTTCATCTGATTGGGGTCTTCGGGTAGTACCCTATCCAGAAGCCAGCCACTTTCTTTGTGTATGACGCCCTCTCCGACCCACCCGTCAACAACGCTGATATTTAAAACACCATTCAAAGCTGCCTTCATGCCCGAAGTTCCACTGGCCTCCAGGGGACGCAGGGGGTTGTTTAACCAGGCATCACAGCCCTGGACCATGAGCCGAGCAATATGCATATCATAGTTTTCCAGGAAAGTAATTCTGTTGGGAAATTCTTTACTGATATTGACAATTTCCTGGATAATTGCTTTACCTTGCCCGTCATGGGGATGAGCTTTGCCGGAATACACCAATTGCAGTTTACCTTCTTTGAGCAGAGGGGAAAGGAGTTCCATATTCCTGAAAATAAGTCCACCCCGTTTATAAGCGGCGGCACGCCGGGCGAACCCGATGGTCAAAACATCCGGGTCAAAAATCACGTTATTATGGGTCCGGATATAGTTGAATAATTTCTTTTTCGCCTCCAGGTGGGGCTGCCATAAATCCCCTTTGTGCTTATACGCCTCTCTGATGGCTGGGTTTTGCCAGGTGTTTACGTGTACCCCGTTGGTGATAGCCATAATAGGAGCTGCTTTATCCGCGTGTTTCCACATGTGCCTGGCTGTTTCCCCATGGGCTCGGGAAACGGCATTGGCAGCCTCAGAGAGGCGTAAGGCGGCCACAGTCATATTAAAGGGGTCACCGCCAAGGGCTTTTAACTGTTCGTAGGTCAGTCCGTTAAAAGCCTCCATATGGCCAAGCAAATCGTAATCATGGGTTTCATTTCCCGCTTCGACCGGGGTGTGGGTAGTAAAGACCACCTCTTTTTTCGTGGCTTCCCAGGCTTCCTCAAAAGTCATTCCCCGGGACATTTTCTCCCGGATTAGTTCCAAACCGGCGAAAACGGCATGTCCTTCGTTAAAATGATAGACGTCAACATCAATACCCAGGGTTCTTAGTGCCCGCACTCCTCCGATACCCAGGATCATTTCCTGGGCTACCCGGTCTTGTCCTGAACCTCCGTATAATTTTTCGGTCATCCACCCGTGCTCGCTCCCCTCAAAATTAGTATCTAAGAGGTAGAGGGGGGCGTTTTCGTATTGATCCACCAGCCTTACCTTGCACATTACGTCTGCGCCCCTGATACGGATTTTGACTGTCATGCCGGTATCCTTAACATTTTCATAATCGTAACGGGGGTAAAGATCATAAGGATAGCCGTCTTCCCCAATCAGCTGGGTCGTATAATCCTGACGCCAGAGAATGCCTATCCCGACAACGGGAACGTTCAGGTCTTTGGCTGCTTTGAGATAGTCGCCCGCAAGTATCCCCAGACCACCGGCATAGATAGGGAGACCATTGTCTAACCCGTACTCCATACAAAAATACGCGACTTTAGGTAATTTTTGCTCTGGCAAACGCATCTTCCTCCTCGCCTGGAACTTGTACTTTTGTAGTATTCTCCGCAAACACCAAATTATTTATGAATAATTCATGTCAGTTGTACGATAATATACTGCTAATTCGGGTATCGGGAAGCGGAGAAATATTATTGGTATCCGGTGACCAGTGTCCAGTGACCGGTACGGTTCACGGTTAACGTCTAAAGGTGACTCACTACTCTTGAATCGTTAATATTCTGTTGCCGGTATAGTCCATAATCAATCTCGGGAAAGATATTGTCTTTGGAGGCGATGGCCTGGAGCCAGGTTGGATCCAGGGTGTTATTTTTTATGTCATGGTATAGTTTAAAAAACCGTCCCAGGTGGTCCTGGGTTCTTTTCCTGGCGTAATTGATGGTGGTATTGGCTGTCATGATAAAGGCCCAGTCGCTGGCCTGAGCCAGCAGCAATTCCCGGGCAGCCTGCTGGAGGGCTCTCTGTAAAATTCCTTCCGTGTTTGGCAAGGAGGTAGCCAGTTCTACCATATAGTTGGCTGCTTTATGAAGGTGCCGGTAAATCCAGTCATTGCTTCCGTTTAACCAGAACTCATAATAGCCTTTATCTCCCCAGGTGGAAAAGGAAGGCTGGATGACCTGGCTTTCGGGATAAAGTGATAAATACCGGGAAGGGGTGATGGTCTTAAGGGTCTCCTGGTCGTAATGAATTTTCCGCAGTAATATCTCCAGCCAGATAGGCCCTTCAAACCACCAGTGGCCAAAAAGCTCTGCATCATAAGGCGCCACGATGACTGGGGCTCTGTCCATAAAAGAAGAAAGGTATTCCACCTGTTTCTGGCGGTTGAACATAAAGTTGCCCGCATGGAGGGCGGCTTTTTCCCTGGCGGCCCAGGGGTCATAGAGTTCCTTGTCATTGGTTTTACCGGTAATCCGATGATATTTAATGCCTGTATTCAAACGAATGCCATCGGGATGAATATAGGGCCTTATATAATCCAATGGTAAATCCCAGCCGATATCGCGATAATATTCACGGTAGGTAAAGTCACCGGGATAGCCTTCTTCCTTACTCCATACCTGTTTGGATGATTCGGGATCGCGACCGAAAACGGCTACCCCGTTCGGACATTGGACCGGCGAATATACTCCCCAGCAGGGGGCGGGGTTACCGTAGAGGAGACCGTGGGTGTCCACAAAAAAGTACTTTAGCCTGTATTTGTCAAGGATATTTTCTATACCCGGATAATAGGCGCATTCCGGGAGCCAGAGGCCCGGGGGGGTTTGGCCAAAATATTGCTGGAAGGTGGAAACGGCTGTGGCAATTTGTGCTTCCGCCGCTTCCCGCCGCATGAAGGGTAAAAAGCCGTGGGTTGCGGCGCAGGTGATCAATTCTACTTTTCCTGTGGAAAGTAAATGCTGGAGTACCAGGAGGGGATTCTTACGGCAGCGGTCCAGGTAATAATGATATAGGCCGGAAATCCGTTCCCTATACATGTGAGCTAGAGCATTTTCAGGCCTTTCTTTAGTTCGCTTGATTTCTTTTTCCGTCAATTCTAATAGCTTTTCCAGGTGTCTCTGTAAACGTTGTTGTAAAAGTTCGTCGGAAAACATGGTTAAGAGCGTAGGAGAAAAGGAGAGGGTAAGGGAAAAGTCCACTCCATCCCGGTGAAGATTTTCCAGCATCTCCAAAAGAGGCAAATACGTTTCCAGGGTAGCTTCGAAAAACCAGCGCTCTTCCAGAAAGTCCTCGTGTTCGGGGTGACGGATAAAAGGCAAATGAGCGTGCAGCAATAATAAGAGGTATCCTTGGGGCAAAACGAACCAGTCCTTTCGTAGCATGTGTTGTTTATCTGTAAGAAGAAAGTGTCTCTTGTTGCCGTTTAGCCAGCGTTTTCTCCAGGAACTGCCTGTGTTCGGGCCGGTACAGCCTGTTTGTGCCAAAGCAAGGGTTGGTTCCTATGGTTAAATCTAACCTTGCAGAGGCTAAAACAATGAAGGTTTGATCGGGCAAAATCCTGCCTAATTCACCCAGCAGCGACTGGTTGGAAATTTTCACATGAAAATACCAGTTGGTGGCTGCCTCGTCCAGTTCGAACAGATTTTGTTCGGTTCCCCGGGAAATGCGCATGGCCAGCCGGGAATTTTCCCAGCTTTCCCTCCCGTAGTTTTGCTCAAATTCACTTCTGGTCACAGGTGAGATTTCCCAGTAAGCAAAAATACATTCCGGATCTCGCACCATTAATACCAGATAGGTTTCCAGATAACGGGAAGGAAGTTGATAATCAGGTTCAACATAGTCTTTGGGGAGTGAAGACGGTAAAGTAGGGTACTGGGACATCTGAAAAAGCCTCCTTACCAGTAAGATAGTTTGGCAGAGAAATATTAAGCCATACATGTAATTATCTCCAAAGTAAAAAAGGATTACTCAAGTTAGGTTATTTAGGTTGTTTAAAATTACAAAAAAAGAACAGCTTTCGTTGAGCTGTTCTTAAAATACGTTTTTTCCGAATTAGTTTTTTAGGCCCAGCCAGAAGACATCCCAGATTCCCTCCAGCCTTTGCTCATTCTATTTATTTTATCATTATTTCACGAATACTTTCAGGGCTTTATTAATGAAGCGGACATTGATGGGCAAAGCTGGACCCTTTTCACCGTCCACACTGAGCAGGACTTCACTGCTGCCAGAGATTTTACAGGTCCTGGACTTGAGAATCGTCACATTTTTGTCGTTGAGCGATTCCCGGCTTAAAACCCGGAAAAAGAGATTGGCCAGGTCGATGTGAGCGCAGTTTTTAATGAGGACAATATCCATGAGACCGTCAGAGATATCCGCATCTTTAATGAGGTTAGCAAAACCTCCTCCGTGGGTGCCATTTAGAATCAAAAAGAGAAGGACATTTTCTTCGATGGTTTCTGCCTCCGTTTCGATTTTGAGGGGGAAGCATTTCATATGCGCTACTTCACTTAAGGCCTTAAGATAGTAAGCAAAGGGCCCGAAATTTTTCTTTAATTCATCATGGGTTTTAAAGGAAACATCAACGAAGAGCCCCCCGGCACAGGTGCTGAAGAAAAATCTCTCCTCGTTAATGAGGCCCGCATCCACATCAACGGTTTTGCCGGAGAAAATGACATTCAGGCATTCGTTTAAGTTGACAGGAAGGTTGAGGCTCCTGGCAAAGTCGTTGCAGGTTCCAAAAGGAAGTAAACCTATGGGTTTGTTGAGACCATTTTTCAAGAGAATATTCAGGACGGAGTTAAGGGTCCCGTCACCTCCTGAAACCAGGAAAAAGGCAAAATCATTTTCCGCCAGTATGTCCGGGAGCTTATCAGGTTCATTTTTCGTAAGGCGGTAAGGTTGAAGCAAAATATTGTTTTGCTGAAAACGGTTCATCAGATAATCCAGCCTGGTAGGGATAGTGCGATCACCTGATAATGGATTATAGACAAACAGGGCCCGGTCCATGGGTAACCTCCTTATTATTTTCTTAACCATATTATACAACAAACAATGGAAGGAATTACCTGAGATAAAAGGTTAATAAAACATTAATTTCAGGTAAAAAAGAGGTAAATAAATTAGTATCCACATGCTAAAATAATATTAGAAATAATTTGCACAATTATAAATTCATCCTATGAGGTAAGGGGGGGTAGGGTTGTGAAAAAACTGGTAGGAAGGAATGTTTTAGATGCCCTGGTAACTTTGGCGCCCTTTATGCAGGAAATGTATTTACAGGACGTTATTATCGGTGTTGTGGACAGGGAGAAGTATTTGTATTACGAACGTGGTAAGACCTTTGACCTTGGTATTAAGATAGGTGATCCTGTTAAGGCTGGCAGTGCAGTTCACCAGGCTATGACCGAAAGAAGAAAAAAAATCATAACAGTTTCCCGGGATGTGTGGGGTGTAGCCATAAAGGCTATAGCCATGCCTGTATATGATGAAGAGGATAATGTAATTGGAGCCGTGGCCATAGTACTGAGCGTGGACAATCAGGAAAAGCTCCAGGAGATAATTAACCAATTCTCCTCAGCTTTTGAGCAGGTAAACAACAGTGTGCAGGATATTTCTACAGGCTCGCAAAATCTCGCAAAAGTCGGGGAAAAACTGACATCTTCTGTTGTTAATACTAAGGACGACCTGAAAAAAACTGATGAAATCATTCAAATGATACGTGATATTGCCAGTCAGACCAAAATGCTGGGCTTAAATGCGGCCATTGAAGCGGCACGGGCCGGTGAACATGGACGGGGCTTTGCCGTAGTTGCCGAGGAAATCCGCTCTCTTTCCGAGCAAAGCAATAACTCGGCCAGGCAGGTTAAGGATATCCTCAGCCTTATTGTCAAATCCATTGATTCCATAATCAGCCTGATCCATGAAACAAGTGCCGTCAGCGAAGAACAGTCTGCAGCTACCCAGGAAATAGCTGCTTCCATGGAGGAACTCTCTGCTCAGCTGGTAATATTGGATGAATTTGCCAGAAGCATCTAGTTTTTACCAATCACTCTCCATAAAATAAACTGGGAGGAGTAAAGATGAGGGATTTAACCGGAATTGTTAACATAATTACGCAATATCTCGAGGAAACACAGCTTAACAGGGTTCCGGAACTGGGGAATATGAAAATCTATGATGGGCCCCTGGTGGGATTGGCCAATGCAGAAGATCCCTTGTTTGACAAGCTCAAGGAGCCCTCTGTGATAGGTCCCCATCACCTGAATCCTCAGGAATGGCTGCCGGGAGCCCAGACAGTTATTTCATATTTTCTCCCATTTAATGAGACTGTCCGCAAGTCTAACAGGCTGGATCACTTACCATCTAAAGAGTGGCTGTACGGTCGCTATGAGGGTGAGTTGTGTAATGATGTCGTTCGTAGGTTTCTTAAGGAAGAAATCGAAAAAATGGGAGGAAAGGCGGTTATTCCTGTACAGGACGCCCGTTTCCAAGTAATTGATAAACGGAGTAACTGGTCGGAGCGGCATGCCGCTTTTATTGCCGGGTTAGGTACTTTTGGGTTAAGTAAATCTTTGATTACGGAAAAGGGCTGCGCCGGGCGTTACGGAAGTATTGTCGTTAATCTCTGGTATGAACCTACGCCGCGCTCCTATCTGAAAATTGATGAGTACTGTACAAAGTGCGGTGCCTGTATTGAACGCTGCCCTGCGGGGGCCATTACCGAAGAAGGAAAAGCCCATGAACCATGTTCTCGCTTTGTTGACGATACGAAGGTGCGTTTCGCCCCCCGTTATGGCTGCGGAAAATGCCAGACGGGAGTACCCTGCGAAAACACGAGACCCTAAACCGGGTTTAAGCAAATTCTTTAAAAAGCCGGTCTGCTATACGCTTGGAGACCTCTTGGGATGATAGGATGGTATCAATCGCTCTCCTTAAATAAAGGAGGGCGTTT
>JAIHAN010000146.1 GCA_020054815.1 Peptococcaceae bacterium | reverse complement strand
ATACCACGGGCTTTTTCTTCAGGAGCTTTGTCGATTTGGTCGAAGGCTACGGCCTGGGACAAACCTTGCTTGGCTAAAACGTAGGTGATAGCGGCAGTGGTAGTAGTTTTACCGTGGTCCACGTGGCCAATGGTACCAATGTTAACGTGGGGTTTGGTTCTTTCAAATTTTGCCTTTGCCATATGTTTTTTCCTCCTTTAATGCCTAACATCCGTTTTTCTCTTTTTATGTAATCTTAAGCATTATCGTCCCTTCTGCTCAACATATTCTACAATATTTATAGACATCTGTCAAATATATACATTTTGGCAGACTGCGATTGCAGTCTGCAGTTGCTAGTTATCAAGGTAACTAGTAACTAGTAACTGCAAACAATAAAACCCTCACACATGAGGGTTTTTGTTTGTAATTGGTGGCGGCGCAGGGATTTGAACCCCGGACACTGCGGGTATGAACCGCATGCTCTAGCCAACTGAGCTACGCCGCCGAAATAATGGAGCTGATGACCGGGATTGAACCGGTGACCTTATCCTTACCAAGGATACGCTCTACCTACTGAGCTACACCAGCATATAAACTTGGTTGCGGGAGAAGGATTTGAACCTTCGACCTTCGGGTTATGAGCCCGACGAGCTACCAGCTGCTCCATCCCGCGATATTATATAAGATGTGGGAGGTGTGACACCTCTAACTTCCAAAATGGTGGAGAGAGAAGGATTCGAACCTTCGAAGGCAGTGCCAGCAGATTTACAGTCTGCCCCCTTTGGCCAGCTCGGGAATCTCTCCACGTTGGATGTTCGAGATTAGAAGTTCGATTAATGGTGGCAAACCCGACAGGGTTTGCATCTAGTCGAGCCTCTAATTTCGAAAATCGAATTTCGAAGAGTGGAGCCGACGATGGGACTCGAACCCGCAACCTGCTGATTACAAGTCAGCTGCTCTGCCAATTGAGCTACGTCGGCGTGACTGACAAAATTCATTATATAATATTCAGGCGTGCCAGGTCAAGGTATTTTTACTGGTAATTTCTGTTATTGATCTCTTTTTTCTAAATATCTTTCCAGCTTTCTTTTGACACGCTGCAGGGCATTATCAATGGATTTTACGTGGCGTTCAAGTTCTACGGCAATCTCCTGATAGGACTTTCCATCCAAATAAGACATGAGAACCTGCCACTCCAGGGAACTTAGGATTTCTCCCATCTTTTCCTCAATATCGTCAAACTCTTCTCTGCTGATTATTAATTCCTCAGGATCAGTAATTTTAGATCCCGAGATAACATCTAACAAAGTGCGGTCCGAATCTTCATCATAGATAGGTTTATTTAAAGAGACATAAGAGTTCAGAGGAATATGCTTCTGGCGCGTAGCTGTTTTAATGGCTGTAATAATCTGGCGCGTGATGCATAATTCAGCAAAAGCACGAAAAGAAGACAATTTATCATAGCGAAAATCACGAATGGCTTTATACAAACCAATCATGCCTTCCTGGATAATGTCCTCCCGGTCAGCACCGATAAGAAAATAGGAACGAGCCTTGGCTCTAACAAAATTTTTGTATTTATGAATAAGAAATTCCAGAGCCTCATTATCACCGTCTTTTGCTAACTCAACCACATGCTCATCTTCTAAAACATCCAACGAGTCGACCAGTTCACGCTGTACGCCCAAGCTCATCCACTATCGCCTCCATCTATGAATGTAAAGGTTCTGGAAAAACAATTTTTCCGGACCCTGTCCGGAAGAAGGCTATTTATTTATGTTCATAAACTTGCTTAACTTTAAGCAAGATAAAATATAACTAATATTTTTAATGTTGTAAAGAGACGTAAACTTGTCTATTTTCCAGGATAATTATAACTGACACCTCATCATAACGTCAAGGCATTGTCTCCTGACTACTGGCCGCGGCGCCATTTCTCCAGTGTTTCCCTAATATTATCCGGTAGATGATGATTAAGCCTGGTTATATCCTTCTTAGTATATTCTAGCTGGTTCATGGTTTGACTTAAAGTGTTTTTAATTTCCTGCAGCAATTCCCTGGATGTAAGCCGGAAAGCCCCCCGCTGCAGGATGAGACTTTGCTCAATCCAGTCGGAAGTTGCTACGAAGACTTTTGATTTACGGCTTAAGCTTCCCACGATTTTTTCGATGAACATATCGGCCGTCTCGCCTTCCCTTGTATAAACAACCTCCACCCCGTAATAGCTTTCTCTTCGCTCTATACCTCCTTTCACCTGGTGAGCATCGAAAACAACAATGATCATGATCTTTGTACACCCATGGTAATTAATTAATGTCTCTATTAGTTTTATGCGGGCATGTTCAAAACTTTCCTCTTTTAACCTGTTTAATTCGGGCCAGGAATTTATAATATTATAACCGTCCACAACAAGATATTCCACCACTGCTCACTTACCTCGTGCCGCTCTTCGCTGTCGTAGAATCTCATAAAGAATGATCGAGGTGGCTACCGATACATTGAGGGAGTTTATTCGCCCCAGCATAGGAATACTCACCAGGAAGTCACATTTTTCTTTCACCAGTTTGCCTAACCCTTTACCCTCACTACCCATAACTACCACAAGGGGTCCTGACAAATCAGCATCAAAGTGAAGTACGTTTGCTCCCGCATCAGCTCCCACAATCCAGCATCCCTCTTCTTTAAGCTTCTCCATGGTCTGGGCAAGATTGGTGACACGGGCAACAGGTACATATTCTATAGCTCCCGCTGAAGCCTTAGCTACTCCTGCCGTAAGGGGTACGGCGCGATGTTTGGGGATAATCACACCATGGACACCGGCAGCATCGGCGGCACGCAAAATAGCACCAAAATTATGGGGATCTTCTATACCGTCTAACATCAAGAGGAGGGGAATCTCTTCCTTGCGCCGGGCTTCCTGTAATATCTCGTCCCAATCCACATAATCTTTAGGGGCGGCATAAGCAATGATCCCCTGGTGGTTTTCTCCCTGGGACATGTTATCCAGCTGTTTTTTATCGACAAATTGTAAGAGTACCTTTTTTTCCCTGGCTAAGGCCATGATTTCTTTAATTGACCCTACATTAGAACCTTCGGCAACAAGAATCTTGTTAACACTCCTCCCTGCTCTTAAGGCTTCCAAAACCGGGTTCCTGCCGAATAACAGCTCCATGCCCCCAACACCTTTCTCTAGTATTTTTATAAATTAGCAAACTTTTGCTTCACTTCTTTTTGTTTACCACAGGTCATTTTGCCTTCAGGACAAGGTCCTTCCAGACACCCAGGGCCGGCATTTTTAAAGATGTTGGGTGCCGCCGCTTTAGCCAGTTTCAACATGCGTGTGGACAGTTCCCGTATTTCCCACTGAGCCCGGTTACAGCAGCGCAGGGAGAAAAAATGCAGAAGCTCCCTGGCATTCATTGTTACTAGCATCTTGGTCTCTGCGGCATTAGGTAACACAAACCTGGCATCCTCCTGGCTCTGTTCCCCCTGCTCACCCAGGGCCTTATTCCAAAAATCATACCATTTTTGAATCGTAGCCATCTGTTCATGAAAAATCCGCAGATATTCCTCACCTAATGCCTCTATACGAGGAGGAACGATATAATCAAAAACACCATCTTCATTTCCGGCAGAGTGTTCACCCACATAACGCTGGGACTGGACACTGAAACTGGCAATCCTGTGACGTGTGATTTGTGCCAAAAGACTGCGGGAAACTCCCTCAACAGCAAAGGTAAAACTGGCATGTTCCACAGGTGAAAGATGCCCCAGGCTCATCAGTTTTTCAACAAAGGGGCCTTGATCTTTTTCCTGAATGCCTGACTCTAGTTTGTCCACGTCTACAGCAGAATAACATAATTTTGCACCCATGGCCACAATCTCTTCCGGTGCCGGTGTATAGCGCACCAAACGCACCCGCATATTCTTCCTGCCCATAATCTCCTCCACTCATATGCTAAGAATTGTTCTCATTCAAAAGATAACCCAGCAATTCCGCAATTCTTTCCTTTCTTTCCAAAAGAAACAGATACCCTAATAGGGTTTCAAACCCTGTACTTAAACGATACTCTGTGACCTGGGCATTTTTCGGCACATGCCCCGACTTAGCATTACGCCCTCTTCTGGCCACATCTCTTTCTTCATCAGTTAAGAGCCCGTCCAGTTTTTGTAAAAAATGTGCCTGAGAGGCAGCTTTTACCAGGGAAGCTGCCTCTCTATGCAAGGAATTGGTTTTTGCAATTCCTTTATTTACCAGGTAAAGCCGTACATATAGTTCAAAAACAGCGTCCCCAAGATAAGCTAAAACCAGGGGCGACATTTCACGGGGGTTCCCCGCCGGGTAAATCCACAAGTTTAATCCCCCTTTGACTTATATCTCCACCGTACACCCTGGGGCGTATCCTCCAGGATGATTCCTATTTCTTTAAGCCCTTGCCGAATAGCGTCAGCGGTGGCAAAATCCTTTTTAGCCCGGGCCTCTTGACGTACTTTGATAATTAAATCCATTAACCCATCTACAAGCCCACTATCTTTTTGTTCGACCGCACTTTCTAATTCAATACCCAGGACTTTGGCCATTTCTTCATAAATCTGAGCACTTTCCATCAGGGCTTTGTAGGCCTCGTTACCTTCTATTCCTTTAGACATAAAGCCATTCATCGCTCTGGCCAGGTCAAATAAAACGGCAATAGCCAGGGCAGTATTAAAGTCATCATTCATGGCTTCCAGAAAACGTTTATGCAGACCCTTTACTTCCTGAATATAATTTTCGGCTTCTGTCTTTCTTTCTATACCGGTTGTTGCCGTGCTCTTATATTCTTTGAACAACCGGTAGGCTGTCTGCAGGCGTTCCAGCCCCTTCCCGGCAATCTCTAATTTGCCGTCGTCAAAATCCAAAGGACTTCTGTAGTGGGTAGATAACAAATAGAAACGTACTACCTGGGGAGAAAACTTTGCGGTAATATCCCTTACCAGGAAAAAGTTACCCAGGGATTTGGACATCTTCTCTTCATTGACCGTAATAAAGCCGTTATGCATCCAGTAGCGAGCCATAGGGGCACCGAACAAAGCTTCAGATTGAGCTATTTCATTTTCGTGATGGGGAAAAATCAGGTCAAAGCCCCCTCCGTGAATATCAAAACTTTCCCCCAAATATTTATGAGACATAGCCGAACATTCAATATGCCAGCCAGGACGGCCGGGGCCCCAGGGGCTATCCCACCAGGGTTCACCAGGTTTGGCTTTCTTCCAAAGGGCAAAATCCGCCGGGTTTAGTTTTCTTTCATCCACTTCGACCCTGGCCCCCGCCTGCAAATCCTCCAGGTTTCGCTTGGACAGCTTACCATACTCACCGAAACAGGAAACGGCAAAATAAACATCCCCGTCTACCGCATAGGCAACCCCTTTGTCTATTAATTTACCGATAAACTCAATAATATCGCTCATATGTTCACTTACCCTGGGATGGACGGTAGCCCGCTTCACATTAAGGGCATCAGCATCTTTAAAGTACTCGCCTATATACTTGTTAACCAGTTCTTCAGGAGAGACTTTCTCTTCTTGAGCCCGTTTAATGATTTTATCATCCACATCGGTGAAGTTTTGAATATAAGTGACCTCAAATCCCAGATATTCCAGGTACCGCCGCACCGTATCAAAGACCACCAAAGGCCGGGCATTGCCCAGATGAATAAAATTGTACGTGGTTGGTCCACAGACATACATACGTACTTGACCGGGTTTGGCCGGGACAAAAGGTTCCTTTGTGCCGGACAGGGTATTATATACTTTAAGACTTTCCATTTCCATGTGCCTTCAGCTCCATTTCCTCAATTCTGGCTTCCAGGTCCTGCACCTGTTTTTGTAAACATAGCAGCATTTCGAGAACGGGGTCCGGCAATTTGTTATGTTCCAGGTCAATATCGTCCCCTCTTTTCTGGGAGACACTGACGCCATCTTTCACCACAATTCTGCCAGGTACCCCTACCACGGTGCAGTTGGGAGGGACTTCTTTCAGAACCACGGAACCGGCCCCTATTTTGACATTATCTCCTACTTTAAAGGACCCCATAACTTTGGCCCCGGCACTGATAACCACATTGTTGCCGATGGTGGGATGACGTTTGCCCTTTTCTTTACCAGTACCCCCCAGCGTCACTCCCTGGTAAATCGTCACATTATCGCCAATTTCGGCAGTTTCACCGATAACAACTCCTGCACCATGATCAATAAATAACCCTTCTCCGATCTTGGCTCCGGGATGGATCTCAATCTGCGTCAAGAAGCGGTTAATTTGCGAGATAAAGCGGGCCAGGATAAAGAACTTTTTCTGATACAAGAAGTGGGCCAGACGATGCAGTAAAATCGCGTGAAATCCGGGATAGCATAAAACCACTTCCCAAAAACTTTTAACCGCAGGGTCCCGTTCAAATACTGCCTGAATATCTTTTTTAATACGTTGAAACATGCTTCTCTCCTCCATCATAGCTCATTTTACCTAACAACTAACAACTACCAACTAACAACTACCAACTACCAACTAACAACTAACAACTAAAAAAGCCCCCGCCTCATACAGAGGCGGAGGTTCCGCGGTTCCACTCTGTTTGGTAATGATTATGAGAAAAGAAAATCATACCAACTCTCCTACCTTAACGCGGTCAAACGGTCACCCCTACATTATTTCAGGGTCACAGCTCCTGGGCGCATCTTCATCCCTCTCCCCTGGACGGGCTTTCAGCCGCCGACCCATCCTCTCTTAAGGCGAGTAACAGGATTACTTCTCCCACTCATAGCCAAAGAACATATTATATTGGCTCATATTATAATGCGAGGTGATTGCACTTGTCAAGAATAGGGATAATTTCCCAATTGCTACAATACAATCTTAACTTAATCTATGCTTATCCCGGCCTGGGATGTGACATTATGGATACGTTTAAGGCATAATTCTTTGCCAAGAATAGGGATGAGATAAAATAATTCCGGACCATGCATTTGGCCGGTGAGAGCAATCCTCAAAGGCATATACACTTGTTTTCCACCCAATTTTAACTCTTTAGTTATGGCCTTGAGCAAGGGTTTAACCGCGTCGGGTGTTAATTCGGGAAGGCTCATGAGTTTTTCTCGGAAAGTTTTTA
>JAIHAN010000145.1 GCA_020054815.1 Peptococcaceae bacterium | reverse complement strand
ACAAAAATCGAGGAACTCATCTGTCAAGATTTAGGCGGCAGAGGGCTGGGGAAAGCTGCCCTTATTCCGGGGGATCTTCTACAGGCTGCTGAAAAATTAATGGTGAGTACCACTGTCCTCATCGTTACAGGCTTTGGCATGAAAGATGCTCTCATAGGAGAAACAGACGGCCCTCTGGGTGCCCTCTCTTTAGCAGGGGCTTTGGAGGAATTGGGTAAAACCTCTGTCCTGATCACAGACCAATACACCAGTCCCTTATTAGAGGCAAGCTGTGCCGTTAAGGGCCTTTCCTCACCTATTGAAGTCGTCCCTTATGAGGGGGCCGAAACTTTCTGTGTAGATTTGATCAATAAATACCGGCCATCCATGATTGTAGCCATTGAGCGCCCCGGTCAGGCCCGGGACGGCCGTTTTTACTCCATGCGGGGAGAAGATTTGACTAGCTTTATCCCCAATACCGATACCCTTTTTGAGAAAGCAGCAGAGCTTGGCATCCCTACTGCGGCAGTAGGAGATGGGGGTAATGAACTGGGAATGGGGAAAATAGGCAGCCTTATTAAAAGCTCCGTCCCTAAAGGTGAGCAGATTTGTGCCGCTACCAGTGCCGACTATGTAGTGGTAACAGGGGTCTCCAACTGGGGAGGCCACGGCCTCGCCGCCGCCCTTTCCCTGCTTTCCGGAAAGAATCTTCTCCACGACAGGAAAATGGAAAAGGATTTGTTAGCTGCCCTGGTAAAAGAGGGAGCTATTGACGGCTGCAGCAAAAAGCGGGAGATGACCGTGGACGGGTTGAGCCTGGAAATAAATTTGGCAATCTTGGACGAGCTCCATCAGATAGTAGAAATGGAGTTACTAAAGGAGAAAAAAGCCGTATCCTTCTAAGAGAACAAAAAACGAGAAAAAACGACTGCCACCCTTAAAAGGTTTGCAGCCGTTTTTTTTGGCTTATGCGACAAGGGGGACGGTTCTCTTGTCGCAAAAAAGGATTTCTCCATTCCATCAAAACCCCATAGTGGTGCGATTCTTCATCCTCCAGATAATTGGGAACTAAAGCCACAGGCACTCTGCCGCAGTGCAGGAGAAAAGTGATAACAGGGTCCTTTAATTCCCCTCTTACGACGGCTTCCAGATACTGTTCTGCCGTCATCTCGTGGGCTACGCGATGATAACCGGGAATTCTACCGCCACCCAGCAAGCGGCGCAATCCTTTATACACTACCACTTCATACATGGACTGCATGAGCCATTTCCCTAATCCCAGTTTACGATAGGCAGGACTGATACAGATATCCACCACGTAAAGAGTATCTCCGTTGGGATCGTGATTTCGAATGTAACCGTTATCCGTAATCTCGCTCCAGGTGTGATGGGTATGGTTGTGGTCCAGTTTGACGATTAAACCCGTCATGGAACCGGCCAGGCTGCCTTCAACTTCTACACACAAGGCTCCCTCCGGAAACAAAGTGATGTGATTATATAACTGCTCCTCATTCCACCAGAGTTCGGCAGGAAAAGGAGGAGGAAAGCTTTCCTGCTGGATACGGATTAAGCCGGGAAAATCTTTTTCCCGGTAAGAACGGATAACCCCTTGGACCGTACGGTCTCCGTCAAAAAAATAAAGTTCTTTGTAAAACACGTGAGTATACCTCCAGTACCTCTTAAATTCATTGCCAATCGGGATACAAATCGGTACGCCGATCCCGCCAGGTGGTAACAGAGCCGGCTTCTCTAACCTGGTAGAGTAACGCTAAATCCAGGTCAGCGGTAATAATCATATCGTCGTTAACCTCCCCTTCGGCTAACAGGCCGTGGGGGGGAAAGGGAATATCATTGGGTGTAATGACGGCTGCCTGCCCGAAATTGGCCCTCATAAAATCCACCGTGGGAAGACTCCCTACAGTACCTGTTGTCACCACATATACCTGGTTTTCTATGGCCCGTGCATGGCTGGTAAACCGCACGCGATAAAAACCATGACGGTCATCGGTGCAGGATGGGCAAAAGACCACATCAGCCCCCCTGACCCTGACCATTCTCACAATTTCGGGGAATTCAATATCATAGCAGGTCAAAAGGGCTATTCTACCCTTCTCTGTGTCAAAGACATGAAGTTCATCTCCCGGTGTAATTCCCCACTCCTTTATCTCCGTAGGGGTCATATGAAGTTTGGGCTGGACAGCCACCCGTCCATCTGGATAAAAAAGATGTGCCGTATTATATAATTTATCACCTTCTCTGGTAACGTGGGTTCCTCCGATAATATGCATTCCGGTGCTTCTGGCCAGCCCTGTAAAAAGTGAATAATACTGGTCCGTAAACTCCGGCAATTCTTGAATACTCAAGGCTCTGCCTTTTTTATCGCCTATTGACAAAAGCTGGGTAGTAAAAAATTCAGGAAACAAGACAAATTCAGCTCCGAACTCCTGGGCTGTTTTTACATAATGCTCCACCTGCCGGGCAAAATCTTGAAAACGCTTGATGGTATGCAGGTGATATTGAACCGCTGAGACTCTAAATTTCACAGTGTTATCTCCCTTCCTGAAGATGGTTCTTCACTTTTATGCCAAATATAGCGCAACAGGTTATTCAAGTCAAGAAAACGACTTAAAGCAAAAGCTCTGTATTCCTCCACTCCGAGGGTACAGAGCTTATATCTATTTACTCAATGCAAAATCTGAAATAATTGGTCATAAGCTTTAAAGGCCTGGTCAAAAAAGGCTGCCAGGTGACCCTTAAAGGTGTGGAGCTTCCCCTTAAGTTCCTCACCGTCTAAACCTTCGTTCTTAAAGAAGATGATGGAACTGAGTACCTCCAATACCCTGGTCTCTTGCTGGGAAAGGTATTGGACAATCCCTTTTAGCTTCTGATCATGGCAAAGCCGGGTGGGATTGGAGGAATCAACAGCCTCAATAATATAAGTCCTATAGCCATATTCTTCTTCCTCGTTTTCCTTGAGAATACCAAATGATTCTCCTACGCTCAGGTCATTGGCCAATTCTTCGGAATAAACGCCGTAATAATTCCACTTAAACTGATAAGGCTTTAAGGGCGGGTCGGAAAGCTCTTGCAGTATGTAAATAATCTTTTGTATTTTCTTTCTCCCTCTGATTTTCCCCCCACACATGCTGATAACATCACGTAGGGCAAAGATGTTCTCAAGCATACGCTATCCCCTCCTTCACCAAGATATTATTCTGGTTTAACGTACCAACGTATCGTGTCCTTTTTCAAGGTCTTGGAAGCCTGTTTGATAATACTGTCATCCAGAGCTGATAAGGGTACGATCTCATCTTCCTCTTTACAGACAAAAATTTCATCCAGTACATCCCGAGCATTGTATAAGTCTTTATAGGCAACATTTTGGGAACTGTCCTCGTAGAAAAAATATTTCTTTTCATCATCGCTGAAGTATTGCTTCAAAACTTCTTCCTTTTTCTTGTTATAGGCAATAGGTTCCTGAGGAGGTAAAATCACTTTGAGCGGGACACGACAAAAGAAATACTCCAGGAGTTTTCGTAAAACAGGGTCCTTTACCTTATTACAAGTATACCATTCATTAAACCAGGACATCATTACAAAGTCATCTAGCTGTAAATAATCCTCAATACTTATGGTAGAGTTGAATAAGGCTTCTATGACCTTGTATCCGGCCAGCTTTTTATGTTCTTTCTCCAGTATCCTCTTGATGAGGTTATTGACGATGGCTTCAAATGAACGAATCACCTTGTGGTAGTACACATGAATGTACATATAGTGCCTGCCCAGCAGGTACTGTTCCAAGACATTCAAGCCTTTTTTATGATTGATTCCCACCACGGTTTGCCCTTTGACCGGGGTAAAAGTGGCCGTTTCAATACTAATGTTTCGTAAGAGCCAGTCAACATCAAACTTTCCATAATTGGCTCCTGTCATATAGGAGTCTCTCAAAAGGTAATCAATTCTGTCGGCATCAAACTGGCTGGAAATAACGGAGGCTACATGGGTGCTGGGATACTTCTTTTGCAGGACCTGGCAGACCCTTGCGGGGAAATCTGTACCAAATCTTTGCAGCCTTGCGTTTATTTCCGGGCATTCCAGAATAATCCTGGTGGACATTTCCTCATGTTCAAAATGTCCGCCCAAATTTTTGATGGCACCCTCCAACATATGGCTGAAGGGGCCGTGTCCGATGTCGTGGAGCAGGGCCGCCGTGGTAATCAGTTTCTCCTCATCTTCGTGCAAAGTAAAGTGACTGCTGTTTCTTTTCAGGGCCTGGATGACCCGCTTGGACATTTCATATACACCCAGTGAGTGAGTGAAACGGCTGTGTTCTGCCGATGGGTAAACCAGCCAGGCTACGCCCAATTGCCTGATTCTTCTCAGCCGTTGAAAGGCATACGTATCGATAAGTTCCAGGACATCGTCTTCTACTTCGATAATGTTGTGAATAGGGTCCCTGATAACTTTGCCCATGCACACGCTCCACGTAAAGGTTGTTTACTCCCTTATTCTACTTCCTGGGTATTTTATCCTCCCTTGTTTTGGTAAATATTTTGTGCGACAACGTGCGACAACGGGGACGGTTCTCGGTTGTCGCATTAATCACCTTAATCATGCTCTAAATACGATTCTTACTAATTCTCATTAGCTTTGCTGGCTGCCGCACCGAAGTTTAAATTAATGTCTAACAAAAAAGACACAACAATAACTTAGTGTCAGGCACCATATAAATCAAATGAGCAGGTTGAATAATTCGCGGTTTTCATTGATGACTGTATACCGGATACCCTTCTGTTTCATTCTTTGGATGAGCAAATCATAATCTTCTTTTTTGTTCAGTTCAATCCCCACCAGGGTGGGACCTTCTTCTTTATTGTTTACTTTGGTATATTCAAAACGGGTGATGTCATCACGAGGACCCAGGACTTCCACGACGAATTCCCTCAAGGCTCCGGGCCGTTGGGGAAAATTGATGATGAAATAATGTTTTAGACCTTCGTAAAGCAGAGATCTCTCCTTAATTTCCTGCATCCTTTCGATGTCATTGTTCCCCCCGCTGATGATACAAACAACATTTTTCCCCTTAATCTGCTCTTTGTAAAAATCCAGGGCGGCAACGGGAAGAGCCCCCGCCGGTTCCACAACTATGGCATTTTCATTGTAGAGCTCCAGGATACTTGTACATACTTTCCCCTCCGGTACCACAACAATATCATCAATTACCTTCTTGCAAATGCCAAAAGTAAGCTCACCTACCCGTTTTACCGCGGCCCCATCCACAAATTTGTCGATAGTATCTAACGTTATTACCTGATTTTTCTCCAATGACTGTTTCATGGAACAGGCGCCCAGGGGCTCCACACCAATTATTTTGGTATTGGGGCTGATGTTTTTGATATAGCTGCCTACACCGGCAATTAAGCCCCCACCGCCAACAGTACTAAAAATAAAGTCAATCTCTTCCTGGGCATCATCCATAATCTCCATGCCGATTGTCCCCTGACCAGCTATGATCTTATAATCATCAAAGGGATGAATGAAGATTTTATTTTCTTGTTCGCAATAAGTTTTGGCAGCTAAAAAAGAATCATCGAATGTATCCCCGGTTAAAATGACTTCCACAAACTGCCCGCCGAAACGGTTAACCTGCCCAACTTTCTGCCGGGGGGTAGTGGTCGGCATAAAGATTGTCCCAGGAATATTTAAAGTTTTACATGAATAAGCTACTCCCTGAGCATGATTCCCTGCACTGGCGCATACTACGCCATTTTTCAGAGTTTCCTCAGGAATACTTTGGATTGAGTTGTAGGCCCCCCTTATTTTGAAAGACCTCACTACCTGCAGGTCCTCCCGCTTTAAAAAGATGTTACAACCATATCTTTCTGATAAAATCTCATTTTTCTGAAGAGGTGTTTTTTGGATAACACCCTTGAGGGCCCGGCCCGCTTTGATGATTTCTTCCGTCTGTAATTTGCTCACTTTTCTCAACTCCTTTTTAATTTAATAAAAAATCTCCCCTCCCCAGGACACATAACGAACATGTGTCCTAAGGACGAGAGATTTTCCCGTAGTACCACCTTAGTTCTCTATTGATTCACACCAATAGATTCAGTAAGTTAACAGCCAAGCTTTTAACTCGCGCCAGGTAACGGTGGCCTCTATCTCTTTATAGAGTATCCGGCATGGTTTACTAAGAACAATTCCGTTCAACACAGCAGCTCAGGAGTGATCATTATATACCATTTATCACCGGCTCTCAACCATCACCAGCTTTCTGTAGATAAATTGTGGTATTTTTCTCTCCGTCAAAACTTTTATCCCTGTTATAGATTTTTCCTTTGGATAATTTATTATTATATAATACAAAAACTGAAAGAACTAGTCAATGATTATTTGTACAGAGGGTCCTAACAGGGGACCCTCTTATTTTTCTAAACTGTCCCCTCTTCATATATACGCCTGATGATATCATCGATTTCCGGTTCTTTTAGTATCAAATCCTTAATCTCATAACGGCTGGCCATCTCGTTAATCAACTGGGCAGAACTTATTTCCTCCCTATTGAAGCGCAGCCATTTCCTGTTACCTTCTTCTCGAACGACTGCCGCCCCCTGAACTGTAAAAGGTTTATCTCCGTCCAGGTCAACAATCATCTCCCGCCAGGCACCAAATTGTTCTTTGATTTTGGCCAGGGCGCCATCATAGACCACCCTCCCCTTGTCAATGAGAATCATCCGCTCACACAGCTTCTCGATATCGGACATGTCATGGGTAGTAAGGATTACCGTCACACCCCATTCCTGGTTTATTTTCTTAATAAAGTTCCTGATCCGCTCCTTGGCCACCACATCCAGGCCGATGGTTGGTTCATCGAGAAAAAGAATGGAAGGGTTATGCAAAAGAGAAGCGGCAATATCAGCCCGCATCCTTTGCCCCAGGGAAAGCTGCCGTACAGGTACATCCCAGAATTCACGCAAGTTTAGAATTTCATCAAACTCATCTATGTTTTCACGGTAACGGCGGTCAGAAATACGGTAAACCTGTTTTAGCAGTTCAAAGGACTCAATGGTGGGAAGGTCCCACCAGAGCTGGCTGCGCTGGCCGAAGACCACACCGATTTGCCGGGCATTTTTTTGCCTTTCCTCATAGGGAATAAGCCCATTCACGGATATATGACCCGCCGTGGGGACCAGAATACCCGT
>JAIHAN010000013.1 GCA_020054815.1 Peptococcaceae bacterium | reverse complement strand
GCCAGGGTGTTGGCCGTGGAAATTGATACCGCTCTCATTCCTATCCTCCGGGAAATATTACCGGAAGAAAAGGTGACAGTCATACAGGGGGATATTTTAAAAGTAGACCTGGACCAGCTTACCCGGGAAAAAGGCTTAACCCATCCCTACAAAATTGTAGCCAATCTCCCGTATTACATTACGACACCGATTATCATGGATATTTTAGAGAAAGAATACCAGTTTGAGATAATGGTTATAATGGTGCAGTGGGAGGTAGCGGAAAGGTTAACTTCTTCGCCGGGAACGAAAGACTATGGTGCTATTACTCTGGCTGTCCAATATTATTGTGAACCCAGCATCTTGTTTAAGGTGCCGCGGCACCTGTTTACTCCCGTGCCGGAGGTGGATTCTGCCGTTCTTTTATTAAGAAAAAGGAAACAGCCTCCCGTGGACGTAAAGGAGCAAGCCCTTTTGTTTAAAGTTGTGAAAGCAGCTTTTGGCCAGCGGCGTAAGACCCTGCTGAATGCCCTTGGTTCTATCCAGCCGGGATTGAATAAAGAAGAACTGCTTCAAGTACTGGATGAAGCGGGAATTGATGGCATGCGGCGGGGTGAAACCCTTTCCCTGGAGGAGTTTGCCAGGCTTGCTAATGCCTGGGGGGAAAGGAAAAGAAACCACTAAAAGAAGTGGTAAAGCTTACCCTAGATATATATGGTGCTGCTGCCTGTGATTTCTTCTAGCATCTGGGACTCCTTTCCGCTATAATGTAAGATATCTGACAACCTAAAACTATACAAAAAAACCAAGTTGTCGGATGGAAGGGAGGATGCCAATGTATAAGAACCGTTTTGTGGTGGGGTTTGTACTGGTTTTCACCATGTTATTGACAGTCGTTACACCCCTTTGGGCGGCGGTTACGCATACAGTGCGCCCGGGAGAATCTCTCTTTACGATTGGTAAACAATACGGAGTCCCCGTGGAGCGTCTCAAAAAGGATAACAATCTTAAAAGTAATACCATTGTAGTTGGACAGAAACTGCAGATTGAAACAGGTGCCTATGTGGTAAAAAAAGATGATACCTTAGCCAAGATAGCTAAAAAGTTTGGTGTCAGCGTAACACAATTAAAGAGTGCCAACAGTTTAAAAAGTGATTACATTACAGTGGGGCAGCAGTTAAGAATACCCGGCCAATACACAGCGGCCCGTAGCAGCACTCGACCTTTTACCCAGGAAGATCTCTACTGGCTGTCCCGTGCGGTCTATGGTGAAGCCAGAGGGGAACCTTATGTAGGCCAGGTAGCTGTAGCGGCCGTTATTCTTAACCGGGTTGAAAACAAAAATTTCCCCAATACAATCAAGGGCGTAATTTTTGAACCACTGGCCTTTACTGCGGTAGCTGACGGCCAGATTTATCTTGAGCCCAATTCATCGGCTTTGCGGGCCGCCCGGGAAGCCTTGGCCGGTTCAGATCCTTCGGGAGGGGCCCTCTATTACTGGAACCCGGCTAAGGCTACCAGCAAATGGATTTGGTCCCGCCCCATTATTAAAAGAATCGGAAACCATGTTTTTGCCAGGTAAACAGAAATGAAAAAACATCCTGTACTCAAGACGGTACAGGATGTTTTTTCAGAGATTATCAAGGAAGGATTGCAGCAAGTCGAAGCGGCGGGAGGCCTGGTAGCCAGAGTTATAGTTTTCTTGCGAAAAGATTGTATTCAGGGGTTTGCCTTCAACAAAGGAAAGGGCCAGCTGGCAGTCGCCAATGATGGTTTCGGCGATCAACTTGGCGTGTTCGGTGTTACGGTAACTGGAGCCAAGAAGGTTGTGAGAGATGGCGGCGGCCACACCTATACTTAAGGATTTTTGGGCTGCAAAAGCCAGGGCCAAAGGAGGAATAGCCAGTAGTTCTACAGGGACTTCCTGCAGGAATTTGGCGGAGACGGCGTGGGGACCATGACTGGGAGTGGCTACTCCAAGCTGGTTAAATAAGCCGAGCCGGCGGTTTAGCAGTTCCCGTTGTTTTAAAACAGTATTGGCCAGGGACGAACGAAGATAAATAAAGGGATAACAGTTAGTCAGGGCTAAGTCAAGGCCGCTTTCAATACCCATAAGGAGTTCGCTTACTACATAACTGATCTCACCTTTCATATCACCATCTACGAAGACTATACCCTTAGGATGGTAGGAACAGGCATAGGCAGCTCCGGCTGCCCTGGGTACGTCAATACCTAATTGTTCCGGGAAAGAAAGGATCTCTATAGGCTTTCCTACAGAAGAACGGATAGCCTGTTCGCAGGTATTATCGGAGCAGCCGTTGGCAACCAGGACTATTTTATCTATGCTGCTTCTGACAAGGTTTTCCATGACTCTCGCGATGGAGTTTTCCTCATTATGAGCGGGTACTACAGCAATCCACAATTACCTCTCCTCCTTTCCCCTCTCTTAAGTAATTTTATGATATGATTCGCCGGCAGAGGGTGTGTCTAAGATAACACCAGCCCTGTGTTAAACATAGAATGAGTAGAGAGATATTTTGGAGGGAGTTGTAAAAATGAGTAAGATTGCTGTAGGAGATATCGTGGGTCGCATTTCCCATGGGAGCGATATACTCTTTAAGGTAATGGATATTATTGAAGGACCGGACGGATCCACTGCCTTATTACGGGGGCTGGATATTCGCCTTTATGCCGATGCACCGGTTGCTGACCTGGAGAAGAAGAACCCCTCTGATATAAGTAAAAGCAGGCAGGAATTTATTAAAAAGAACAGCGAGTGTATGCGGCGTATTTTTGAACGGCGGGTCGTAGATAAATCCCGGAGTTTTTTACGGGGAGGAGTGACGGTAAAAAACCCTACGAAAGCTGATGACCCTGAGTATTTCGAAATACCTGGGTCAGTGCTTCATCTGGATGGGGATAAAGATTACCTGGATCTTTGTATGACCACCTATTCCCAGCTCAGCATCCCGGCCCACGGTTTTCATGTCCCTGAAGAAAAACAGCCCCAGGTGGTAGTAGACTATTTAAAAGAATATACACCGGATATTTTGGTAATGACCGGGCATGACGGTCTCATCAGGAACAACGGCGATTTTAAAGAGTTAAAGAATTACCGCAATTCCCCCTATTTTGTGGAAGCTGTACGCAAGGCCAGGGCCTTTGATCCAGGCCGGGATGACTTAATCATTTTCGCCGGTGCCTGCCAGTCCCATTATGAGGCCTTAATCGCAGCCGGGGCCAACTTCGCCAGTTCTCCCCAGCGCGTATTGATTCATGCTTTTGATCCGGTATTTATCGTGGAGAAATTAGCCTATAGTTCTATTTATGATACGCTGACTGTTAAGGACATCATCAGCAATACCATAACTGGGATGGATGGTGTAGGCGGGATCGAAACCCGGGGATGCTTCCGCCTGGGGTATCCCAAATCCCCTTATTAATGAAAGGGGACACACCTGCTTATCTGAGAAGTTACTAGTTACTAGTTACTAGTGATTTTTGTCGGAGATCGGAAGTCGGAAGTCGGAAAATGGACGGGAATGTCCCCATCGGTATAAGGGGACACACCTGCTTATCTAAGAAGTTACTAGTTACTAGTTACTAGTGATTTTTGTCGGAGATCGGAAGTCGGAAAATGGACGGGAATGTCCCCATTGGAATTAAAAAGATGAAAATAAGAATTAACATAAACTTAACAAAGATAAGTAAGAGATACTTCCTAAAAACTTCTCTACCGCTTGATTTTTATGTATTGACAGAAAAGGGCCCTCTCGAGTATAATGTTTGGTTAATTTGACAGGACTTGCAAGAGATGTTATAATAAAGACGTTGAAGTAGAAAGAGGGTGATTTTTTGTCTGCGAAAAAAGTTTTGGCGGATATAAAGCGGGATTTGGAACCTTTTGTGGGGAACAAGATTAGACTTAGGGCTAACCGGGGCAGAAAAAAGGTCATTGAAAAAACCGGCGTTCTTGAAAGCACTTATCCGAATATTTTTGTCGTACGCCTCGATGAAAAGCAGATAGAACGTCGCGTTTCCTTTAGTTATGCTGACATACTGACAGATGCTGTCCAGCTTACCGTTTACCAGGGTGAAGAAGACATCAAAATACAGGCTCGAAGCTGCTGAGAAATCAGCAGCTTTCTTTCTCTTATAAAACTTAAATTTCCTTTGGTGCTCTATTTTACCATTGCCTCGAAAAGCGGCCTAAAGATGCCTATGATACGAGAAGTACCTGTAGAAAAATGCTAAAGTGACAACGATGGAAAAATTTTAAGTTTGCAGCCCGGGGCGGTCTTGTATAAAATAAGGAGTAGACTTTATGATAAGGAGGTTTTATATGCGTTTATCTTCAAGACTGGTTACCTGGCTCCTTTTGTGTATATTTGTCATAGGTGTAAGTACCACAGTTTCCACTGCACCAGTACAGGCCCAGACCATTACATATACCGTGGGCATGCAGGCTATGGAAGGGCATCCCGAAATTTATGAGCTGCTAATCAACGGTGAGGTAGTGTTACGTTACCGTTCCATGTATGAGGGCTTTACGGCCCAAGAACGCGCCAAGATTATACTGGAGCGCATTCGCAATATGGGCAGTGACCTGGTAAAAGCCCCGGTGGTAACAGGCCGCATCACTGGTTCACCTGTCGTTCTCGTTAAAGAGAGGCTTCTCATCACCGTTACCGAAGCCGACTGGGAAAGCAACAACTCCACAGGTGACGGTTTGGCCAAAGTTTGGGCGGAAAACCTCAATAAAGCCCTGAAAAATGATATCTCCCGCGGGAATTCCGCCCCTCAATCCCAGGAACCCCAGAACCCTGCAGGTAATGGAGGGACGGGAGATACAGGCGCCTCTCAACCCGGTGATACGACACAACCTGGTACAGGGGAAAACACGGGTGCACAGGTTAATGCTACAGCCGAGGAAATTAAGATGCTGGAACTGATCAACAAAGAAAGAGCGGCGGCAGGTGTGCCACCTCTTAAGATGGATAACGAACTGGTGAGGATTGCCCGTCTCAAATCCCAGGACATGATTGACAAGAATTATTTCGATCACAACTCTCCTACATATGGCGACCCCTTCACCATGATGAAGAATTTCGGGGTTAAGTACGGTTATGCTGGAGAAAATTTAGCCGGTAACCAAACGGTGGACAATGCCCATGTGTCTTTAATGAATTCCCCCGGACACCGGAAGAACATCCTTAACCCCAACTACACCCATGTGGGCATTGGAATCAGAGAAGGCGGTCCTTATGGTAAGATGTTTACACAGATGTTTATAAGTAAAAATTAGTCGGTATCCAGCAAGAGAGAGCCGGACCTCAACCCGCCTCTCCTTTTTTCTGTCTTTTTTCTGCATCCCTGCTTGGGCCTTTTTGAGTGTCCAGACACAATCCTCTGCCGCAATTCATACCATAAACTAACAGTAAGTATAGATAATTTTAAGCACACATTTTCGTCTGTTGCATATACTTAACTGAATCTATATGAAGGCTGAAAGGAGGATTTGTGGACTATGGCTCTTAATGTGACCACCAGGAAATTAAAGGTGGAAAATGTTGTAGGCGAGGCCATGCGACAGGTTAATGTAGTAAGAAATATTACCTTGCCCGTCCTTGCCAAAAAAATTGAGAGTGTTGATACCAAAATCAGAAATGTAAAGTTTAAGATTATCGAGGATAAGATCATTGTTGAGGCAACACTCCACAAGCAAATTTATTATGTAGAATGCATTACCGGTGATGTTCAAGAATTTACGGTTCCTGACGAGAGAATTACAGAATTTGTCCATATCGAAGGTGCGCGGCCCGGAATGGATGCAAGGGTTAGCGTGGAAGTTGAATACTGTGATGTGGAAGCTGTCGATATGGCAGGAGACCAGGGCTGTCATCGTGTCTTCCAGCAAACTTGCATCCTCAAGATTAAGGCGAAAGTCATTGAAATGGTAGAAATCGATGTTGTCACCAATGTTTCCGGCGAGGGCGTTACTCCCACCTTCCGTACCATTACTATTGACAATGTGATTGGCTCCGGGTGTGAGCAGTTCACGGTAAGTGACAGCTTAATACCACTACCCGCAAATACGAAAAAAATCAAAAGTATTGATGCAGAGATAAGAGATGTTGAGAAGAAAGTTATTCCTAATAAAGTAGTAGTAAAAGGTACAATTCACAAGCAAATATTCTATGTCATCGAACCCTCCGGTGAAGTAAAAGAAACTTCGGCCAATGTGCCCTTTAATGTCTTTGTACCCATCCAAGGGGCAAAAGAAGGGCAGACTGTGATAACTGATATTAGAATTGAATTTATCGATAGTGAACTGGTGACACGGAATCATGAGAAATTTGTCAAAGAAACAATCGTTCTCGAGGTTTGTGCCAAGGTTATTGATAGAGTAACCATCAATATTGTAACGGCAGTAGCCGGTGCCGAGGTAGAAACCCGCAGGATTAAGGTGGAAAGGATAATCGGTGAGGGCTGCCGTCAGGTAAACATCCTGGCCGATATTATTACACCTATGCCCGCCCGTAAAGTAGCTAGAGTAGATGCACGCCTCAGGGATTTACAGGGAGAAGCGATTCCTGACAAAGTAATCGTGAAGGGTACTTTACACAAGCAGATTTACTATGTCTCGGCCGTAGATGATCAGCTCCGCGAGCTTTCCGTCGATGAACCATTTACGGAGTTCGTTCATGTGGAAGGTGCTGAGAAAGGTGATATGGTCGATGTGACCGGCCGCATTGAATACGTTAATGTAGAAGCTGCGGCGAATACACCTACCACCCAGTGGCGTCAGACTGCCGTGCTGGAGATCTGTGCTAAAGTTACCGAAACCGAAGAAATTACGGTAGTCACTGCTGTTAAGGGCGCTGTAACACCTCCTCCGCCACCTGCTCCACCCTGCCCTCCCGGAACTACATTTGACTATGTGATTCAGAAGGGCGACACTTTAACGATTATAGCCCGTAAGTTTAATGTTACCGTTCAGGCTATCCTGGCTGTTAACCCGCAAATTACCAATCCCAATCTCATCTTTGCCGGGCGCACCATTAAGATCCCCTGCCCACCGGGTATGGGTTAAACCACATACGTGAACCGTTAACCGTGAACCGATGATTAAGGGGCCGTAAATTCGGCCCCTTGTACTATTATTACGGGGAAACATTCGGTTAGCGGGGGGCGTGTAGCGGGAAGCAATTTTGCTATTTTGAATTGTAAGATGATTAGAAACGCTCCTTCCGGTTAATACTGGTAATGTAGAAATATAAGGAGGCGGCAATCATGAAGCAACGCGTAATTTTTCTCGTACTGGTATTAGCCATGATGATTTGTGAAATCAGTTCTGTTACCATTGAAGAACAGGTACCGGCTTTAATCAGGCTGCACATCCTGGCCAACAGCGACAGCCGGGAGGATCAGGTTCTTAAATATAAAGTCAGGGATCATATCGTTAAGACCATGCAGGAAAAATTTGCCCATTCCCAAAATCTTGCCGAGTCCCGGGAGATTCTTTTAGAGAGCCTCCCGGAACTGGAAAAGGAAGCCGAAGTCGTCCTGCGCAACGCCGGGAGTACATATCAGGTAAAAGCTGCCTACGGACAGTTTAGTTTTCCCACCAAATATTATGGCAATTTTGCCCTTCCCGCCGGTCGTTACGAAGCGGTCAGGCTGGTGATAGGGGAAGGGGCAGGGGCCAACTGGTGGTGCGTTCTCTTTCCTCCTCTCTGCTTTGTGGATGGTGGCAACAATACCGCTTACTTGCAGGAGGATATAGCCAAAGAGTTAAAAACAGTAAAACCCCAGAATAAAGTTGTAAAGATTAAGCCCGCTTTTAAAGTAGTAGAAATGTGGCAGGATACCCTGGGCAAAATCGCTAATAAATAGTATCCTTGTGTTTATGAACAATAAAAATTACAATAAAGATGTTACCTTCTGGATAGATTTAGGAGGAAAGCATGTCCAACTCGCGTTTAAATGAATTACTCAGGCAGTTGCCCGCTGTGAATACGGTGTTAGTTTCAGAAAAAGGACGGGAACTCAGTGCCTTTTATGGACATGACCTGGTAGCGGAAGCAACAGGACAGGTATTGGGGGTATGGCGGAAGAGAATCCTCGCGCAGGCAGGAGAAGTAGAGCCTCCTTCATTGGCCTTTCTCCTAAAGGAAATAGAGTCTTACCTGATTTCTTTTGCCATACCCCGCCTTAGGCGGGTCATTAATGCCACGGGAATTATCCTGCATACGAATTTAGGAAGGGCCGTGTTATCAAAGAACGCGCAAACAGCTGTGGCCTTGGCTGCTTCCTGTTATTCTAATTTGGAGTATGACCTGGAAAAAGGTGAAAGGGGGACCCGGTATGCCCATGTGGAAGAACTCCTGATTCGCCTGACAGGTGCTGAGAGTGCCCTGGTTGTAAATAATAATGCTGCGGCGGTGCTTTTGGCCATGAATACCTTAGCTACAGGAAAGGAAGTTGTGGTTTCCCGTGGGGAACTGGTGGAAATAGGCGGGTCCTTCCGTATTCCGGAGGTGCTCAAACAGGGGGGAGCCACCCTGGTGGAAGTAGGTACGACCAACCGCACCCATCTTCACGATTATCAAAAGGCTCTTAACGAGCATACAGCACTGATCCTCAAGGTGCACACCAGCAATTATCGCATTGTGGGTTTCACTAAATCAGTTTCCCGACATGAACTGCAAAAGTTGGCAAAGGCCAGTGGCATCCCCCTGATGGAGGACCTGGGAAGCGGTTCTCTTTTGGATCTTTCGTCATGGGGATTCACCGGTGAACCTCCGGTGCCGCAGGTGGTAGCCGAGGGTGTGGACATTGTGACCTTTAGTGGCGACAAGCTCCTGGGAGGACCCCAGGCCGGCATTATTGTGGGCAAGAAAGAATATATCGATGCCATGAAGGCTAATCAACTAAACAGGGCCCTCCGGGTTGATAAATTTACCCTGGCTGCCCTGGAGGCCACCCTCAGGGAATATTTAAGGCCGGAAGAAGCCATTAGCAATATTCCCACCTACTGCATGCTCGCAACACCTTTGGAAGAATTAAAGGAAAAGGCGGAAAGGATGATACGGGCCCTAACCTTTATCCAGGATAAAGTGGAGGCTCAGGCCTTAACTACTGAGGCGCAAATGGGTGGGGGCAGTTTGCCTGGCCAGATGATCCCTTCCTGGGGAATAGGGATAAAATTCAAAACCATTACCCTGGAAGAAGCAGAAAAAGCCCTTCGTCAACTGCCTGTCCCTGTCATTGGTTACATTGAGCGGGATACCTATATCCTGGATATGCGTACCCTCTTACCGGGTGATGACGAAGTGGTGATCAGGAGTATTTATGAAATTGTATCTTAAGGAGGTGTTTGACATGGAAAAGGAGGTTAAAAATGTTTATCTTACCGCGCTGTCTACCAAAGGCGGCTGAGCAGCAAAAATCGGTCCTGGTGACCTGGCACAGGTCCTGTGCCATTTACCACAAACTGAAATAAAAGATCCCCGCCTCCTGGTAGGGTTAGAGACCGCTGATGATGCAGGCGTTTACCAGATTAATGAAGAGACAGCTTTAATCCAGACGGTGGATTTTTTTACACCTGTTGTGGATGACCCCTATATCTTTGGGCAGATAGCGGCGGCTAATGCCTTAAGTGACATCTATGCCATGGGGGGAACCCCGATTACAGCCTTAAATATTATCGCTTTTCCCCTGAATACCTTACCGGCTTCTGTTTTAGCCGAAATTTTACGGGGAGGGGCGGAAAAGATTAAAGAAGCCGGTGCCGTGCTTTTGGGAGGACACAGCATCCAGGATGCCGAACCTAAATATGGTTTATCTGTGACGGGAGTGGCCCATCCCACTAAAATTTGGACCAATGCCGGTGCACGGCCTGGCGATGCCCTAATTCTCACCAAGCCTTTAGGCATTGGCTTGATTACTTCCGCCCTGCGTAAGAAAAAAGACCGGGAAGGAAACTTAATTTTACAGTCTCCTGTCTCCCCGGAACTTGAGCAAGCGGCCATTGACGTTATGACAAAACTCAATGACAAAGCGGCCCGGGCCGGCCGACAGGTAGGGGTTAGTGCTTGCACCGATATTACGGGTTTCGGCCTTTTGGGCCATGCCTGGGAAATGGCTAAAGCAAGCCAGGTTAAAATTGAGATTGACCTTCATGCCGTACCTGTGCTATCAGGCGCTAAAGAATTGGGGCTCAAAGGATATATTGCTGGCGGAAACTGGGCCAATCTCAAATACATGGAGGATAAGGCGGAGTATTTCCCGGAAATAGAGCCTATTGACAAAAATGTTCTCGCCGATCCCATCACTTCAGGAGGTCTGTTGCTGTCTGTGGCGGAAGAACGGGCAGGGGAACTTTTAAACCTGCTGCATGAATCAGGTGTTGCCGAAGCACGTATCATTGGCAGAGTCTTGTCAGGAGAGCCGAAAATAATTGTAGTCCCGTAAATACGGTTTCCCTGCTTCGCCTTGTATTAAGGCAGATTAATCACCTGTCCGGGATAGAGGACGTCGGGATTAATGTCTGGGTTTGCTTTGATCAAGTCCTGCAAGGAAATGCCCATTTTATTGGCTATAGCCCACAGGGTATCGCCTTTTTGGATGGTGTAAGTCTTGCCTCCGTTCCCCGGGTTGGAGTTGGAGATTGGTGCAGTGGTTGGGGGGGTATAAGGAGGTAAGGGATAACCGCTCCCGTGAGCGCCTGAAATAATTTCTACTTCTGTTCCAATGGGGATTAGAGGAAAGATTCCTTCAATATCGTGATTGTGCATCCTGATGCAGCCGAGAGATACGGCCTTTCCTATTGAAGAAGGATTATTGGTACCGTGAATTCCGTAATTGGGCTTACTGAGTCCCATCCAGCGGGTACCGTAGACCTGTTTGCCATCCAGGATTATTTTATTGACAATAGTCCATTTTCCTACAGGGGAAGGATTACTTGGTTTGCCGATGGCTATGGGATAGGAGTTATATAGTCTTTCTCCCTGGTAGAGATACAACCGCCGTTGGGTCAGGTTAATGGTTATTGACATTCCACCTCTCATCATATTCTCACCTCTTCTAAATAAAATTTGAGATATTTTATGTTATGCGTAAGCGGTCAAGAGGTGAGAGGCTATCTCAAGTGCCTTATTTTAACTATGTCTTGACGAAATAGATGATTTATGGGATTATACCCATAGGGGGTATAATCAAGGAGGTGATCTGCATGGCTGTTTACGATTTTTTTTGTAAAGCGTGTCAAGAACAATTCAGAGTGTCCTGTTCCATCAATGAAAGGAAAAATGTGAAGTGTCCCAAATGTGGAACTAATGAAATACAGCGTATTTATAAACCACTAGGCGTCATGAACAGCAATTCCGGAATCGGTAGTTCGCCACTGCCCAGGACCGGTTTTGGCTGAGCTTCCTGTTAACAAAAGAACCGGAGGTTCTAAGTAAGATAACCCACCTCACTATAAGGTGGGTTATTTGCTTTAGGGCAGTTATCTTGAAAGTATAATGTATACGATTTGTTAAAATAATGTTAACACTAGTTTAAGACATCATTAAAAACATATTAAAGAAAGGCTAAATCAAGTAAAATATTTGGGGATAATATAGATAATGTAAAAAATTGGGGGAGTTGACAGCATGGAGTTTAATTATCAGGAAATTCTCTTTCTTTCTTTAGGTGGACTGGCATTCTTCCTTTTCGGTATCAAATACATGTCCGACGGCTTACAGTCGGTAGCGGGGGACAAGATGCGCACCTTTTTGGAAAAGGGGACAAAAACACCATTGCGGGGCGTAATCACCGGTACGCTGGTAACGGCCCTTATCCAGAGCAGTTCGGGAACAACAGTGTTAACAGTGGGGCTAGTAAACGCGGGGCTTCTCTCATTACGCCAGGCTATTGGTATTATTATGGGGGCCAATATCGGGACAACTGTCACCGCTTATCTCATTGGTTTTAAATTAGGTGACTATGCTTTACCTATTGCGGTAGTGGGAACTATCCTTTTGTTTTTTTCAAAAAATAAAAGATTAAATACAATCGGACAAGTCTTATTCGGTTTTGCGCTTTTGTTTTATGGCATGGAAGTTATGGGAAAAGGCTTAAAACCTTTAAAGAATATGCCGTTTTTTATTAACGCCATGACGAACATTGAAAATATGCCTGTACTGGGTGTTTTGGTGGGTACCGTTTTTACGGGTATTGTGCAGAGCAGCAGCGCTACTATTGGTATACTTCAGGAATTAGCTAATCAGGGAGCGGTTACCTACCACCAGGCCGTGCCTATACTTTTTGGGGATAATATCGGTACCACTATTACCGCACTTCTTGCGGCCATTGGCACTTCCATAACGGCACGGCGTGCCGCTTTAACCCATTTTATGTTCAATGTATTAGGTACTGTAATCTTCCTGCCTCTCTTCTTAGTAGGGATTTTCCCGGAAATTGTACGTATGTTTACTGACTACATTTACATTTTAATACCAGGCTTTGAAGGGACCTGGGAAACTCTAAACATTAAGATGCAGATTGCCCAAACCCATGGTGTCTTTAATGTAAGCAACACCATTATTCACTTGCCGTTTGTTTCTGTGTTGGCTGCTATTGTAACCAAGTTGATCCCGGGTGAAGATAAAACCCTGGAGTTCGGTCCCAAATATCTGGAACCCCGTCTCCTGGGCAACCCTTCTGTAGCCCTTTCCCAGGCGGGGAGAGAAGTACTGCGCATGGGTATGCTCGCTAAGGAGTCCTTCTCCCACGCTGTAACCTATTTCTTCACGGGATTGGAAAATGAGGCCAAACAGTCCCTGCAGCTGGAGGAGATTATTGACGACCTGGAGAATAAAATTACGGAATACATTGTGAAGATTTCTGAGAAAAAGATGTCAACGGAAGAGTCAAATCAGGCCTATATTTATATTCAAGCTGTTAATGATATTGAACGGGTGGGCGACCACACAGAAAACATCGTAGAGTTAACTAAGGCCGGCATTGACCATGGGATAAGGTTTTCTATCGAGGCGATCGCCGACATGCGGAAAATGATTGACAAAACCCAGGAGACCTACGTTTGGGCCTTGGAAAGCCTGGAGAAAAATGATCTCGAGCTGGCGAAAAAAGTAGTAAAAAATGATGATTATATCGACGAGATGGAAAAAGAGTTTCGCCGGGCCCATATTACCCGTTTAAATGAAGGCGTATGTAACGGTAACGCCGGGGCTATCTATCTGGATATTCTTAGTAACTTAGAGCGGATCGGGGACCATTCCGTGAATATTGCCCAGTACGTTCTGGGGGAAAGATAGGGGATACGGGAAAGGTTAAGTTAAAGCAAGGAGGTAGTGAAAGAAAAATGGCTGTGGCGGAAATTGTAGTGGTTCCCTTGGGTACGGGGAGCCCCAGCATCAGTGAATATGTGGCACAATGCCTGGAAATCCTGGTGAAAAACGAAAGGATTAAGTATCAGTTAACCCCTATGGGTACCATCGTAGAAGGAGAGGTTAGCGACATCTTACGTCTTGTCCAGGAAATGCATGAGGTTCCCTTTCAAAAAGGGGCTCTTCGGGTTTCTACCTCTTTACGCCTGGATGAAAGACGGGATAAAGAACTTTCTATGGAAGGTAAGGTTAAATCGGTTTTAGAGAAAATATAATAATTGCAGATCTATCAACCTTCCCCTGAACCTGCCAGAAATGGTGGGTTGTTTTTTTGGTTCTATTTTTATTGGTTCTATCTCTATCAAGATTAGTGGCATAAATAACCTTTTACCATAGTATGTATAGTGATGTCTTAGCTATATGATCCTGGCGAAAGGTTGTTGATTCCTTTGAAAAAGTTGCTGAGCTTGCCCAAAAACAATATCGTGGCCGTCATTTTAGTGATGCTTTATGGGTTGGCCATCCTAAAAAATATTTGGGCAGGGGGGAGTATTGCCCTGGCCACCGAAAGGGAAGGAAGTAATTTTGCCAAAAAAATTGTATTCAGTGATGGGCTTACTAAATATCAATACCCCCTGGCCGATTTAGCTCTCATGCGGGATAGGGAAGTTGAGGAAACAGCCCCTGAGGATACTGTACGCTGTATGGACCCTGCTTATCTAAGCTACCAGCTTCACATACTGGCCAAGAAAGTGAATATCCCGTCCCAGGATGCCAAACTTTACTTGGATGAGCAAGGCCGGCTTCAGGTAAAGCCTGAACAAGAAGGCAGGGAACTTGATTTATCCTTGCTGATTACCAAACTGGCTAATCCCGGACTTTATCAGGAGGTGTATGAGTTACCCTTTAAAAAAATCGTGCCCAAAGTAACGTCCCAGTATATTAAGGAAAGACTGCCTGTAAACCTCTGGTCCGAGTTTACCACTACCCTGGTGAATAACCCCGACCGCACCGAAAATGTGAGGGTGGCCAGCAAGCAACTAGACGGGCTGATTATCGCACCGGGGCAGGAAGTTTCTTTTAACGAAGTCGTAGGGCCCCGCATTAAAGAAAGGGGTTACCGCGAGGCCAAAGTTATTGTGGGTGGCAGGTTTGAGCCCGGCCTTGGCGGGGGTGTCTGCCAAGTTTCCAGTACCCTTTATAACACCCTTCTTTTAGCCGGTTTAGAGATTAAAGAGCGGCATAACCATTCTGTCAGGATAGCCTACGTGCCCCTGGGACGTGATGCTACCGTGGTGTATGGTTTGAAAGACTTAAAATTTATTAACAATACCGATAGTTTCCTGCTGATCCGTACCCGCCTGGTGGGCCTGGAGCTGACCATTAGTCTGTATGGTGCAAAACAGCCTTTCACCGGTGTAGAGATGGAAACCAAAGTCATCAAGACCGTTCCCTACAAGGAAGTTTACGTCGATGGGGATTTGCAGCCGGGGCAAGAGCGCAAAGTCATTGAGAAGGGACAGCACGGTTACCTGGTAGAAACCTACCGCATATTGACTTATGACCAGGAAAAGAAGCGAGAACTAATCTCAAAAGATTATTATGCGCCTATGAATATGCTGGTAGCAGTGAGAAATGCGCCTTAATCCATAGTTAGAGGTAAGAAAAAATAATTTATAAAAAATTTTGGGACTGACCCCCAGAAAGAGACACCGCCTGGCGAAATATTCTTACGTAAGAAAAAATAGCCAAGGAGGTGTCTCCCTTTTATAGGGGAAAAAATGAGAAAACTTTCAACAAGTCTAATGATTGCTGTATTGTGTATAGGGCTCATGACCACAAGCGCCCTGGCCAAGGGTAAGCCGGAATGGGCGGGACCGAAGGAAAAGAGCAAGGCTGCTGTCACTACAACTACTACTGTAACCACTACAACTGCATCAGCAAGTGAAGAAGAGGAAGGCGCAACTACTCCTGCTACTCCTACTGAGCCTACACAGAATAAGGCAAAAAACAAAGGACAAGCTAAGAAATTAGAAGAGCGCATTAGAGTGAGAGGCATGAACCTGAAGTTTGATGTTCCACCCGTCATTAAGGAAGGGCGTACCCTTATACCGGTAAGAGCTGTCATGAACGGCTTGGGCGCTCAGGTGGAATGGAACGGGGAAACTAAAACCGTGACCATCACCCGTGGTGACAAGGTCATCGTCTTAAATCTTGCTACTGGAGAGACTACGGTAAACGGTGAGGTTATTACCATTGATGTTCCTGCCCAGAGCATCAACAACAGGACTTTTGTACCCTTAAGATTTATTGCCCAGACTTTAGGTGAAACGGTAAACTATGACGACAATACAGGCGATATTAGTATAGGCGACGAAACTACCACACCGGATGATACAACCCCAACCGATACAAACGATGAAGACACTACCACTGAGGAGACGACTAATCCTACCGACAGTACAAACACTTCCGCCGATGGGACTACAGTACCGGCTGATAATACAAGTACTACAAATGACGGGACTAATACTTCCAACCCAGAGGGAACAGAAACAACAACGGACAGCACCTCCAGCGTGCAAAATCAAGACGGGGGAAACACTACGGAGAATCAAACGAATACCGCAGCCTAACCTGGAAACAAGAACGCAGCGTAATGCTGCGTTTTTGCTTTATTAACTTGTCAGATCTTTTGTGACAGCTTCCGGTTCCAGGGCTTTAACGGCATTGACTAATCCCTCGCCCTGGGTGTTGGCGTCCACGGAGGTGACTTTAGAACAACTGTTTTTCAGTCTCAGTTTTACCTCTTCCGGTGTCAAGTGAGGCTGGGCCTCCAGCAGCTGCGCTACTAGGCCGGCACAAACAGGGGTGGCCATCGAGGTGCCGGAAAGGGAAATATACCAGTCATCGATTGCTTTTTTATCATTATTTGTCTTATCCAGGAAGGATCCTTTGGCCCGGGCGGACATAATGTTTGTTCCGGGAGCCAGCACATCCGGTTTGGTCAGCCCGTCGATGGTGGGTCCCCTGCTGGAGAAATCCGCCACTTTATCATCTGATAACTGGGGAGTGTTCAGGTCATCACTGGCCCCTACCGTGATAATGTCCTGGTGGATTCCCGGTGAATTGATGGTTTTTGTATCCGGGCCGTCATTTCCAGCTGCGGCACAAACGACGATACCGCTCTGCCACAGTTTACCCACAGCCTGGCACACAGGGTCTTCCCGGTACGATTCTGTGGCTTTGTAGCCCAGGGAGAGGGAAACGATTTTAATATTATATTTTTCTTTGTTGTTAAGGCACCATTCTAAGCCTTTAATCACCTGGGAAGCCTTTCCCGAACCTATCTTGTTGAGAATTTTAATTCCGATAAGGTTAGCCTGGAAGGCCGGGCCCCGGTACTTCCCCGAGGAGGCATACCCATTACCGGCGGCGGCCCCTGCGCAGTGGGTACCGTGGCCATTATCGTCATAAGGTTTGGTATTTTTATTATTTACCAGGTCTACAAAGTCGATAATCCGGTTTACCGGTTCGAGAAAATCAGGATGTGGATATATGCCGGTATCCAGTACGGCGATGGTTACCCCTTTTCCCGTGTACCCTTGATTCCACAGTTGATTAGATTTTACTGTGGGGACAGCCACATCTAAGAGGGCCCGCACTTCCCGGTTCAGATAAATCTTAGAAACCAAGGAACTACCGCTCAGTTCTTTAATCGCTTTTACAGAGAGCCTGGCGGAATAGCTGTCGATCAGTTTCAGGGTATCTACGCGTTTACTGTGACTGGAAAGAAGGGATTCTAATTGTATTCTGGGTTCTTCCCCGCGGAGGGGGGCCGATTTCACGATTACAGGAACTTTACGAAATTTGTCCTGGTACCATTTATAAATTTTTTGCAAGAAACAGGGTACCTTAGATACTGAGCGATAAAGGTTCAGTACTTCCCCGCGTAATTCCTTATCTAATTTGTGGGAGTTTGACCTCAGCCAGTTTAAATCTTGGATGTCCATAGTGCGCCTCCTTTTCATATCTTTGCTTCATACTACGAAAAAGACAGAAAAAGGGTGCACTGGAGGAGGATTAAAAGGTTATCACGGCTAATATAGAAAGATAAACTGTTTTTTACGAGGGGGTAACCTGATGAAAAAATTGTTGGCTGTCTTATTGATCGCCACAGCCGTACTAACCAGCTGCAGTAAGACGAATGAAGCGCCACCACCGCCTCAATCCCCACCGCCTTCCGTGGAAGTAAAGGAACCCCAGCCACTGCCCCAGGCACAAGAAAAGCCCCGGCTGCCCGGAGCTTTGTGTGTCATGGTGGATAATTATTATAAAGCCCGTCCCCAGAGTGGATTGGACAAGGCCGATCTTGTTTATGAGATTTTGGCGGAAGGCGGGATTACCAGATATCTGGCTCTCTTCTATCAGGAACCTGCCGAGAAAATCGGACCAATTCGCAGTGCCCGTTACTACTTTGTCCAATTGGCCCGGGGCTATGACGCCCCCTTTGCCCACGCCGGGGGCAATGCCGATGCCTTAGCGCTCATTCCCAAGATTGGGGTCAAAGATTTGGATGAAATATATAATGCCGGGGGATACTTCTGGCGTGATAACAATCGGCAGATGCCCCATAATCTGTATTCCAGTACTGAAAAACTGCTGGCCGGAGCCCAGGCCAAAGGCTATAAGCTCATTCCTCCTTCCCTGCCGGTGGGCAGTACCTGGGAGGGCATTGCCCATAAACCGGAAATAACCTTCGATTATTCTTCGGGGAAATATACCTACCAGGTGTCCTGGGTCTATGAAAACCAGCGTTATACGAGGAAAATAAACGGCAAACCCCACCTGATGGAGGATGGAGCTCCCATTGCAGCCGATAACCTTATCGCCATGGTGGCTCCAACCAGGGAAGTAGTCAAAGAAGAATTAGAATCGGAAATAAAATTGATTGGCAAAGGAGAAGCCCGTTATTTTATTGACGGAAAAATGATGAAGGGGTCCTGGGAGAAGCCTTCTCCGGAAAGAAACATTCGCTTCTTAGACGAGAAAGGGCAGCCCGTAAAATTCAAACCCGGTAAAACCTGGGTACAGGTCCTACCGGGTTGGGGGAAGCTTACCTAGTAGATTGTCAATAGCGATTCAGCTTATTGATAAAGCCCTGTAGCAAATCACTTTTATTAATCCGTATCCGGCTGAGACTATAGAGATTTTCCCGGTTAGTGGCCGGGCCATACCTGGTGGTGACTGCCCCCAGGTAACCCGCTTTCATTACTTCTTCTCTTACCCGGGAATTGTAGCGTCCGGCGGGATAGCAAAATGTGGTGACTTCCTGGCCTGTTAATTCTTCCAGCTGTTTTTTGGAAAGCCGGATTTCATTACGCAGTTTGGCAGGGCTTATTTTGGTTAAGTCCGGGTGGGTGAGGCTGTGGGAACCTATTTCCAGTCCATACCCGGCCATTTCTTTAGTCATCTCTGTGGTCAAACCGCCTGGCGTATTGATCTTTGCCGTATGTAAGTAGAGGGTAGCACGGAAACCGTATTCTTTAAGGAGGGGAAAAGCCTCCGTATAAACGCTGCGATAGCCGTCATCGAAGGTCAGGATGATGGGTTTGGCTGGTAAAGGGGTGTCTTTTTTCCAGTGGTTGAGGGCTTCATGGACAGTTACAGCACTAAAGCCCTGCTCCTTAAGAAAGGCTAACTGCTTACGTAAAATTTGCGGTGAGGTATAAAGCTGTTCATAAGGGCCGGAATAATCTTCAATTACATGATACATGAGGATAGGGATGGTGGTAATCTTCTTGTTTTCTTCCAGCGGTGGCTGCCTGACCAGCTCTTTTTCCAGAGCGCCCACAGGAGTGATGCTCACCAGATCGGGAGGCTCCTCTTTAGAAGGTGTTCCTGTAAAGGCCAGGGTTGTTAGGAGGACAGCGGAAATAGTTAGGGCTGATAGGGTTTTCCAGAACAAAGTATCACCTCCTATTTGATAAGACCATTATACACTTTTTCCTGCAGGGACTAAACATGGTAAAGTCAGGAGGAAGTGAAAAGGAAGGATGAAAAGTGCTGAAAAAACCTTTCGTAGAAATTTATACCGATGGAGCCTGTTCAGGTAATCCTGGTCCGGGAGGATGGGGGGCCATACTCATTTATGAGGGCAAAGAGAAAGAGCTACAAGGCAAAGACCCCCATACGACCAATAACCGTATGGAACTTATGGCGGCCATTCAGGCTCTCAAAGCTTTGAAATATCCCTGCAAGGTTCGTTTATACAGTGACAGCGCTTACCTGGTAAATGCCTTTAAAAACGGCTGGTTAGCCAAATGGCAGGCCAATGGGTGGAAAACTTCCCAGCGGCAGGCCGTGGAGAACCAGGACCTGTGGCAGGAATTACTGGAACTTTCGAAAACCCATGACATAGAGTGGGTGAAGGTCAAAGGCCATGGGGATAACCTCTATAATAACCGCTGTGATAAACTGGCCGTGCAAGCCATCGGGTACGTGAACCGTGAATCGTAAACCGTGAACGGTTGATTACAACTGTAAAAGAAAGGGAGTACCACTGTTATTACTGTGGTTCTCCCTTTTTATATATAGGAGGGCTATTGTTTTTTTCTAGATTTCTTCATATTCGTAGTTCAGCATACCAGCAACTCCATAAGTCTCCACCCTTTCTCCGGCACAGGCGGGACAGGAACAGCTGCTTTTGTTCTCTTCAGGTTCGGCATAGGTAAAGAGTTTCCCTTCGTAGTTCCTGAGGATCACCTGGCGGTCCGACTGGGAGATGAGGTACTGGGGATTAACGGGTATTTTGCCGCCTCCGCCCGGAGCATCGATGACATAATGGGGAACTGCCAGGCCGGAGGTATGACCGCGTAAACTCTCCATAATCTGAATCCCTTTACCTACCGAGGTTCTAAAGTGCCCTATGCCGCGGGACAGGTCGCACTGGTAGATATAGTAGGGGCGCACACGGATTTGTAGGAGTTTTCTCATTAACTCTTTCATAATGTGAGGACAATCGTTTACCCCTTTTAAAAGGACGCTCTGGTTTCCCACCGGTATACCGTGGTTAGCCATCCGTTCACAGGCAGCCTTGGCTTCCGGGGTTATCTCTTTGGGGTGATTGAAGTGGGTATTGATCCATACCGGGTGGTATTTTTGGATCACCTGGCAAAGCTCTCTTGTGATGCGTTGGGGCAGGACCACAGGAGTACGTGTCCCGATGCGGATAATTTCCACGTGGGGAATAGCACGAAGTTCTTTTAACAGAAATTCGATTTCCGAGTCGGGCAGTGTAAGGGGATCACCACCGGAGATGATCACGTCCCGGATGACCGGGGTCTTCCTAATATACTCCAGGGCTATCTCTACCTGTTTACGGGGAAGAGCCCTGTCTTTTTGTCCTGCCATACGGCGGCGTGTGCAGTGACGGCAGTACATGGAGCACTGGTCCGTAACTAAGAGTAATGCCCGGTCTGGATAACGATGAGTTAAGCCAGGGACAGGTGAATCACTTTCCTCATTGAGGGGGTCATCCAGGTCGCATTTATAAGAAACTAACTCCTGTACGGAAGGAATAGCCTGCTTTCTGATGGGGCAATTAGGATTCGCTGGGTCCATTAAGGAGGCATAATAAGGGGTAATGGCCATCCGGAACTGTTTCAGGCAGGCGGAGATTCCCTTCACTTCTTCCGGTGTCAGGTCTATGTAGTTTTGCAGTTCTTCGGCATTGGTAATACGGTTCTTCATATGCCAGCGCCAGTCGTTCCACCGGGCTTTACCTTCAATAGACAATGATTGGGTCAGAACTTCCTGTATGTTCATTGCCATAGGCGATACCTCCTTTATCTAAAACTTACAACTTATTATAACATTAATGGGTTGTCGATTGCAAGATGCAGTAATTTTTTACCAGTATTTTTTTTCGCCATATAACTACAAAGAAAACCTAAGGTTGTAGCCTTAGGTAAAAAGAGGAAACTAATCTTCTTTTATCTGTTTTATCTCGGAGGCAAAGGGGTCAAAGACATCATCCACTGGACGACCCATGGCTAAGAGAGCTAGTTTCTCCCGTAAACTGCTCTTCGCTCGCCAGGCACGGTCTCGTTTATAGAGCATTGACACCACCTCCTGTTATTTATTGTTTTACGTATTGCCCTTTTGCATGCTGCCCGGGAGAGGGAAAAATTTACTACCAATTTGTTAATGAATTAAAAAATTAATAATTGAATTTAATGCTTTAACATGCTAAAATAATGCCATCGAAAACAAATTAGTGAGAGGAGATAAAGTAATGTTAAGGAAATCCCTTTTGGTAGCACTGATTCTTTTACTCGGCCTTAGCCTAATTTTTACGGGTTGTGGGAAGAAAGAAGAGCCCAAGCCTCAACCCCAGCCGGCGCCTGCTCCAGCACCCCAACCTGCTGCTGAAAACAGCCTGGAAAGGGTTAAAAAAGCAGGAAAGATTGTGGCTGGTTTAGACGATGCTTATCCTCCTATGGGTTTCAGAAACGAGAAAGGCGAACTGGTTGGTTTTGATATAGACATGGCTAAGGAAATTAGCAAGCGTATCGGTGTGGAGATTGTTTGGCAGCCCACTGTCTGGGATACGGTGGTTGCTTCTCTAAAAGCCAAGAAGTTTGACGTGATTATTTCCGGAATGAACATCACGGAAAAGAGACTGGCCGAAGTTAACTTTGCCGGTCCCTACGGTAAGGCCGGTCAGGCTCTGGTAGTAAAAGCCAATAACGAAACCATTAAAAGTCTCAAGGATGTAAAACCCGGCAAATTAGGAACACAGTCCGGCAGTACTGGCTACGAATATGCCAAGAAAGCTGGTTTTGCCGATGATCAGATGAAACTTTACAAGGAGTTCCCATTAGCCTTCAACGATCTGAATAATGGCCGCCTGGACGCCATTATCATTGATGCTTTTGCCGTAAAGACCTACCTGGATAAAAAGCCTGGTACTTTCAAACAGGTAGGGGAGATCATGGGGGACGAAAAGATCGGAATTGCTGTACGCAAAGAAGATAAGGAATTATTGGAGGCCTTAAATAAAGCCATTGATGAAATGAAGAAGGATGGCACCCTTAAGAAAATCTCCGAAAAATGGTTAGGGTTTGACATTACCAAGGATATTTAAGTATAATAATTTCTGTATTTGAGATGTACAAATAGCGTAAGGAAAAAGAAAGCTTCCGCCCTTTGTTTCTGGGGGCGGAAGCTAAACTTTCTTTTTGCACCAGACTGCATGTGTTTCTTTTAAGAGGCACAAGTGCAACTAGGGCTCCTGCCGTCGCCTTCGGCTCGGCACGAGCCAAGTTTTCTTTGCACCAGACTGCATGTGTTTTTTTTAAGAGGCACAAGTGCAACTAGGGCTCCTGCCGTCGCCTTCGGCTCGGCACGAGCCAAGTTTTCTTTGAGGGGGATGAGTTGTGGACACTATTGATTATTTGCTGAGAATTATGCCTCTTTTTTTAAAAGCGGCTGTAACAACGGTAGAGCTGGCGTCGTTGGGCATTACCTTTGGAACTTTTATCGGTCTTTTCATTGCTCTGGCCAAGATCTCCAACAATCCCTTTCTCAATTACTTAGGACGTTTTTACACCTGGATTTTCCGGGGTATTCCTCTTTTAGTCCAGTTAATTTTCATTTACTATGCTTTGGCCGAATTCGGCATAGAGTTCAGTGCTTTTCAATCAGCAGTGATAGGTATAAGCCTCTGCGGCGGGGCCTATATTGCGGAAATCATCCGGGCAGCTATACTCTCCATCGACAAGGGTCAGATGGAAGCAGCCCTCTCTTTGGGCATGACTTATGGCCAGGCTATGCGGCGGGTGATTATTCCCCAGACCTACCGGCGTCTGATTCCCCCTATGGGCAATGAATTTATCACCTTAACGAAAGACACGTCTCTGGCTTCGGTCATCACCATGGTAGAAATCTTGCGGCAGGCCCAGCTCAACGCAGCCTCAGATTTCAGGCCTCTGGAAAATTATGCTGCCGCCGCCCTCCTTTATCTTGCCTTGACAACCATCTTTACCATAGTGTTCAATAAGGTGGAGAACAAGTTGGCCTTATCCGAATAAGGCATCTTGGGGAGGCTTTTGGATGATTAGTGTAAGAAATCTCAGTAAACGCTTTGGCAGTTTACAAGTTCTAAGGGATGTCAGTTTAGAGGTGGCCCCTGGTGAAGTTGTCGTAATCATAGGCCCCAGCGGTTCGGGTAAGAGTACCTTACTCCGCTGTCTCAATTACCTGGAGAAACCGGAGGCGGGAGAAATCATGATCAACGGGGAACGTCTCGGTGCGGACCCGCATGATGTCATCCGTTTGCGCAGTCAAATCGGCATGGTATTCCAAAGGTTTAATCTTTTTCCCCATATGACTGCTTTAGAAAATGTGATAGAAGGACCGGTAACGGTAAAAAAAGTTCCCAAGGAAGAGGCTGTGGACAAAGGGAAAGTCCTTTTAGAAAAGGTGGGACTGGGAGATAAGTTTTCTTCCCGGCCATCTCAGCTTTCCGGCGGCCAGCAGCAGAGGGTGGCCATAGCCCGGGCATTGGCTATGGAACCGCTGATTATGCTTTTTGATGAGCCGACTTCGGCTTTGGACCCGGAATTGGTAGGAGAGGTCCTTGCTGTTATGAAAGATTTAGCCAAGGAAGGTATGACCATGGTAGTGGTGACCCATGAAATGGGTTTTGCCCGTGAGGTGGCAGACCGGGTTCTCTTTATGGATGAGGGGCGTATTATTGAAGAAGGAAAACCTGAAGAAATTTTTACTAACCCTAAGAATGAAAGAACCAGAGCTTTCCTAAGCAAAATATTATAATATGAATTCTTAGACGGTCGAAAACGCTGCAGGTTGCGGCGTTTTGTTTTAATATGCAAAAAGGAAAAAGGGGCCAGGGGTAGAATACTAAAAATATAAAGCAATGGCAGAGTGCTCAAAAGTGATCTTGCCGGCGTATCATAGAGTAAGGGGGTGTGCTTCCCATGCGTTTACTGAAAGGCACTATTGTATTATTTATCATACTTGTTACCTTTCCCATAGCTTACCTGGGGATTGCCCTTGCTACCTCATCCTGGTATCCTGAACTGAACATGGAGGCCCAACCAAAATTTTCTAATATTCAGAAAAGAGCAAATGATTTGCAGGCAAAGTTTCTCCTTGATCCCCTGGAGCCGGTTAAGATAACTTTAACCGAGAATGAATGTGAGGGAATTCTCAAAAACTTAATTAAGAATGATACTGAATTTCAGAGGGTAGTTAAAGGTGTTGGATTAAAAATAACCAGTGGTTCATTGGACATTAAAACTAATGTGGAAGTCTATAACTATCAAGTCAGTCTGGGGGCTATCTTCAAACCCTATTATCAAGAAGGAACCCATAATTTTGTCCTGCAACTGGAGCAGTTTAAACTGGGGAAAATGCCTCTTCCTCCCCGCCTGGTCTTATATTTTTTGGACAAATTAAATCATGGTCAGATTTTGGTCATTAAGAAAGACACCATTGCCCTGAATCTCCAGGGGCTCCCCTTTGATCTGGCCTATCTGAAAATGGAAAACCGCACCTTACAGGCTGCTTTTGCACTGTCCACTATCAAGGTCACTAAAATGGTTACTAAGGAAACAGTTTTGTTACAGGAAGTTAGACAATCGGTAAAAGGCTTAGAAAAAGACTTGAATTCACCTCAGGCCAAGGAGTTTATCTCTTTACTCAAAGGGAAAACCTCCCTGGACCCTACCGATATTGAAAAAGCCAAACAAATATATGATCAATTATCGCCTAAGGATAAGGAAACTTTAAAACAGAAGACGGAAGATTTACTCAGCAAACCCCAGGTTCGGGAGGCTCTTCTAAAGTATGGTTATAAACTATAAGAGGCAAGAGCCTCTTTTTTTATTGCATATTTTTACATCTCACCCCCATAAATCCATTAATGGAAAACGTATACATATTAATGGAAAATTAAAGGAGGTTGTATATGTATGAAAAAAAGGTTGCTGATTTTTTGCCTCGTGCTGTGCCTGATTGCAGGTGGCATGGCCTGTGGGCCGCAGAAGGCTTATGCCGACGATGACAAGGATTGGGTGAAGAATTGGAAAAAAAGTTTCCGGCTGCCGCCGGGTATAGCCAAGAAAATTGAGCATAATTTAGGTAATTTCTGGGAGATTCGCTATCTGACCAGAGCCCAGGTCGCCCACTTGTTGGCGGAAGGATATAATGATTACGACAAGTTTCGGCGGACCAATGACGTCCTGGAGAACGTGGCGGATAGATGGGCCATTCCTCAACAATACAGAAAAGCTGTGGCCTTCGTGATTGAAGAAGAACTGATGTCTTTTGAAAAGCTGCCCCATGGCAAGATCCTCTTTGAACCCAATAAACCAGTGACAGGACTGGAACTGTATACAATCCTAAAAAATAGAATTGATGATAATGATCTGGAAGACGAAGTAGTCCAGTTCGCTGGGACAGTTCGTTTTGTCTATTCTATAGGCGTGAATACCTGGGTTGTCATAGAAACGGGAGGTGTCTTAAGGACCGCTTATTTTACACCTGATAAAAAACCGGCTAATTTAAGTACAGGTGATTATCTGAGTGTTAAGTTAGACGGCTTTAGAATTGTGGAATACAGCCAAAATAGCGCTACGAATCCCAATATCAATCTTAGTTCCCTGACCCTTTCTATAAAGCTTGATCCCCAGAATCCAAGAGTAGGGCAAGTTACTACCCTGAGACCCCAGCTAACCAACTCTTCCGCCAGTGATATTAGTATAAGAAATGTACTTTATCGCTTTACCCTTAAAAGAGCCGGAGGCAGTGAAGAGTGGCAGTTTGTTGCCAGTGCTGCTCAGGACCTATTGATACCTGCAAATAATGAGAGCAATCCTGTTACCCTAGTTTTACCGGCAAGTAACTGGGTACCACCTGTAGCGGGCGATTATTATCTTACTAAAGCCCAGTTAAAGATCAATAATGGTAACTGGCAGGACATTCGTTACCAGCAAAGGGAAGTAACCCGTAATCTCTTAACCCTTAACCAGAGTAACGTGGAAACAAATACGACTGGGTTCTCGCCCTATGGTTTTAATACATACGCTGGGGCGGTTCTCACCCGGGATACCATTGAGAAGTGGCAGGGAAATGCCTCGCTTAAGGTAATAACAAACACATATAATAACTGGCAGGGAGTCAATATCCCTTATCAAGGCAGTCAGATATCTGGAACTTTCACTTTTTCCTTTTATATCAAAGCCCCCCAGGGGACCCCATTACGAGTTGTGGTTTATGACAATGACAGGAATACTTACCCCTCCGGAGGCTCCCTGACTTTTACAGCTTCAGGAGATTGGGAAAGAAGAAGTGTGACCTTTAATCTCCCACAAAGGACAGGTAATTTGTCATTACAGGTTACTTTAAACAATTATGCCGCCAATACAGCCTTTTATATCGATGGTCTCCAGCTCGAGGAACGGGCTGCTGCTTCTCAGTGGATACCGGGTGGTAACACAAGCTCGGCGGCGATAGTTGTAGTACCATAAAGATTTATGAATAGAAGCTCGTAAGGGCTTCTATTTTTTCGTTTTTTAAGTTTGTTTATCAGGGACAACTGGGTTAATCCAGGCATAGACTACAATATAAAGCGCAAAGGAGGGATTTTTTTGAGAAACTTTACCTTTAAAGTCATACCTGTGCCGCCTGAACCACCTAGGAAGAATGGTGGCAAGGTAGAAAATACAGAGGATTGTCCTGCTCCTTCCAAACCTTATCCACCCCCACCCCAGGCACCGATGCCCTATCCTCCAAAACCTTGTCCCCCACCGCCTGAGTCGGTTCTACCAGCGCCACCGGAGGCGCCTTTACCTACACCACCACTTTATCCCCCGTATACACCACCTCCCTCTTGTCCTTCTCCGGTTTTACCTACTCCACCCGGAGTACCTTTACCCTGTCCGCCCACTTATCCCCCATACCCTGCTCCGGGTTTACCCACTCCACCCGAGATGCCGGCGCCTTATCCACCCACTTATCCGCCGCCTCCCTTCAGATTGGCCCATGCCTATGTACCATGGCAGTATTACAACGTAGTCTACAGTCCTGCCGAGGCTCTTGATAAGGGAACCCTGTTTCCCGAACTGTATCAGCCCCAGGGTGAGTACGGTCCGTGTGAAGGACCTCAACCCTGCCATTCAGTATTCCTGCGGGGAGGTGCTTCCTATGGCAGTTGATATGACGAAGGAGTGCATGGACCTCTTAAGGAGAATCCAGGAGATGGAGTTTGTGGCACTGGAGCTGAATCTTTACCTGGATACCCACCCCAATGACACAAGGGCCTTGGAAGATTATAATCGTGCAGCGAAAGAACTGAAGGAACTAAGAGAAAGATACGATGAATTATGTGGACCCATCCTTAGCTATGGCCATTCCCGCAACAGGGGAAATACCTGGCTCTGGGCCGAAACCCCCTGGCCCTGGGAAATGTAGAAGGGAGGAAGCAGTATGTGGATTTATGAAAAGAAATTACAGTATCCTGTCAAAGTATCGGGCAAAAACCCCCGCCTGGCCAAATGGATTATTACCCAGTATGGCGGGCCGGACGGGGAGCTCGGTGCCTCTCTGCGTTATCTTAACCAGCGTTACACCATGCCCACAGAACGAACCAGGGCCTTACTTAACGATATTGGCACCGAGGAACTGGCCCACCTGGAGATAGTAGGCACCCTGGTATACAAACTGACCAAGGACGCTACCATTGAGGAAATAAAAGCCGCCGAGATGGCGGGGCACTATGCTGACCATGACCGGGCCCTTTTTTACGTGGATGCCACCGGGAATCCCTGGACGGCTGCTTACATCCAGGCCAAGGGAGATCCCATTGCCGATCTGGTCGAAGATATGGCCGCCGAGGAAAAGGCCCGGGCCACCTATAACTGGCTCATCAACCTTTCCGACGATCCGTGTGTTACTGATGTTTTGCGTTTCCTAAGAGAACGTGAAGTAGTACATTTCCAGCGCTTCGGCGAAGCCCTGAACCATGTCCAGGAATATATGAAAGAGAAAAAATTCTTTTAAGCATACGTAGGGGGAGCCGCAAGGCTCCTCTTTACGTATTATGATATTTTTGCTCAGACTCTTAACCACTGTGATGTTGCAGCTATGTATATCACCGGTTTTTTCCGTAGCTTATAAGATCAAGGTCATGATTTGCCACATCAACAATGCTATGTTATAACCGGGTATTTTATTCAGGATCTTTAACTTATTTGAGCAGGAAGAAATCATTAGTATATAGAAGTATACAGGAAGTTAGTAAAAGTAAAGAATTATAGGTTGTGGTAATCCATGTTGACGTGTGAAAAAATAAAAAAACAGTTGCGGGACACCCTTGAAAAAAAGAAAAATATTGTGGGGGCTGCGGTAGGGTCCGGACTTTCCGCGCGTTTGGCTGTTGCGGGAGGTGCGGACATGCTCTTAGTGTTGAATTCCGGACGTTTTCGCAATGCAGGGAAGAGTTCTCTCGCAGGCCTTATGCCCTTTAAAAACTGCAATCAGTGGGTTCTGGAATTTGGCAGTCAAGAAATCATCCCAGTAGTGCAAAATATTCCCATTATTTTTGGAGCTTGTGCAAGCGATCCCACAATAGACTGGGATTATTTTCTTGAAACGATTCGTAAAACAGGTTTTCATGGCATTAATAATTTTCCAAGCGTGGGCTTAATTGACGGTATTTTCAGAGAGGCATTGGAAGAACAAGGCATGGGCTATGACAATGAAGTGGAGCTAATAGCCCGTGCTCATAAAAAAGGATTGTTTACTGTTGCTTTTGTTTTTGACCCTGAACAGGTAGAAAAAATGGCCAAAGCCGGTGCAGATGTGATCTGTGCCCATTTTGGTTTTACAGTTGGAGGAAATCTGGGAGCTCGACAATGTGTTGGTATTGAAAGCGCTGCCGAATTGGCAAAGGAAATTTTTATGAGGGTAGCGGCAGTAAAAAATGATTGCTTTTGGCTTGTATATGGCGGACCCGTAGTTTACCCAGAACATGTGGATTATATCTTTAAAAATACTCCGGCCCAGGGTTATATTGGTGGCTCCAGCATTGAGAGAATTCCCGCCGAAGCCGGAATCATAGAAATAACGGACAAATTTAAGAATATAGCCCGACTAGAACAGGAGAATATACGTCTGAAAGAAGAATTAGAACGCAAAATGGGTTTTGATGAAATTGTAGGGCAGAGCAGGGTGATGCAGGAATTATATAACATTGTCCGTAAAGTTGCCGATGAAAAAATTAACATTCTGGTATATGGCGAAAGTGGTACGGGGAAAGAATTGGTAACAAGGGCTATTCATTACAATAGCAAGAGACGTAATGGACCTTTTATAAAAGTCAATTGTGCGGCTCTGCCGGAAAACCTGTTGGAGAGTGAATTGTTTGGACATGAGAAAGGCGCTTTTACAGGGGCATTGCAGCAGAGACTGGGCAGATTTGAGTTGGCCCATAAAGGTACGCTGTTTTTGGATGAGATAGGGGAAATGAGTCTTATGACTCAGGCCAAACTTCTGAGAGTAATTCAACAGCAGGAATTTGAGCGGGTAGGGGGTTCCAAAACCATTCAGGTGGATACCAGGATTATTTGTGCCACCAACAGGGACTTGCTGGAGATGGTTAAAAGAGGGCAATTCCGGGAAGACCTGTATTACAGGTTGAATGTTGTATCAATATATACGCCTTCTTTAAGACAACATAAAGAAGATATTCCCCTCCTGGTCAACCATTTTCTCGACAAAACAAATGAAAAGTTTAACCGCCAGGTTAAGCGCATTACGCCGGATGCCCTGGAGTGTCTCATTAAATACGACTGGCCCGGAAATGTAAGGGAGCTGCAAAACGTTATAGAAAGGGCGGTAATTTTATGTGAGGGAAGAATTATAACTTTGCTGGATCTGCCCCAGCATATCAGACAGTATAAACTAGAAGATGAAAAAACTAAAGAAAGTGGTAATCTAATACAATATACCGGTAATGTTGCCGCTGACCTGGAGAAGAAAGCTATATTAGAAGCTCTGGAGAAATTTCATTGGCATAGAACTAATACAGCAAATTATTTGGGCATTAGCAGGCGGACCTTGTTAAATAAAATAAACAAATACAATTTAGAGCCCCGATAAGTCACTGGGAAAGGCTTTTCCCGGTGACTTAACTATTTGGGAAGGAAAGTTCCCAAATAAAGCTGAAACATGTGTTAATCTTATGGGCATGGTTTTTGCAAAATACATTGGCAGGGGAGAAATCCCCGAAATTTATAAGGAGGGATGGTCGGTGGAGAAAAGAGTAGTTGTTTTAGGTACTTTGGACACTAAGGGGCAGGAATTTAAATTCATCAAAGATGTCATTACGGCGACAGGATTAGAAACTTTAGTAATTGATGCTGGTGTGAAAGGGGATCCGTACTTTACCCCGGATATTACAAGAGAAGAAGTGGCCCGGGCAGGAGGGTCCAGCTTAGGTGAGTTATTGGCCAAGGACGACCGTGGTGAAGCTGTGGACATCATGATGAAGGGCGCTACGGAAATCGTAAAAAAGCTTTATGCTGAAGGAAGGGTGGCCGGTATTATTAGTATGGGGGGGAGTGCCGGAACCACTATCGGTTCTTCGGCGATGAGAGCTTTGCCGGTAGGAGTCCCCAAGGTATTGGTCTCCACGGTGGGTTCCGGTGATACCCGTCCCTATGTGGGTGTCAAGGATATTACTATGATGTATTCTGTTGTGGATATTTCCGGCTTGAACAGTCTGTCCCGCAAAATCCTGGCCAATGCAGCTTTTGCAGTGGCAGGAATGGCCCAGGGCAAGGTGGATATACCGCAGGATGAAAAACAACTGATTGGAGCTACCATGTTTGGTGTGACAACCCCCTGCGTTACTAAGGCCAGGGAATACCTGGAGGGAAGAGGTTATGAAATGTTGGTATTCCATGCCACCGGTACAGGGGGGCAGGCCATGGAAAGCCTGGTTGAGGCAGGATTTATCAAAGGGGTCCTGGATATTACCACTACAGAATGGTGTGACGAACTGGTAGGAGGTGTCTTAAGCGCCGGACCCCATCGCCTTGAGGCAGCAGGTAAGGCAGGAATTCCTCAAGTTGTTTCTGTGGGGGCCCTGGATATGGTTAACTTTGGGCCCATAGATACTGTGCCGGAGAAATTCAAAGGAAGAAAATTATATAAACACAATCCAACAGTGACCCTGATGAGGACGACTCCAGAAGAATGCAAGCAGCTGGGCGAAATCATCGCTGCAAAATTAAATATGGCCCAGGGGCCTGTCAAGGTGGTCCTTCCTCTCAAGGGTGTTTCTTTAATTGATGTAGAGGGTAAGCCTTTTTACGATCCTGAAGCAGATAAAGCTTTGTTTGAGGCCCTGAAGGCTAATCTCGATCCCCGCATTGAACTGGTGGAAATGAATACAGACATTAATGACCCCGAATTTGCCCTTTACTTAGCCAAGTCTTTAGATGAAATGATGAGAGATCATAAATAAAGTTTAGACTGGAGGAGATAGTAATGAAAATGAGCAGGCAAGAAATTTTAGCCAGATTACGTGAACAGGTGGCCCAGGGTAAGCCTCTAATCGGGGCAGGAGCAGGAACGGGCATTTCCGCTAAGAGTGCTGAAGCTGGCGGTGTCGATTTAATCATTGTTTACAACTCTGGACGCTACAGAATGGCAGGCCGGGGCTCCCTGGCCGGTTTGATGCCCTATGGCGATGCCAATGCCATAGTGGTGGAAATGGCCTGCGAAGTATTACCTGTTGTCAAAAATACCCCCGTACTGGCGGGTGTGTGTGGGACAGATCCTTTCAGATTAATGGACGTCTTTTTAAAGCAACTTAAGGATATGGGTTTTTGCGGGGTACAGAATTTCCCCACCGTAGGTTTGTGTGACGGTATCTTCCGTCAGAATCTGGAGGAAACAGGAATGGGGTATGACCTGGAAGTGGAGATGATTAGAAAAGCCCATGAGATGGATTTATTAACCACTCCCTACGTTTTTAACGTTGAAGAGGCCCAAAAAATGACGCAGGCGGGGGCAGATATTCTTGTGGCCCATATGGGATTGACCACGAAAGGAACCATCGGGGCCAGGACGGCCTTAACTTTAGATGAATGTGTGGAGCGAATTCAGGCTATCCATGATGCGGCCATGGCAATCAATCCCGATATCATGGTGATCTGTCATGGCGGGCCTATTTCTGAACCGGAAGATGCGGCCTATATTTTGGCAAAGACACAAGGTGTGGTAGGATTCTATGGGGCCTCCAGTATTGAAAGACTACCCACCGAAAAAGCTATAGCTGCACAGGTTAAAGAATTTAAGAATATTAAAACGAAGACCTGATATTGATAAGGAGGTTATAATGGATTTTTAATTGCTGTCGGTATAAGTGTAGGAGTATCAAAATACAGGCTTAGGTATTAATAATAACAATAAAGTGAATAAGTAGACGAAGGAAAGCCGTAAGTCTTTAGTCTTACGGCTTCTATTTTATGGGTGAAAAATAAAAAAACTGCTGATGGTGCTATTATAAGATATTTAACCATAGGGGACTAACACACTTAAAAGAAGAAGGATATTTTAGATTGTTTGTTGAATATAAGTGCCAAATGGAGGTTGTTTGGAAAAAGTAGGAGAATTTGATGCTGGTAATGCATATATATTGCGGAAGAAGAATAAACACGTGCATGGATTTCAGAATATTGCATAAAATTACTTAAGTATAGAACGGAGGTGTATTTAAAATGAAATTACAATCCAGTTCACAAGCATCGCCCTGCAATACACAATCTATTTACGATAAGCTAATCGTTGATTCATGGAATAGGAGTTATGCGGCTAAAGTTGATCAAGCTGACGGTTATTGTAACAATGTCTTGACTGCTCAGGATATCAAACAAGTTTTGGATAATAATTATGAGTTGATGCAAATAGCAAAACCACTTATGAAGAATATGTATGAGGTCATAAAGAATTCCGGTTTTATACTGGTATTAACTGATCAAAGTGGCCGTATAATTGAAAGTTTTGGAGACAGGGAAATTATTTATGATGCAAAGAAACTCAATTTTATACGAGGGGCCAGTTGGCTGGAAAATGATGTAGGTACCAATGCCATCGGCACGGCATTGGTTATAGGGAAACCTATTCAGATTACAGGAGCAAAACATTACTGCAAAAAACATCATACATGGACCTGTTCTGCTGCGCCTATTTATAATAAAAACGGTCAAATTATGGGTGTAATAAATATTTCGGGGCATTCAAGCAGTCAACATCCCCATACCTTAGGGATGGTTACATCTCTGGCCAAAACAATTACTATACAGTTTACTATCAAGCAAATGAACCAGGACGCAGTAGCATCTAATAAAAAATTAGCCAAAGTGTTTGATAAAATTTCTGACGGGTTGATTGAGATAGATAAAAATAACTGTGTTGTTAATATAAATCCCGTTGTAAGGAATATTTTGGGCAGGTCTGAACATGAAATAATTGGCAGGTCTGTTGGGGAAATACTGGGTTCTAATCTCTCTTTTATCGATAACCAGAAACATGATAAATTTCTGAAGGAATCCATCCTGAAAAGTGAAGATTGGGGGGACAAATACCTGATTCTCAGTGAACAAATATTTGACAGAAACGGTAAAAACAATGGCGGAGTAATTCTTTTGAAAAAATTGAACGAAACAAGAAAAGTAGGTACTAATTTGGGCAATGAAATACAATTATATAGTTTCGAAGATATAATTGGCAAGAGTAATGCAATAAAAGAGGTTAAACACAAGGCTTCTTTGGCTGCTGACAGTACGGCCACTGTAATATTGCAGGGTGAAAGCGGTACCGGTAAGGAACTTTTTGCCCAATCTATTCATAGAAAAAGTGCGCGGCAGGAAGGCCCGTTTATCGCCATTAACTGCGGCGCCATACCGAGGGATCTGATTGTCAGTGAATTATTTGGCTACGATGAGGGCGCTTTTACTGGTGCAAGGAAAGGTGGAAAACCTGGCAAATTTGAACAGGCCAGCGGGGGGACTCTTTTCCTCGATGAAATTGGAGAACTGCCTCTTGAACAACAGGTGGCACTGTTGAGAGTTCTTCAGGAAAGAAA
>JAIHAN010000144.1 GCA_020054815.1 Peptococcaceae bacterium | reverse complement strand
GGGTTCGGAATAAAGATTTTGCCAAGTTTGATATCCATGACAGGGTTAATTATGCCGTAGAAAGTTCTGACCTCATTATTGATCCAGAATCCCGGACCATTTTATTGAAATTGGGCATCGACACTAAAATTGTTCCTGTAATAGAGTACTTTGAAATTTTTATGGTGAGGATGATGATGTGCCGCCGGGCCGCGGCGTACTTAAACTGCCAGTTTTCCATTGTGATTAATGAGGCCAAACTTCTTTAGGCAAACATTATTTTACAGCTTGTCTTGTTTGACAAGCTATCAGGATGAGGACTATAATTATTTAGTATGATATGCGCTAATAGCCAGAATAGTCAGCAGGGAGGAGAAGTTTGTATGAAGTGGGGGAAAGTAGTTGCTATTTTCTTAATCGTTGCCCTCATCGCAGGAGCAGCGTTCTACGCTGTAGAACCTCTAAAGAACAATCTTAAGCTGGGTTTGGATTTGAAGGGCGGAGTCCAGGTAAGGTTAGAGGCCAAAGGACCCGCCACAGATAGAGATATGGATCAGATTATTGCTGTTATGGATAAACGGGTCAATGCCCTGGGGGTAACAGAACCTATTATCCAAAAAGAAGGGAAGAACCGGATTATCATTGAGCTGCCGGGTGTCAAAGACCCCGAAGAAGCGGTAAGAATTATCGGTAAAACGGCTCACCTGGAATTTAGAACTTATGATGGGACAACTGTGCTGGAGGGCAAGGACCTGCAAGAGGCCGTAGAAGCCAAAGATCCCCAAAGAGGAGAGGCTTACGTGGCTCTTAAGTTTAAAGCAGAAGGAACCAAGAAATTTGCTGATATTACCAGACAGTTAGTGGAACAGTATCCTGAGATAGACGGTAAAAAGGACCCACGTCGCGTCATTGGGATCTTTTTAGATAACGAGATGCTGCAGATCCCTTACGTTACCGAACCTATTCCCAATGGTGAAGCCAGAATCACCGGTTATGCAGATTTGAAAGAGGCCCATGAAATAGCCCTGCTCTTACGTTCCGGTGCTCTTCCCGTGCCGGTGGAAATGGTAGAAAAAAGGACCGTAGGTCCCACCCTGGGTGCTGATTCCATTATAAAAAGTAAAAACGCCGGGATTTACGGTATTATAGCCATCATGCTTTTTATGCTGGTCTATTATCGTGTGCCGGGCCTTATTGCCAATATCTCCCTGGTGCTCTATTCTTTACTGGTTTTGGGTATCCTGGCAGGTATCAATGCCACTTTGACTTTGCCGGGGATTGCAGGCTTCCTTCTCTCTATCGGTATGTGTGTTGATGCCAACATCATCATTTATGAAAGATTAAAAGAGGAACTGCGTAATGGTAAAAGCCTTAGGGCGGCCATTGATGCAGGCTTTTCCAGGGCTTTTTGGACCATCTTCGATGCCAACGTAACAACTTTAATTGCGGCAGGTGTGCTTTTCTACCTGGGAACCGGTACCATTAAAGGCTTTGCCGTAACCCTCAGTATTGGTATCCTCTGCAGTATGTTTACCGCAATTACCTTTACCCGGTTTATGCTTAAACACCTGGCCGATTCTCGCTTAGTGACCAATAGTAAATTTTATGGGGCATAGGAGGAGCAAAAATGAACTTTATAGGAAAAAGAAAGCTGTGGTATGCCCTCTCTCTTATAGTGATTATTGCCGGACTTATTTCCCTGCTTGTCCAGGGTTTCAACTTTGGTATTGACTTTACGGGAGGATCTTTAATCCACCTGAAGTTCGTAGAAAAAAAGGTGGAGACCGAACAATTACGTTCTGCTTTGGCTGATTTTAAATTAGAGCAAAGCTATATTCAGGAGAGCAGTGAAGGTGGTTTCATTATCAAAACGGTGGAACTCGACCAGGCCAAACAGGATGAGGTATTGAAGGGGATAGAAAGCAAGCTGGGCAAATATGAACTGCTGCGCAGTGAAAAGGTTGGCCCTGTGGTGGGCCGGGAGCTAAGAATAAATGGTCTATTGGCCCTTGGTATTGCTTCAGTATTAATGGTTGTCTACATCACTGTGCGCTTTGAATTCAAGTTTGCCATTGCTGCCATTCTGGCGCTGCTCCATGACGTAGCCGTCACAGTGGGTATTTTCTCCATCTTTCAAATCGAAGTGGACAGTGCCTTTATTGCCGCTATCCTCACCATCATCGGTTACTCTATTAATGACACCATTGTTATCTTTGACCGGATCAGGGAAAATCTCAGGAACAGGCGTAAGGAAACCCTGGAAGAGATTATCAATAACAGTATCACCCAAACCCTGACTCGTTCCATCAATACTGTACTCACAGTTATTTTTGTACTGGTAGCCCTCTTAGTCCTGGGCGGTGAGACCACAAAGGTCTTCTCTCTGGCCATGCTGGTGGGTATAGTCAGCGGGGCCTATTCCTCCATCTTTGTGGCAAGTCCCTTGTGGTTTGAGTTCAGGACTAAAGGCAGGAAAAGTGCCGGTCAAGTGAAAGCCTGATTAGTCTAGACATTAGCCTCGTGGAAGCACGGGGCCTTTTTGTACTAGAGAGGAAGGAGTAAACTGAAAAAAGGCGAATATAAAGGGTAAAAACAGGTGAGGTGAGAGAAATGCAAGTTTATCTTATCAGCGCTTTGCTATTTTCCCTCCTGGTGGCTATTTTTGCTATTCAGAATACGGAACAGGTTATCATAAAGTTTTTAACTTTCCAGTTTCCCATCTCCTTGGTTTTGGTCATTTTAGGTTCTGCTGTTGTGGGAGCCTTGGCTTTATATTTTTTAGGCTTGTTTAAGCAGGTGGGTTCATGGATTAAACTCAGGCAACTCCAGCACCAGAAAGAAGATTTGGCAGAGCAGGTAAAGAAACTCCAGGAAAAATTAGCGTCTCTAGAAGCGGCTAGGAATCTCTGTGAAGAAAAATTAAACCAACCCCAGGGGAGCACTGGTGAGCACAAAGAGGAACCTAAAAGTGAAGGAGAGAGCATCGTCAGGACGGAAGCTTAAGACTAGTTTCGGGAAAGGAGACTAAATGTCTCTTTTTTCTTGTGGACTATAGCAGGTATTAGTCGTTAGCGGCATTATGGGAGGGACAGCATGAGAGGAAGACGAATCTGGCGTCTAACAAAACATAATAGTGATGCCGTCCAAACCTTAACGAAGGGGTTAGGCATTTCCCCGACTCTTGCCAAAATTTTGGTTAACAGGGGAATTACTTCTTTAGCAGAAGCGGAAGGGTTTCTACGAGATGATGTGAGGAAACTTAAAAGCCCTTTTGAGATGAAAGGAATCAAAGAAGGAGCCGAACGTGTACATAAAGCTATGGCAAGTGGGGAAAAAATCCTGGTTTATGGTGATTACGATGTGGACGGTATTACCAGCACCGCTTTATTAACCGGTTTACTCCGTCGCTTAGGGGCCCAGGTTGATTATTACATACCGGCAAGAATGGAAGAAGGATATGGCTTAAACAACCAGGCCATTCTCCAGGCGAAAGAGCAGGGTGTTGATTTGCTTATCTCAGTTGATTGTGGCATATCCTCGGTACAGGAGGCCGAATATGCTGCCAGTCTGGGATTAGACATTATTATTACCGATCATCATCAGCCTCCGGCCCGGCTGCCGCAAGCCTGTGCCGTGATTAACCCCAAACTTATGGAGTGTCAAGTTCCCTGGCTGGATTTGGCCGGTGTGGGTGTGGCTTATAAACTGGGACAGTCCGTAGCGCAGATGCAAGGAAAGGGAGAATATGCCTATCATTATTTGGATTTAGTGGCTTTGGGGACTATTGCCGATATTGTACCGCTGACTGGAGAAAACAGGATTTTAGTCAAGGAAGGGCTTAAATTGCTGGCTAAAGCCGAACGTCCGGGTATTAAAGCCCTTTTAGAGGTTACCGGTTTATACGGTAAAGAGATTTCTACCGGTCAGGTGGGTTTTGGCCTGGCCCCCCGTCTTAATGCCTGCGGCCGTTTAAGTGACGCCAATTTGGGTGTGGAACTGCTCTTAACAGATAGTTATGAGCGGGCCAGGGAAGTAGCATTATTTCTGGATAAAGAGAACCAGATGCGCCAGGTCATTGAAGCGGAGATCTTGCAGGATGCAGTAACCCGGATTGAAAAAGAGCTGGACCTGGCCCAAGAAAAAATTATAGTTCTGGCCTCGGCAGAGTGGCATCCCGGGGTTATTGGCATCGTTGCTTCGCGGTTAACGGAAAAATATTATCGTCCCACTGTTTTAATTTCGCTGGATAAAGGCGTAGGAAAAGGGTCTGCCCGCAGTATTCCCGGGTTTAATCTCTACCAGGCTTTAGTCTCTCTGAAAGGACATCTTCTTAAATACGGTGGTCATGAAATGGCTGCAGGGTTAACGATCGCGGAGGAAGCCATTCCTTCCTTTCGCAGGGCCATCAACGAATATGCAGCCCAAACCCTTACAGAGAAAGATATGATTCCCTTCATCCAGGTCGATGCGGAAATAGCCTGGGAAGAGATTAACGAAGACCTTATCCAGGAGATAACCTGGCTTGCCCCCTTTGGTTTACATAACCCTTCTCCCGTATTGGCCTTACGCAGAGGACAGATGTGCGAATGTAAAGAAGTGGGCACAGAAGGGGCTCATTTAAAGGTAAGGGTTTTAGGTGAAAATAGAAGATTAGACGGCATTGGCTTTCAATTGGGAACCTTAGCGACCCAGGCTGCTGCCTGGGATAGATGTGATTTAGCTTTTGTTCCCGAAATCAATGTTTGGAACGGTCGTTCCCAGGTGCAGTTGAACATTAAAGATATTAAGCCTTCCCACGAGCCTGATGACCCTTTCCAGCCCATATCCTTTTTAGACCAGCTTTACCTGGAAGGTGAAGTGTGGCTGGAAGATGATTATTACCGGGATATCACGAACCGGGAAGAATTTTATACAAAAGTTGTGGGCGTTACCTTTAACGGCAGGCAGGAAATAATCAGGCAAATCAATGAAGGGGAAACGGTAATTTTACAGCGAGAACCCCACAATATCTTCGATCCCTGGGCTATTGCCGTGTATTATAACGATGCGCAAATTGGTTATCTCAATGCGCGCCTGTCCAGGAACCTGGCTCAGTCTCTCGATAAGGGAGCCCGTTACCAGGCTTATGTGACCCAGGTGACAGGACGCCTGAAGGAAATTTTGGGGGTTAATCTCTGTATCCGCAGAGTTTACGAAGAGGAAACGACTAAAGACCTCGGGAAAATCAAAGAAAAATTTAGGGCTTTGCCCGCGGAAGAGATGTGGCAGGAGATAAGAAAGGCCATCCTCGGTGAGTTTGACTATCATCCCAAACAGAAGGAAGCATTGCAGGCCCTGCGTGATGGCAGGAATTCCCTTGTGATTTTTGGAACGGGAAGGGGTAAGTCAGCGGTCTTTCAGACCATGGCTGCTTACCTGGCCCTGGCCAAGGGGAAGGCAACCGTGATTGTCTATCCTTTACGTTCTTTAGTAAATGACCAGTATCATCGTTTAAAAGATAAACTGGCGCCTTTAGGAGTCTCGGTGGCTGCCATCAACGGGTCCCTAAATTTAGAAGAGAGAAAAGAATTTTTTAAAGGTGTTCACCAGGGAAACATTGACGTTATTCTTACCACTCCTGAATTTTTGGCATATCATTTGGAAAAATTCCACATAATGGTAGACAGAATAGGTCTTTTTGTGGTTGATGAAGCCCATCACCTCCAGGGAAAACGTTATGGTTACCGCCAGTTAGGTAAAGTGTGGCGTGAGTTAGGGGCTCCGTTAGCTTTAGCGGTGACAGCAACGGCCAATGATGAAACGGCCCAGCATATTGTAGACACCCTGGCCTGCCGGTCCTTGATTATTGATACTCACGAGCGTGCCAATCTTCAGGTTTTAGACAGGCGGGGAGAAAGGGACAAACTCAAATACCTGCTGAACCTCATCGCCTGCGGAGAACGGGTAGTGATCTATGTAAACAGCCGTAAACAGGCTTACCAGCTGGCAAAAGAATTGCGCCAGTACTATCCTTCCCTCAGGGATGAGATAGGATTTTATCACGGCGGGCTGAACAGCGAATACCGCCTGACCCTGGAAAATATGTTTCGAGAGGGCACCTTGCGGGTAATGGTTACGACCAGTGCTTTTGGGGAAGGTGTGGATTTCCCTGACATTCGACATGTGGTATTATATCATTTGAGCTTCTCGCGTACCGAATTCAATCAACTGTCCGGGAGAGCAGGACGCGATAACGGAAAAGCCCAGATTCACCTCTTGTTTGGTGAAGGAGACAGGAAACTCAATGAACTTATCTTAGAAGGCAGTACCCCCTCCCGTGAGGTGCTGGGGAAATTATATTTGTATCTCCGTGACAAATCCCGTACCCTAAATCCCCTGCAGATCACAAACAGTGAACTGGCTGAGTATATGCAGCAAGCTGGTCATAAAAATTTCCGTGAACAAACGGCTTCTGCCTCTTTGGCCATCCTGGAGGAATTAGGCCTTTTACTGCGGGAAGTCGAAGGGAACCAGCGTTATCTGCACCTGGCTCCGCCACCGCCGGGTAAACTGGACTTGAGTGACTCCGTGCGTTACCTGGAAGGATTGGAAGAGTGGGAAGAGTTTAAGGAATTTGCCGAATATGTTTTAAAAGAAGATGCAGGCCGTATTTTAGGCACGGTGAATAAACCTATCTTTCCACAGAGACCCCTGAACTTGAAGGAGGATTAATTATGGATATTAAAGAATTCATCAGAAATGTCCCGGATTTTCCCAGAGAAGGTATCCAATTCAAAGATATTACACCGCTTTTGGCCAACGGGCAGGCTCTGCGCTTCGTGATCAAGTCTCTGGCCGACGAATTTCGTGATAAAGATATTGAGCTGGTGGTGGGGCCGGAAGCGCGAGGTTTTTTAATCGGTGCTCCCCTGGCCTATGAATTGGGGGCCGGTTTTGTTCCGGTACGTAAGGAAGGGAAATTACCCTATCATACGTTAAAAGGTGAGTATACCCTGGAATACGGTGAGGATAAACTGGAAATTCATACCGACAGCATTAAAAAGGGACAAAAGGTCTTAATAGTAGATGACCTTTTAGCAACGGGGGGTACCATTAAAACGGTAGTAGATTTAGTGGAAAAACTGGAAGGTAATATTGTTGGATTAGCCTTCCTCATTGAGCTTGGCTTTTTAGAAGGCAGGAAGGTCCTAGCCCGGTATGATGTGCGGTCTTTGCTGGAATTTTAGAGGGCGACAAAATTGACGGTGGTGAAGTAAGTGTCTTTAGAAGACTTATTAGAGCAGGT
>JAIHAN010000012.1 GCA_020054815.1 Peptococcaceae bacterium | reverse complement strand
AGGAATTCTTAGCCACGGTGAAAGCGCGCTTAAGCAAAAATATACCCTCACGTACGGGAAGAACGGACTTTGTGCGAGTTAAACTCAGTAAAAAAGATAATGTGACAGAAGCCACGCCCGTTTTTGGCCGTTCTGGGCTCTTACGGACTTTAGCCGATGCTCAGGGGCTTGTGATTGTCCCGGCTCAGAGTGAGGGCCTCCTGGCCGGTTCCGAGGTAGACGTCATTTTATGGGAATAGGTGGTGGAAGATGTGCGGAAAATCTATTTAAACAATACACTACGGAGCCAGGCAAAACAGATACTCCTGGAAAAGGTTGATTTTACGCCTAAGAAAGAAACGATACCCGTTACTGCCGCCTTAGGCCGGGTCACAGCTGAGGCGCTTTTTGCTGAATGCTCCATGCCTTCTTATCCTGCCTCGGCCATGGACGGGATTACGGTAAAGGCCCAGGAGACTTATGGGGCTAATGACCAGAATCCTCTTGTCCTTACCGAAGGGAAAAATTATCTGGTGGTGGATACGGGAGACCCCATACCCGAAGGTTTTGATGCCGTCATCAAGATAGAGGATGTCCAGCCTATCGGAGAAAACCAGGTGGAAATCATGGCTCCCGCCGCTCCCTGGCAGCATGTGCGCCCTGTAGGTGAGGATGTGGTGGCGGGAGAAATTATTGTACCTGCTTTTCATTATTTGACTCCCCCCGATTTAGGGGCTATTCTGGCAGGTGGTAAAGAACAAATAAAAGTTTTAGCCAAACCCAGGGTGACCATTATACCTACCGGGGATGAACTGGTAGCACCGGGCACCAGGGCCAAAGTTGGAGAGATTATTGAGTTTAACGGTACCGTCATAGCCAATTATCTCAGGCAGTGGGGAGCCGAACCTTACCTCCATGAAATAGTGAGAGATAAGCTCCAGAATTTAAAACAGGCTGTAGAGGAGGCTTTGCCCCACTCCGATGTGGTTATCATTAACGCGGGGTCTTCCGCCGGCCGGGAAGATTTTACCGTCCATGTCATTGAGTCAATGGGAGAGGTTCTGGTGCACGGCATTGCCACGCGTCCCGGTAAGCCAACTATCCTTGGCATTATAGAAGGAAAGCCTGTCATCGGTTTACCGGGGTATCCCGTTTCCGCTTATCTGGCTTTAGACTGGTTTGTCAAACCCCTCATTTATAAATACCTTCACCTGGCTGAACCCCAACGTCCCCGGCTCAAAGCCAAACTGGGGCGCCGCATTGTTTCCGAGATGGGCAGCGAAGAATTCGTCCGCATGACGGTGGGATTTATCAATGGTAATTATGTGGCCAATCCCCTGAACCGTGGGGCGGGAGTAACCATGTCCCTGGTGAAAGCCCATGGGTTGCTTACCATACCGGCGGAATCCCTGGGTTATGAGCAGGGAGAAGAAGTGGAAATAGAGCTCCTGCGCCCGGAACAGGAATTAAAAAACACCCTGGTGGCTGTAGGCAGCCATGATTTAACCCTTGATCTTTTAGCTACCGCTTTAAGGCGTATTGATCCCAGGCTCTTTTTATCTTCCTCCCATGTAGGCAGTATGGGGGGAATGATGGCAATCAAGAAAGGTGAAGCTCATCTGGCCGGAGTCCACCTCTTCGACAGCCAGACAGGGGAGTACAATATTCCCTATTTAGAAAAGTATTTAGGGGGAGAAAATGTTATCCTGGTAAACCTGGTGTACAGGATGCAAGGGTGGATGGTTTCCCCGGGTAACCCCTTGGATATCCGGAATGTTAGAGATATTGTCAGGACCAGGGCTCTCTTTATCAACAGGCAGAAGGGTGCGGGAACCCGCCTGCTTTTCGATTATCTATTGCAGCAAGAAGGTATAAGCATTAGTGAAATACTGGGTTACCAGCGTGAAGAGTATTCCCACTTGAACGTAGCCGCCGCAGTAGCGGCGGGAACGGCTCAGGTGGGATTGGGTATTCTTTCCGCGGCCCGGGCCTATCACCTGGATTTCGTTCCTGTGGGTGAAGAGCGTTATGACCTGTTGATGACCAGGGATTTTTATCGTTCTTGCCTGGGGCAGACTTTGTTACAGGTGATCAAAGATCCCGTTTTTCAACAAGAAGTAGAAGCACTGGGTGGATACAGCATGAGAGACGCGGGAAAAGTCATGTACGGGTATGTGTAATGCCCTATTCCCCAGGGAAAGGTAGATGAATTTGCTAGGAGAAGCTTTGTACAAAGCCTTAGAACTTATTTTTTCGGGAGATAGGGAGCTTTATCAAATTATTGGCCGGTCTCTTTATATATCCATCACAGCGGTTGTCCTGGCCGGTATCTTTGGCATACCGGTGGGGCTGTTCTTAGGTCTTAGGAATTTTCGCGGAAAAAGTATCATCCTCAAGACATTGTATGTAGCTATGGGCCTTCCCCCCGTCTTTGTGGGCCTCCTGGTCTTTCTTTTCCTCTCACGCAGCGGCCCCATAGCACCTTACTTTTATATCCTTTTCACACCGTTAGCCATGATTTTAGCCCAGTTTATCCTGGCTTTTCCTATTGTGGTGGGATTAACGATTTCGGCAGTAGCAGGAAAAGCCGAGATGGTGCTCATGACAGCCCGTGGTTTAGGGGCCAGCTCCAGGCAGGCGTTATTGACCCTGGTTAGGGAATTAAAGGTAGCGCTGGTCACTGCCCTGGTCACGGCTTTTGGCCGGGTCATTGCCGAGGTAGGCGCAGTGATGCTGGTGGGAGGAGATATTAAAGGCTATACCCAGGTCCTAACTACCGCCATTGTCCTGGAGACGCGCCGGGGCAACTTTTCCCTGGCCATTGCTTTAGGGCTCGTTCTTTTACTGCTGTCTTTTATCGTGAACAGCCTGTTGTATGCCTGGCAGTACCGGAGGTGAGGAGGATGCTGGAAATAAAAGATATTTCCCAGTGCTACGGCCCACACTGGGTGTTAAAGGAGATTAATTTTACTTTTGAAGAGGGTAGGATCTACGGGATTATCGGACCCAACGGTGCAGGAAAAAGTACACTCCTCCGGGTACTTACCGCTATGGAAAAGCCCCGGGCAGGTGAGATTTGGTGGGAGAAGAAACTCTTAACCCAGCCTATACCTGAAATCACCTGCATGTGGCAGAAGCCTTACCTTTTCCAAACCACGGTCAAAGAAAACCTGCTCTACGGTTTAAAAATCAGGAAGTGGCCCCAAAGAGAACAGAACGAGAGGCTAGAATATCTTCTCGATAAATTCCGTCTTAGGGAGTATAAGCACAAATACACAGAGGCCCTGTCAGGTGGGGAAGGAGCCCGCGTGGCTCTAGCCAGGGCCATAGCCCCCCGGCCCCGCCTCCTGGTCCTGGATGAACCGGCAGCCAATCTGGATCCGGGGCATACAGGTCTTTTGGAAAATATCCTTAAGGAAATCTGCCGGGCGGAGGGGATGGCGGCCATTGTGGTTACCCATGATATGTTTCAGGCCAAACGGCTGGCCGATATCACGCTCTTTTTAAGTGAAGGAAGATTGATTGAAGCGGGAACTACCGATTTACTCTTTACTCAGCCACAGTCGGAAAAGACACGCAAGTTTATTTCGGGGGAAATATAGGTGGGGGTATGTAAATGATGAAGTTATTGGAAGACAGGTACGGGCGAAGGCATGATTATCTCCGGATTTCCGTAACGGACCGCTGTAACCTGCGCTGTGTTTACTGCATGGGACCGGAAGGGGTTAAACTCCTTGAGCACCGGCAGATTCTAAGCTATGAGGAGATTCTTAAAATAGTAAGAGCAGCGGCCGAAGTGGGTGTGAAAAAAATCCGGATTACCGGGGGGGAACCCATGGTGCGCAAAGGTATAGAATACCTCATCCAAAAGATTGCGGAAACTCCCGGTATCGAGGATATAGCCATGACGACCAACGGCCTCCTCCTGGAAGAGAAGGCTCTTGCCTTAAAAGAGGCCGGTTTAAAACGTGTCAATGTAAGTCTTGATTCCTTAAAGCCCGAGACTTACAGCCAGATCACCAGGGGTGGGGATCTTCATAAAGCCCTGGCCGGCATTAAAGCAGCCCTTCATTACCGGTTGACCCCCGTAAAAATAAATGTAGTGCTTATGAAAGGGATTAACGATGAGGAAATTGACGATTTTCTCCGTTTAACCCTGGAATACCCCCTGCATGTGAGATTCATTGAATACATGCCCATAGATGCCCATGATACCGCCTGGGAGGGAAAATATCTTTCTCTTCAGGCCGTCAAAGAAAGGGCCAGCACCCTGGGCTTGCCTCTGGAGGCCATAGAAGTTAGAGGCTGTGGCCCTGCCGAGATGTTTAAACTTCCCGGTGCCCTGGGCTCCGTTGGTCTTATACATCCTGTCAGTAAACATTTTTGTTTTAGCTGCAACAGGCTGCGTCTCACAGCTGACGGGTATTTAAAACCCTGTCTTTACTGGCAGGAGGAACTGCCTGTGCGTCCCGTCCTTAATGACAAGGAGGCCTTACAGGAATTATTCCGGAAAGCTCTGGATGTAAAAAGACAGCAACATACCATGAGCCCCCAAAGAAACCGCGATCTGGAAGAAGACAGGCGCGGCATGTCTAAGGTTGGTGGGTGAGGAGGATGTATTTATGACAGTACCGATGGTATCTATTGTGGCCCGTGCTTCAGGCACAGGGAAAACTACGGTGATGGTACAACTAATCAGTGAACTGATCAAACTGGGTTACAGGGTGGGCGCTATTAAAAACGATGCCCATGGGTTCCAGTTGGATCACCCCGGCAAAGATTCCTGGCGCTTTGCCCAGGCCGGGGCCAGGGCGATAGCCATTATCTCTTCGGAAAAATATGCCATCATCCAGCAGACACCGGCCCGCCGAAACCTGGACGATATAGGGTCATTGCTGCAGGATGTAGACATCATTCTCATCGAAGGATACAAGTGGGGAAATAAGCCCAAGATTGAAGTGATCAGGCAGGAAACAGGAAAAGAAATCGTCTCCCCCTTGGAGGACCTGGCAGCGGTGGTAACGGATATAGCTGATTTGCAAGCACCTGTCCCTACTTTTTCTTTTGACCGCATAAACCTTCTGGCAGAATTTGTTGCCGCAAAATACCTGAAAACCAAACCACCTCTGGCGGAGTTGACCCATTTTGATGTTCACGGCCGGGCCCATATGGTGGATGTATCGGAAAAAAATGTGACCCAGCGAGAAGCTGTGGCCAGGGGTGAAATTTCCATGAACAGGTATACTTTTGCCCTGGTGAAGGCAGGGAGAATGGCCAAAGGCGATGTCCTGGCAGTAGCTCAGGTGGCCGCCATTATGGGTGTTAAGGAAACCAGCCGTTTGATACCCATGTGTCATCCTCTCTTTGTGAGTGGCGTTTCCGTAGACTTTAACCTGGATGAGAACGAGCATAAAATTGAGGTGACCGTAAAAGTAAAGACCTCGGGCCAGACAGGCGTGGAAATGGAGGCCTTAACAGGCGTAAACGTGGCTCTTTTAACCATTTATGATATGTGTAAAGCGATGGATAAAGAAATGGTCATGGGGAATATCCGGCTGCTTGAGAAGAAAGGCGGGCGCTCCGGGCATTTTCAGAGGGAAACACCTTAAGTTTTTACGCATAGGTATTTTTATGGTAGTCGGATAGCGGTAATCGGAAGGCGAATGCCGCGGAAGCGGCTATAAGGAGGGAAAGAAGAATGGGAAAGTTAGTGGCCGTGTGTACCAGTAAAAGAAAAGGGGAACGGAAGAAGAACGTTGGCACTGTGATGCTCTTGAAAAACCTGGGGCTGGAGGGGGATGCCCATGCGGGCTTTGCCCACCGCCAGGTGAGCTTGTTAGCCCTGGAAAGCATTCAGAAGATGCGGGATTTAGGCCTTGATGTTAACCCCGGGGATTTTGCAGAGAATCTTACTACCCAGGGCCTGGATTTATTGAAACTGCCGGTGGGAACACGACTAAAAATAGGCAGGGATGTCTACCTGCGGGTAACGCAAATCGGCAAAGAGTGCCACACCCGCTGCGCTATTTATTACCAGGCCGGGGATTGCGTGATGCCTAAGGAAGGGATTTTTGCCGAGGTCCTGCGGGGAGGGACCGTTTCCGTAGATGATGAAATAAATCCATATCCCCGGTATCGTTTTGCCGTCATCACGGCCAGTGATAAGGGCTCCCAGGGAGAACGGGAAGATAAAAGCGGTCCCCTTTTACAGGAGATGCTTTTACCCTGGGGTGATGTGGTGGCTTACCATGTAGTGCCTGATGAAATAGATAAACTGGGGGAATTGATGCGTAAATTAGCCGATGAAGAAAAAGTTGATTTAATTCTTACCACTGGAGGTACAGGGTTAAGCCCCAGGGATGTAACCCCGGAAGCCACCCTGCAGGTTATCGACAGGATAGTTCCCGGTATTCCCGAAGCCATGCGCCAGGAAAGCCTAAAAATTACCCCAAAAGCCATGCTTTCCCGGGGTATTGCCGGGACCAGAGGCAAGACTCTCATCATTAATCTCCCGGGCAGTCCTAAAGGGGTGCGTGAGAACCTCCAGGTGTTTTTGCAGGTCATTGACCATGCTTTGGAGATACTGACCGGGCGTGGCGGCGAATGCGGCAATTAGTTAGTTGTTGGTTGTTGGTTGATAGTTGGCAGTTGTGAGTTGGAGATGATTGCATGCGAATTGTTGTGGGCATTACGGGGGCTAGCGGTACGATTTATGGCATCAGGCTGCTGGAAGCATTAAAAAAATTGGATGTAGAAACACATCTAATCATGAGTAACTGGGCCCTCGAAAATCTCAAATTGGAAACGGATTATTCCTCGGAGAATGTAAAAAAATTAGCGTTTAAATATTACGCCAACAAGGACCTGGGGGCTGCTGTATCAAGTGGTTCTTTTCGTACTGATGGCATGGTGGTTATACCCTGCAGTATGAAGACCCTTGCTGCCATCGCCCATGGCTATAGTGATTCCCTAATCCAGAGGGCTGCCGACGTAACCATGAAGGAGCGGCGTAAGCTTATTCTGGTTCCCCGGGAAACACCCTTAAGCAGTATTCATCTGGAGAATATGCTGAAATTGTCACGGCTGGGGGTTGTGATCATGCCCCCCATGCCTGCCTTCTATCATAAACCCAAGGACATTATAGATATTGTGGACCACCTGGTGGCAAGAATCCTGGACCAACTGAAGATAGAACATCAGTTAAGCTCCCGGTGGGGGGAATAAAACAAAGACCCAGTACTATTTTCTAGTACTGGGTCAAATTTTTGGATTTTAATCAGGTTTTTTTCTGTACGCTATTAAGTTGGTCAGCAAGAAAGGCCCTGCACTTCCAGTTCTTTAAAAATCCACATTCCCTGAAGAGAGATGGTTGCTTTCACGCCAGGTTTATGTTTTACGGCTTGTGAAAGGTAAATGGAGATGCCGTCTTTCTCCACCAGAGTAAATCCATGCTTTTGTGCTGGCTCGCCCACAGACACGGTGGGCTTTAGCATGCCGCCGCATCAGCCGCTTCCTAAACGCATGCACTGGATGGTAATCATACCACCTTTGCTCTTAATAAAAGCTAAGGCTTCATCGGTTATGCTAAGATCGAACACACTGATCCCTCCCTTATTAGTATTGTAACAAAAGCCTTAAATGGAGCGAAAGAGATAATTTTGATATTTTTTAAACCAAAATTTTAAACCAAAATATCTTGTCGTAAGATGATTTTTCATGTAAGATTATGAACATGTTGATAATATCTTTGTATCTAAAAATATTTGCAGATTCACAGGAGGCAGAATAGTGTGTTAGCGGAACTATTGTATACCGGTTTAGGGTGTCTTATTTTTGGAGCCCTTGCAGCGCCACTGTTGGGGACCAAGTTCAAAAAGTCCTGGTTAGTTAGTATAGGCGTGTCACTAATAGGGTCCCTATGCGTTCTGGGCAGTGCGTTACAGATAATGGGATTAAGGAGTCCCTTCATATTAAGATTACCCCTCAGTACATTAGGGATGATAGACCAGTCCCTTTACCTGGACAGGCTAAGTGGGTTCTTTCTCATGGTCATTGCCATAGGTGCAGTTCTGGTATCTTTGTATTCCTTCGGCATAAACCTGCACTATAGTGAAGCCGGCAAGAATCTTAGTTACTTTGCTTTTTTATATAACATCTTTCTCTTGGCCATGTATCTCGTGGTATTAGCAGGAAATGTCGTATTATTCCTGATCATGTGGGAAATTATGTCCCTTTCCTCCTACCTTTTGGTGTTATATGAACACGAAGAAAAGCACGTGCGGCAAGCAGGCTTTATTTACGTAGTCATGACTCATCTGGGAACAGTATTTATCTCTATCAGTTATTTCTTGCTGGCTAAGGCGGCAGGAGGCCTGAACTGGGAGAATTTATCTTTAGTTTCTAAAAACCTGAATACGGGATTAGCCAATATCATTTTTCTCCTGGCTGTCATCGGGTTTGGTACAAAAGCGGGCTTGATACCCTTACATATCTGGCTGCCGCGGGCTCATCCCGCAGCTCCCACTAATGTATCAGCTCTCATGTCCGGTGTCATGGTAAAGACAGCCCTTTATGGTTTGCTGCGTTTTCTCTTTACTTTTCTTCCCACAGGTCCGTGGTGGTGGGGAGGACTTCTCCTCATCTTAGGCGCTTTATCGGCTCTCCTGGGGTCCATGTATGCTGTGCTGCAAAAAAATCTCAAAGGCCTGTTGGCTTACAGTACTGTAGAAAACATGGGTATTATCTGTTTAGGCCTGGGTGCTGCTCTTATCCTCCGTCATTTCCAGTTCTACGATTTGGCTATCCTGGCTGGTGTGGCATTTCTCTACCATTTAATGAATCATGCTGTCTTTAAAACTCTCCTCTTCATGGGCGCAGGCAGTATTATTTCCGCAACCCATACCAAAAATATGGACCTCTTAGGGGGGTTGTTAAAAAGGATGCCCTATACGGGACTATTCTTCTTGTGCGGCGTGGCTTCCCTGGTGGCCCTGCCTCCTTTAAACGGCTTTGTAGGTGAGTGGTTAATTTTAAAAGCCTTGTTTAACCTTTCAATTGCCATAGACAGCCTGACCATCAAAGCCCTGGGTTTGTTGGCAATCTCCGTACTTGCACTGGTCGGTGCCCTGGTGGCTACAGCGGGAGTGAAGATGTATGGTTCGGTATTTCTTGCCCTTCCTCGTTCATACCAGGCTGAAAAAGCACGGGAAACTTCGCTGTCCATGCATATAGCCATGGGACTGGCGGCGTTCATTTGTGTTGTACTGGGAGTATTACCCGGTAAAATTAGCCTGCTCCTGGGGAGCCTGCTTGAACTCTACTGGCCTTCTGCCCGTGTGCCGGCGCAGGATGGCTTTTGGCAATTATGCAATGTCCCCAAACTGGGCGGTGAGGTCTATTATCCTCTCTTTTTGGGTTTACTCATTGTCATCATAGCAATTCTAACCTGGAGATTACTGCCTTTCATCTTTGGACAGACCAGTGTTCGCCGCAGTGAAACCTGGACCTGCGGCATTACCCCCGATGCTACCATGGAGTATACTGGTACGGGTTTTACCGAGCCGGTGCGGGTGGTATTTAAAAATATCTTTTTGCCTACCCGGGAAATTAGCCAGATTTATCAAGTACGGCCTTATTTTAGCCGTGTCATTTATTTCCGGGATAATATCAAACCGGTGATCGAAGAAGGGCTCTATAAACCCCTGATGAAACTGTTCTTGGCTTTTTCAAAGTATGTGAGGCGTATGCAGACCGGTAGTGTACAAATGTACCTGGCTTATATCTTAATCACCCTGGTTATTTTACTGGCGACAGTAAGGTAGAAAGGAGTGGGAATGAAATGAATATTCTATATATGATTTTGCAAGGACTTTTTCTCCTTTTCCTGGCTCCTCTGATCGCCGGGGTTGTAAAGAAAACAAAGGCCCTGCTGCAAAACAGGAGAGGGCCCCATCTCTTCCAGGTTTATCGTGATATTTATAAATATATGAAAAAAGATGCAGTTATGTCTGAACAGACTTCCTGGATATTCGTCTTTACACCTTATCTCGTTTTTGCGAGTATACTTGGGGCAGGACTGATGCTCCCGGTTTTTCATCCGGTAAGTCCTTGGCCTTTCAGCTCCGATTTGATTGTCTTTATATATCTACTGACCATGGCCAGGTTTTTTATGGCCCTGGCTGCCCTTGATACCGGAAGCGCCTTTGGCGGTATGGGGGCGAGCAGAGAAATGGCAGTATCTTCCGTCATTGAACCGGCTTTAGTCGTTACCATCGCCGGACTGGCTTTTAAAGCCCACACCACGGACCTCAGTAAAATGGTTTCCAGCTTTATGGTAAATCCCAACGGGATTTTTACACCCAATTTGCTCCTCTTACTGGTGGCTTTCTACATCATTCTTATCGCCGAATCGGGCAGAATCCCTGTGGATAATCCTGATACACACCTGGAACTAACCATGATTCATGAAGGGATGCTTTTGGAGTATTCGGGTAAGTACCTGGGACTTATGGTCTGGGCCTCTTATCTTAAACAGCTCCTCCTGTACAGCATTGTGGCCTCAGTATTCCTGCCCTGGGGCATTACTTCCGATCCCAGTCTGATAGGAGGAATCTATAATCTCTTTTTCTATCTTGTTAAAGTAGTGTTCATAGGCGTATTAGTAGCGGTAACGGAAACAGCTTTTGTGAAAATCCGGTTATTCCAAATACCCGAACTTCTCTTTAGTTCATTGGTTTTGTCTTTTCTTTCCATTCTGATGGAAATTACGGTAGGAGGTCGATGAGATGGCCTGGATGATTTATCTGATGTTGGGAACAGCCTTTGTCTTAGTGGCTGCAACCTCCTTAAGCAGGATGGTAAGAGTACTTTCTTTACAATCTGCGTGTTTAGCCCTTTTAGGGTTTTGGACTGCTTACAGGAGCGGTATAGGTGAAATTTATATAGCCGCTTCCCTTACTTTTGTGGTTAAAGCTTTGCTCATTCCCTGGATTCTTTTATATACCGTCAGGCGTTTGGGCGTGAAAGAGCAGGTGGAATTTAATTTTGGCATCAAGAAATCCCTGCTGTTGTCCTTAGGTTTCGTCTTATTGTCCTTCGAAGTGCTTCCCCCCAACATCCTTCATAAAGAAATTTTTTCGGGAAGTTCGCTGCCCGTAGCTATTTCCTTAGTCCTTATCGGTCTTTTTATTATGATTGCCAGGAAAAAAGCTCTCACCCAAATTGTTGGCCTACTGGTAATGGAAAATGGTTTGTATATGCTGGCTATGTCTGCCACTATGGGTATGCCGCTTTTGGTAGAGATCGGTATATTTCTTGATCTTGTAGTGGGTGCCCTGGTCATGGGTATTCTAACCTTCCGTATCAATCAGAGTTTTGATTCTATAGATACCAGTAGATTACGGAACTTGAGGGGTTGAGAAAGTTTTATGATTGTCATTGTCTTGTTATTAATCAGCTTTTTTACAGGGATTTTAGCCTGGATGGTTCCGGGTCAGGAGAAAAAAGAAAAAATTAACGTTATTGGTTCCTGCATACTGGCCTGTACCGGTATTGTGCTTTCCTGGCAGGTCTTCAGTATGGGAACATTTTATGCCATTGACCGGGCTATTTACGTAGATCCCTTCAGTGCCCTGATTATTATAGTGATTGTTATTGTTAATTTAGCAGTAAGCCTGTACTCGATTCCTTATTTAAAGAGGGAAGTGTCCCATGGTTTGGTTACCCGGGAACAGTCGGAAAAGTTCTACCTCTGGTACCATGTTTTTGTCACTACCATGCTTTCCGTAGTGGTGGTCAATAACCTTGGTTTGATGTGGGTGGCTATCGAAGCCACTACGCTGGCCTCCGCCCTCCTGGTGGGCTTTTATGACCACAAACATTCCCTGGAAGCAGCCTGGAAGTATGTGATTCTCTGTACCGTTGGTATTACCTTTGGCCTTTTCGGCACAATTTTTACTTACTATTCGGCTATGGAAATTTTGGGCCATGGCACTGATGCCCTCTACTGGACAAAACTGATGGAGATTGCTCCCCGCCTGGACCCCAGCTTACTAAAATTGGCCTTTGTCTTTATTCTGGTGGGTTACGGGACGAAAGCAGGGCTGGCTCCCCTCCACAATTGGCTGCCCGATGCCCACAGCCAGGCTCCCACCCCCATCAGTGCGGTGTTATCCGGGGTGCTTTTGAACTGTGCCCTCTACGGGATAATTCGCTTCTATTCCCTCACCAACAGCGCCTTACTGGGTGAATTTTCCCAGCAGCTGTTACTGGTCTTTGGCCTGGTGTCTATCGGTATAGCCGTGCCGTTCATCGTCTTGCAAAAGGATATCAAAAGGCTTCTGGCTTATTCCAGTGTGGAACACATGGGTATCATTGCCCTGGGCGTAGGTCTAGGCTCTAAACTGGCCCTGATGGGAGCCATGTTCCACCTCTTTAACCACGCCATGGCCAAATCCATGTTCTTTATGGCTGTGGGCAATATCGCCCAGAAGTTTAATACCAAAAACATTACCCGCATTAAAGGAATTGTACATGTCATGCCGGCTACTGTCGTATTTTTTCTGATCGGGGCCTTTGCTCTGACCGGTCTTCCTCCTTTTAGTATCTTTATGAGTGAATTTACGATTGCCTGGGCTGGTTTTACCGCCGGCAAATATATGGTAAGTTCGCTTTATCTTCTCTTTATAGCCCTGATTTTTGCGGGTCTCGGTTATCATGTTACCAATATGAGTTTTGGCCGGTTATCCCGAAGAGTTGCAAAGGAAAAGGAAAATACCTGGCTTTTGGCTGCCATGTGCATTCCCCTGCTTTTTGTGATTGGCTTGGGCTTTTCTACCCCCGCTTTTGTCACGGATATTTTAGAACAGATTGCTGTTGTGGTAGGAGGGGAATAACATGAGTTGGCATAATTTTTCCCAGGAGATTCTGGACAAGTTTCCCGGAACGTCCCTCTTCAGTCGGAGAGGAAACGAAGAGTACCTGCTGGTGCCCAAGACACAGCTAACAGAGGCGGCCCAGCTTTTGACGCAGTCGGGCGCTGTGCTCAGCACCATGATTGCTACCGATGAACGCCCGGTGTACGGGGTTTTTCGCCTGTATTATGTTTTTTCTCGAGATGAAGAGGACCGTTTTATTATCCTGGTGGTCAATATCACAGAGCCTGATCTTACTTATCCTTCCCTGACTCCGCTAATTGCTGCCGCCCACTGGTACGAAAGGGAAGCCATGGACATGCTGGGGCTTAGACCCATCGGGCATCCCGAACCTAACCGCCTGGTGCTGCATCATGAGTGGCCCCTGGGTGTCCGTCCCCTGCGAAAAGACTTTAACCCCGCCTTACAGGAGGAAGGACAAAAGGCGGGAGGAGGAGAACATCGCTTCAGGGAGGTAGAGGGGGAAGGAAGGTTTTACGTACCCGTAGGCCCCATTCATGCAGGAATTATTGAACCGGGACACTTCCGCTTTGGTACAGCGGGTGAGAATATTGTGCACTTAGAAGCCCGGCTTTTTTATACCCACAGGGGTATGGAGAAACAGGCCGAGGGCCTGGATTTCCGGCAGGGCCTAAAGCTCGCGGAAAGAATCTGCGGTGTTTGCGCCTACAGTCATTCTGTAGCTTACTGTGAAGCCCTGGAGAAGATTGCGGGAATAGAAATTCCTGTCCGGGCTAAATTGTTACGTACTATCTTTTTGGAAATGGAACGCCTGTATAATCACATCGGTGATGTGGGCAACATCTGTGCGGGGACCGGTTATGCCTTTGGTTCCTCCCAGGGAGGCAGGTTAAAAGAGGCCATCATGCACCACAATCAACTTCTGACAGGCCACCGTTACCTGCGTGGCATTAATACTCCCGGAGGCTTAAAGTCAGAACCGCCCGCCTCCGTTCTGCTGGAACTGCCTGACTGGCTGGATGACCTGGGTAAAGAGTTTGCTCAATTTACCGAGGTGCTGTTAAGTAATCCTATTTTCTTGGACCGAGTAAACAGTACAGGAATTACCTCTTTAGAAGCCGTAAAAGAACTGGGTGTGGTGGGTCCGGCGGCCCGGGCCGCCGGCTGGTCCCGTGACTGCCGTAAGATTCACCCTCATGCTGCCTACAGCCAGGTCGATTTTTCCGTGCCGGTTTATACCACGGGGGATGTAGCTGCCCGGCTAAAGGTGCGCATTGATGAAGCCGGTCAATCTATTCATATCATTAAGCAGTGCCTGGAGATGCTGGAGCCTGGGGAAATAGCAGAACCCCTGGGTCATCTGCCGCCGTATCAGTATGCTTTAGGCTATGCGGAATCGCCAAGGGGAGAAGATATGCACTGGCTGATGACAGGGGAGAATAATACAATTTACCGTTACCGTGTGCGCTCAGCCTCTTATACCAACTGGCCCGTGGTCCCCCTGGCTGTGAGAGGAAATATTGTGCCCGATTTTCCCCTCATTAACAAAAGCTTTGAACTGTGTTATGCCTGCCTGGACCGTTAAGGAGGAAGAGAGATGTGGAAGCAGTTTTGGCAGACCTTCAAGACTGGGATAGTGACCAGGGACATAAATTTAGCTACAGACCAGGGGGATGTGGCTGGTTTAGGCCAGGAACTGGAGGGAAAAATAAAGAGAGTATTGGGACGTTCCGCCCATATACGTCACGTGGATACTGGTTCATGCAATGCCTGTGACTGGGAAATGACTGCGCTTTTAAATCCTGTCTATGACCTGCAGCGTTTCGGCTTTGATTTTGTAGCCTCCCCCCGCCATGCTGACATTCTCCTGGTCACGGGTACCCCTACAAAGCACCTGGCTACCGCCCTGCGTAAAACATATGAAGCGACACCTGAGCCTAAAGTTGTCATTGCCCTGGGCGATTGTGCCTGTGGCTGCGGTGTTTACAAAGACAGTTACGCCGTGTATAATGGAATCTCCAGTATTGTTCCCGTTGATGCTTATATACTGGGATGTCCTCCTACACCTGAGGATATCATCAAGGGGTTGTCAAAAGCCCTGGACCGTTTGAATAAGAAAGGGGGCAGGTTATGAAAGAACTCTTTCAATTCGAATCAGAATTATTTAAGGCTTTGGCCCATCCCAGCCGCCTGGCGATTTTAGAAGCCCTGCGCACGGGGGAAAAGAGCGTCAATGAACTGGCGGAAATTCTATCTTTAGAACCTACCACCACCAGCCAGCAGCTGGCTGTCCTGCGCGCCAAAAATCTGGTGGTCGGTACCAAGGAAGGTACCAGGGTAGCTTATTCTGTGAAAGACCCCCTCATTTTTCAGGTTTTAGATGGTGCCAGGCGCATCTTTGACAACCATCTGGTTGACACCTTGACTTCCTGGACAGAAATAAAAAGAACCTTGGAAGTAGGTATTGATTAGGGGGGATCTCCATGATAAACGAAACGAAAGTACGCGTCACCTACAAGGATACTGACCAGATGGGCGTAGTTTACTACGGCAACTATTTCACCTGGCAGGAAATAGGGCGCACCGAACTCTTGCGTTCTTTAGGCTATACCTATAAACAGATGGAAGAGGAGAAAGTCCTTTTGCCGGTAATTGAAGCAACCTGCCGCTATAAACATCCGGCCAGATATGATGACATGGTTTTGATAAAGACCCGGATAGCGGAGTTATCCCCTGTGCGTATCGTTTTCTACTACGAGATGATGAATGAAAGCGGGGATATTCTTTTGGCTTTTGGCAGCACCAGTCATGCTTTTGTCAATGAGGCCGGCCGCCCTATAAACTTAAAAAAGCGGAATCCCGAGGTTTGGGAGATCGTTTCTCAGGCCGCCGGGAAAAGTGAATAATAAGATGCGAAAGCCCCACCGTTTTTACGGTAGGGCTTTCTATTTACTTAATCAACAAAGTATGACTGACTATATGAGGGAATCGGAAGTCGGAGATCGGAAGTTAAAGACTTTATTAGCCTTTCAGCATGTTCTGCAGGTCTTCCTGGGCGTTGCCGGTGAGTTTCAGGTTGAAGTGCTTCTGGAGCACATTGACCACGCCGGGAGTGAGGAATTCGGGTGCTTTGGGACCGATGTAGATGTTCTGTACACCCAGACTGAAGAGACCGAGGAGGATGGCGACGGCTTTTTGTTCAAACCAGGAAAGAACAATGCTCACGGGCAGTTCATTGACGGAGCAGTTGAAGGCTTCAGCCAAAGCCACAGCAATTTTTACTGCAGAAATGGAGTTGTTGCACTGTCCCAGGTCAATGTAACGTGGAATACCGTCAATGGTACCGAAATCATGGTCATTGAAACGGAACTTGCCGCAGGAGGTGGTGAGAATCACACAATCCTGGGGTACGGAAAGAGCTAATTCACGGTAATATTCCCCGCCTTTACCGGGGGCGTCACAGCCGGCGATAACAAAGAAGCGGCGGATTTTCCCGGATTTAACGGCGTCGATGATCTGGGGAGCTAAGCCCAGGACCGTGGTATGATGGAAACCGGTGAGCAGTGATTTATCGGATTCTATATTGGCTTCTGGTAAAGAGAGGGCTTTCTCAATAAGGGGAGTAAAGTCATCGTTTTCAATCTTGGTAACCCCTTCTAAGCCTGTGACATCATAGGAGAACATGCGGTCGCCATAGGTGCCCCTGATAGGCATCACGCAGTTGGTGGTAGCCAGGATAGCGCCGGGGAATTCTTCGAAAAGCTTGCGCTGGTCATACCAGGCTTTGCCGATATTTCCTTTGAGATGGGGATATTTTTTCAATTCAGGATACCCATGGGCGGGAAGCATTTCGGAGTGGGTGTAGATGTTAATCCCTTTGCCTTCCGTCTGTTTCAGCAGTTCTTTGAGGGCAAAGAGGTTGTGACCGGTTATCACGATAGCCTTTCCTTCGATTTTATCGGAAGAAACTTGTACGGGCTGAGGGGTACCTAAATATTCTGTATGGGCTTTATCCAGCAGTTCCATGGCCTTTACTGTTGCAGAACCTACTTTCAGAGCCATTTTGATATGTTCTTCCAGGTTGAAGTTCACATTGGTTAAGGTCATATAGAGGGCTTCCTGGGTAATGTTGTCTATTTCAGGATCAGTATATCCCAGCTGCTGGGCGTGGGTACGGTAGGCCGCCACACCTTTCAAACCAAAAATAATGGTATCCTGCAGGCTGGCGATATCCTCATTCTTGCCACAGACCCCGATTTTAGTACAGCCTCCTGAGGGGGTTTGCATACACTGGTAACAAAACATCAATATTCCTCCTTTAAAAATGTTTTTATACACTTATATCCTAATGGTTTTCTGGTAATTATGCTGTGATATAAATCATAGCGACCGCTGACTAAATTCACATAATGGAGTAAAAAAGGAACAAGCAAAATTCGAACAAATGAAAACAAATATCATTTAACGAAAAACAATAAGGTGCCAGGGGGTTAGACGACAGGACTGTCTTTTCCTTGGAAATCTCAAGTATACAAAATAATTAACAAAGATACTCTTGCTAATAACGTCAATGTAGCAGTATAATGTAATTGAAAATAATTATCAATGGAGGTGTGAGATATGTTAAACTATCTTACTGGAGATAAATTCGTTCAAAACAGAGTAAAAAAAGAAATGGACAGATACAAAAAAGAGATGGGCAAAAAAATGAGTCAACACAAACTCTGGAAGGCAGAATTGCTAGAAAATCTCTACCCAAATAATAATAAATAATAAAAATCAAGGCTTTGTGCCTTGATTTTTATTATTGCATTCGTCTCTTATCTTGAGAAATTAAAATGTAATTCTTATGCTAATCTCATTCAAGTTTCTGTCACTTAGTATTGGTCATAGTATCAAAAAAATCCCTGTCTTCAACATAATTTAAATTACTAGTAATTATGTTACCATCCCCGTTAACCCGACCAATGGCGCTATTGCCTTTGGAACTTGCTTTCCAGTCTTTATGTTTGTTTAAAACCCCAGAGTTAGTGTTAACGGTTGAAAATAAAACGTTTCCCACATAAATTTGCGTGTCCACAGTTTTCCTCCTCATATCTTATTTTTTTATGTCAAAATGCTATATTCTTCCGAACAAAATAAAAGCACGCGTGAGCCTGTAATTTTTTCAACCATAACGTGAAATAATATTTACATCATTTTCTAACAGGGAGTTTTTCATGATTTATTTAAACGTTTTTTATAGAGTAGTTACTGTCTTATTGGTCTTTTTACTAGTAGCCTTGTTACTAAGCAAAAGGCATCTGGGTCGTTTTACTATATTTGATTTTATTGCAGCAGTAACTTTAGGAGCAGTAGCCGGGGCAGATATTTCAGATATAGATCAACCACATGGTCCCAGGATTTTTGCACTAATAGTAATTGGAGTTATTCATGTCCTATTTACAAAGATCATTCTTGAAAATCGAAAAATAGGAAAGCTAGTTACTTTCGACCCAACGATGATCATTTAAAATGGTAAGATTGTAGTGAAAAACTTAAAGAATGTTCGATATACCCTTGATGACCTGATATGTCAACTAAGAGAACTTGGTAGGGTAAATTAGGAAGACAAGTACCATTCTGTTTCCCACTTACATAGAATAGGGTATAACCGAACACGCAAATAGTTTGGTTACAAGGAGTCAGAAGGTATGCCTGGTTCATTGATTAACTTTAACATCGGGTTTATTAAAGTTAATAGTATGTCTGGTTCTTCCAGTTTTGTAGTGGGGGATGCCGTTTTCCCGGGTACCCAGAGCCAAACCAAAAACTTCACGACCGGCGCCTTTAACACAGGCGATGCCGCTCCCATTAACTGCCCTAATATACCATTCTTTAATGATCCCGACGTGATCGACACCTCCAGCCCCAGACAGTTTACTGCTACTTAAACCAGCATATTTAAGTATCATACTCTTTTTCTAAGCCCTATGAGGGCTATTTTTTGTGTTGTATCTAACGTTCTTTTTTTCGCTAATTGATTAAATTATCATACTTGATGGCGTTATGCAGGAAATAGTGAGTTCATGAAGAAAATGACATAATATCAAGTACTGATATTCTCCCAGGGAATTTTTTATGATAGATCTTTTTTGGAAAAAAGTATATATACATTTAGAGAGCTACTAGTTCAGAAAGGGGGCCAAGCATGGCTAAAATCATGACTACTTTTCCGCTAAAAGAAAGACATTTAAAACTCATCATGGAAATGGGACAGCTAGAAGTGAAAGTTTTTCCGAATATTAGGGAGGCAAGCCCTTATCTGAAGAACACAGAGATATTACTCACTTATGGCGAAGATTTAACACCTGAGATTCTTTCCGAAGCCACCAATCTCAAATGGATTCAGGTAATAAGCGCAGGGCTGGATAAAATGCCTTTTGCCTACTTAAAAACACGACCGGATATTCTGATCACCAACGCCAGGGGTATGCATGGCGGGCCTATGGCAGAGTTTACGATAGGGGCCATTCTTTTATTGGCCCGGAAAAACGTAGAAATCCTGGAGAATCAGAAGAAACATCTGTGGGACCGTTCAATCCGTGTGGAAGAAATTGCTGGCGCCACCTTAGGGATTGTGGGTGTAGGGAGTATTGGGCAAACCATAGCCAAAAGGGCAAAAGCCTTTGACATGAGGGTCCTGGGACTTAATACGGATGGCCGGCCTGTAGACGGCGTAGATATTATGTATGCTAGGAGCGGGCTCCATGATTTGTTGAGTCAAAGTGACTATGTGGTAGTAGTTACACCCCTTACCCCTACTACCCGGGATATGTTTGGACAGGCGGAATTTAAGGTCATGAAGCCCAGTGCCTATTTTATCAATATAGGGAGAGGAGAATTGGTCCAGGAGGAGGCTCTGCTTAAGGCTCTTCACGAGAAGTGGATTCGCGGCGCCTTGTTGGATGTTTTTCGGGAAGAGCCTTTACCCCCTAAAAGCCCTTTGTGGGATGCACCCAACTGTGTGATTATCCCTCATTTATCCGGACGCTCACCTAAGTATATTGAGCGAGCCATGGAGATTTTCCGCTATAACTTAAGTGTGTACCTGCAGAAACAGGGTGAGTTTATGAATGTCATCAACGTTCATAAAGGTTATTAATGAGGGGAAGACTATTAGACAGTAAAATCATGGGGAGGAAAGGCATGAGACAATTTGCTGTCATTGGTCTAGGTCGTTTTGGAATGAGTGTGGCGCGTACCCTCCATGCCCTGGGCTATGACGTTCTGGCCGTCGATAGTGATGAAGGCCTGGTCCAGGAAGCTACCCAGTATGTTACCCACGCCGTTTGTGCCGATGCCCGGGATGAAGAGACCCTTCGTTCCCTGGGCATTCGTAATTTTGACCTGGTCGTGGTAGCCATTGGCGAAGATATTGAAGCCAATGTTCTGGTGACAGTCATGTTGAAACAGTTAGGGGTAAAGTATGTCATTGCCAAGGCCCACAGTCCTCTGCACGGAAAGGTCTTAGAGAAGATTGGTGCCGATAAAGTGATTTACCCTGAACGGGATATGGCTTTACGTTTGGCCCACAACTTAACGACTTCCAATATCCTCGATTACATTGAACTATCCCCCCAGTACAGCATCGTAGAGTTAATAGCGAAAGAGAGATATTATCATAAAACCTTGGCCGAACTTAATCTTCGAGTAAAAGAGGGAATCTGGGTCCTGGCCGTGAAAAGGGATGGAACCCTTCATGCTGGGCCCGGGGGTGAGTTTCGTATTTTACCCGGTGATGAGCTGATTCTCATTTGCCCCACAAATAAACTGGTAAATTTATGATATTTCACAGAAGGAATTTAGCTAAATTTGTCAAATATAGTAACTATTAATTTTTTAAATTATTTGGGACGGTAGTATAAAAATAAGAATTGGAAGGAGTCGATAAGGTGTTCAACGCAAAACTTCGTACAAGACTGCTGGGCCTTATTTTGTTTTTCGCCCTTGTATTAGGTTTTATCGGTTTCCAGGTGATGACGGAACTTAAAAAGATTGATGATTCAGTAACGGTGTTGTACGAAAAATCAGTATCTGGACTTGTCGCCCTTAGTGATAGTAAGTCATCTCTCCAGGAGATGAGCCGTGCGGCATTGATGTATATCCTGTCCCAGGACGACGGGCAGAGGGAAGCTATGGAGAAAATAATCAGTCAACAGGAAAATGCCGCATATCAGGCCATTGCCAATTTTGAAAAAGTAGCTTCTGATGAGGTACAAAAAGTAAATATTGAACACATTAAAAAAAGGCTTGTAGATTATTCTACTATGGTGGAAATAATTAAGGCAAAAAGTAAAAAGGGTGAATTCAGCACTGATTATCTGAATGAGCTCACCCAAAAACAGATTTCCGTTCAACAGAATATCCAAACTCTGCAGAAATATCAGCAAGAGTTAAGTTTCACCAAGTATGAGGAAAGTCATCATGCCTATAATAAGGCACGTAATTTTCTCCTGATTATTATATCAGTCAGTATCCTCCTGGCTTTTGTCTTTGGTATCGCCATCTACCGTTCTATTATGAAACCTCTCTGGGAATTAACCAGAATCGCAAAAGGTTTGGAGGAAGGGGATTTAAGGTCGGAAGTAAAATACACGGCGAAAAACGAGATTGGTCAGGCTATGGCTGCTTTTGCCTCCGCCACGCGCAATTTACGGCAGTTGATTGTGCAGATTGATGAGACGGCCCAGGGAGTGGCCCAGGCCAGCACTGAACTTTCTTCTGCTGCTGAACAAACTGGCGAAGGGGCTAATCAGGTAGCCGTTACGGTGGAAAACCTGGCCAGAGCCACAGAGGCCCAAATGATGCAGACGGAAAGCGTGAAAAAGGCTGTGGAGGCCATGATTGAGGCAGTTAATAAAATCAACGAAAGTTATCAAAGAGCCCAGGCTGATACAGACTTAACCAGCCGGTTGGCAGGTGATGGACAGAATTATATCGACCGGGCTGTGGCTCAAATGGAGCAGATTAAAAATTCTTCCTACGCTATGGGGGATAAGGTTAAGGGCTTAGGCGCCTTATCAAAGCAAATCGGGGAGATTGTGGATATTATCAGTGCCATTGCCGAACAGACAAACCTGCTGGCCTTAAATGCTGCTATTGAGGCGGCCAGGGCTGGTGAACACGGCAGGGGCTTTGCCGTAGTGGCGGAAGAAGTGCGTAAACTGGCTGAACAATCCGGCCAGTCGGCCCAGGAAATAGCCGCTTTGATTACGGGCATCCAAAAAGGTGTGGAGGAGGCCATAGTGGTTATGGAGCAGGGCGCTAACGAAGTAAATGCCGGTACCCAGAGCATCGAAATCAGCGGCAAGTCCTTCAAGGAGATAATGAAATCAATTGACCATCTTAAGGCAGCCATGAGCGAGGTTGGTTTGTCTGCACAGCAGATTTATCAAAAAAGCAATGAGGTACAAAAGAGCATTGCTGTAACCATTCAAGAGTTTGAGAATACGGCCGCTCATACAGAGGAAGTTTCCGCTACCGCTGAAGAACAGGCAGCGGCCATGGAACAAATGATAGCTTCCACCTCCACGCTCAGCAACCTGGCGGAAGAGCTGAAATCTTCGGTCCGCAAATTTAAAATATAGAAAAAAACAAAGAACCCAGAAGCTAGATGGCTTCTGGGTTCTTTACTTTATTATTCGTTATCTTTGTCTCATTATATCAGCATAGCTGATATTGCGGGTGTGTATGGTATGGGACCAGGACACCCGGGTTTTGCTGAAGAAACTAATGAACACGATAGGTATCCAGCTGTAGACAAAGGCGGGATAATGGAAGAATACCCATTTAACGATGCGCTTGGGCAGATTATCGAGCCAAATGACTAAGAAGGGGTAGATAATCTGCAATGTGCTCACAAGTTCCCATAAGAGGGGAGGCCAGATGTATTTAAAGATAGAGGTGTAGATGTCTACAAAGAAACTATCGATGAGACCCAGGACAGAAAAAATACCCATGCATATGACGAGAAGTGGCTGGAGAATTACCATGGCGGCATCGAGGAGGACGAGGTCTCTCTTTTTTATTCCTTCTTTAATAAACTCTAAACTGTAAGTACGGAATAATTCTACGTGACCTAAGGCCCAACGCTTCCGCTGGTTCCATGCTTGTTTGAAGGTAAGCGGTTTTTCATCGTACACAACAGCCTCATGGGCCCAGGTGGTCTTATGACCCAGGAGCAGGGCTTTTAAACTGAATTCCAGGTCCTCTGTCAGGGAGGTTGCTCCCCAACCGATTTCTTTCAAGACATCGACAGAAATGGCCATACCCGTGCCACCGAGATAATTGGAGAGGCCTAAATTATATCTGGCTAACTGGAGCATCCTGTTAGCAACCCAGAAGGCCATGGCAAAAGCAGCGGATACCCAGGTATCATGGGGATTTTTTGCATCAATGTATCCCTGGACGATTTTTGCCCCATCGCAAAGCCTGTTGTTCATGTGATTAAGGAACTGTGGATCAACCAGGTTGTCCGCATCAAACACCACTACGGCGTCGTATTTTTTAGGCATATTAAAAAGTTTGGCGAAGAACCATTCCAGGGCATAGCCTTTACCACGCAGGGTGGTGTCAAAGCGTTCAAAAACCGTGGCTCCGCGGTTTCGTGCAGCGGCGGCGGTACCATCGTTAGAATTATCAGCAATGACAAATACGTCATAAAGTTCTTTGGGATAAGTAAGAGTCATTAAGTTATCAACGAGAGGGCCGATGACCGTTTCTTCATTATGGGCCGGTACAACCAGGGCAAATCGTTTCTGGGGTGCATGTACTTTAGGTGTACGAAATTGGGCCAGGCCGGACATACCAAGTATGAAGAAATATACGGCTACCAGTGATAAGATTACCTGTGCCGGTATCATAATTACATCCAAGGGTAGAGAAAAGAGTTCATTAGTGTCCACTGGATTTCTCCTCCAAATTAAAATTCACAAACAATGTTACCACAACAATCTTACATTAGTATTAATACCCAAAGACAACCGTTTTATTAGCCAATTTTAGCCTAATTTTGCCGGGTTAAGGCAATTTGAAAAAATTACTTTCCAAAACATAGCATTACCTAATCTTAGAACAATTTACGTGGTTTTTTTCTTTGGGGAACGAAAACCTAACGCTTTATTAGACGAAGAAAGCTTCTTTTTGTTCCCCAAGGTTTTTTGGGGGCCTGCATGATTATAGCATATTTTCCAGGAAGATTACAGCTATTTTCTTAATACATATTGTTACTAAGTCAAATTAATGTCAATATTTTCCATATACATTTTTTTCATAGATTGTATTGACAAAAAAACAAAGCCAGTGTAATCTACTATACAATAGTTACTGCAGTTGCAAAACACAATTGAATATCTCTTATCCAGAGAGGTGGAGGGACTGGCCCGATGAAACCCAGCAACGGGCCTCACGGCAAGACCGGGGGCGCTGTGCTAATTCCTGCAAGATTAATTTCTTGACAGATAAGAGCGCGAGTTAGTATATTAATTCCCTCTTTATCTGTGGTGATAAGGAGGGATTTTATTTTCTAAGCAATAGTCTCAGTCAATAGTTAAAGCACTGATTTTAATACGTATAATCACAAGGAGGTACATGTATGAAAAAGTTTATTGCTGTTATCACACTTATTATTCTCACTACTATTGCTTTTGCCGGCTGTGGCGGCCAGAAGCCTCCCCAAGAGGGTCCAGCTAAATTGAAAGTAGGTGTTACGGCTGGCCCCCATGAACAGATTATGAATAAAGTGAAAGAACTGGCCAAGAAGGAAGGATTGGATATTGAGGTTGTAGTGTTTAATGAATATGTTCAGCCCAACATACAGCTGGCAGAAAAGGCCCTTGACCTCAACAGCTTTCAACATGGCCCCTATTTAGAAAACTTTGTTAAAGAAAGAGGCCTAAAATTAGTTAAATTGGCAGATACGGTTACTTTTCCTATGGGCATTTACTCGCAAAAAATAAAAAATGTGAATGAACTGAAAGCAGGGGATAAAGTGGGTCTTCCCAATGATCCTACTAACGAAGCCAGGGCTCTGCAGCTTTTTGAGAAAGCGAATCTTATTAAATTAAAAGAGGGAGTAGGAAACAAAGCGACGGTCAGAGATATTGTGGAAAACCCTAAAAATTTAGTGTTTGTGGAGTTGGAAGCTCCTATCATTTTGAGAACTCTTCCTGATCTGGCTGCTGCTGCCATTAATACTAATTTTATTATCCAGGCAGGTAAATCACCTGTACAGGATTCCATCTTCATTGAACCAAAAGATTCACCATGGGTAAATATCATTGCCGTTCGTCAAGGAGAGGAAAACAATCCATTATATCAAAAGTTCGTAAAAATTTATCGTTCTGAAGAAGTAAAACAGTTTATTAATGAAAAACTTAAAGATTCCGTGGTTCCTTCCTGGTAAACAGGAGATATGGTACTCACCCTCCCCCCTTTCCTGAACCCCTCATTTAGAATTAGCCGGGTACGGGAAAGGGGATAGGGATGGAGTAAGGGAGAGAGAAAATGATCAAGCTAACGAACTTATCTAAAACTTACAGGAATAACGGTAAAGAAGTAAAAGCTTTACAGGACATTAATCTTCACGTCCAAAAAGGCGAGATTTTCGGTGTCATTGGTTACAGTGGCGCCGGAAAAAGTTCCCTGATCCGTTGTGTCAATATGCTGGAGGTACCCGATGCAGGATCAGTTTCTGTTAATGGTGTGGAGATGACCCGTCTTAAAGGAAATGAGCTGCGCCAGGCCCGACGGAAAATTGGCATGATCTTCCAGCATTTTAACCTGCTGCAGTCGGCCAATGTCCTGGAAAATGTGGCCGTACCCCTCCAGCTAGGTGGGATAAAGAAACATGAAGCAGAGAAAAAGGTAAGACACCTCCTGGAGGTAGTGGGATTAAGTGAAAAAGCAGAAAGTTATCCCCAGCAGCTTTCCGGGGGACAGAAGCAAAGGGTGGCCATTGCCCGGGCTTTAGCCAATGATATAGATATCTTGCTTTGTGATGAGGCTACTTCAGCCCTGGATCCCCAGACAACGGATTCTATCTTAGAGCTCTTGCTGGATATTAATCGTAAGTTTGCCATCACCATACTCCTGATTACCCATGAGATGCACGTGATTAAAAAGATATGTGACAGGGTGGCTGTTTTGGAACAGGGGAGAATCATAGAGGAAAATAGTGTGATTAATCTATTTACTAATCCCCAGACCGAAACCACCAGGCGTTTCATTAAAAACATTATTGATGACGATTTGCCGCAAAGCATCTGGGAGAAGCTGCGCCAGGAAAAAAGAGAGCCTGGTGTGGTATTGAGGCTTACTTTTGTAGGCTGTACAACAGCCCAGCCTATGCTGGCCCAGCTGGCTAAAGAGTACCCCCTGTGGCCCAATATTCTCTATGGTAATATTACCCAAGTTAAAGATCGTACTTTGGGTAGATTAATTGTGGAATTACAAGGAGACAATTCCTTTGTTCAAAAGGGAATAGGGTTTCTTCAGGAAAAAGGGGTAAAAACGGAGGTGTTGGAACATGTCCGGTAGTGGCGGAATCTTCCTCTGGTTAAGCCAGCGGGGGGCTGAGGTAGCGCCGATCCTGGGAAAAGCAACGGTGGAAACACTTTTAATGGTCTTGATAACTCTTGTTTTGGCAACTTTAGTAGGAGTACCTCTTGGTATTATCCTTGTAATAACCAGACCCGGACATATCCTGGCCAGTCCCAGGGTATATCAGGGTTTGAACATAATGATCAATTTAATACGGGCTATTCCTTTTATTATTCTGATGGTTGCCTTATTACCCTTGAGCCGGCAGATTGTTGGAACAACCATTGGGGTAAAGGGGGCCATTGTTCCACTCACTATTTTTACCATTCCTTTTATCGGCAGAGTGGTAGAATCTACCCTCTTAGAAGTTGATCCCGGCCTGATTGAGGCTTTTCAGGCCATGGGGGCTACTCCATTTCAGATCATACACAGGGTCCTGATCAAAGAATCCAAATCTGGTTTAATCCTGGCTCTGACTATTGCCGCTATCAGTCTTATTGGTGCCTCGGCCATGGCCGGTATTGTAGGTGCCGGTGGACTGGGGGACCTGGCTATCCGTTTTGGTTATGTGCGCTATGAACTGGATGTGATGATTATTACCATCATCGTCCTGATTATTCTGGTGCAGGGAGTGCAATCCCTGGGTAACCGTCTGGCGGCTAGTCTAAAGAAGAGATAAAAATATATATTCACTTAAAATTTTCATAAAAACTTAACAGTTACTACACACCTGATTAAAATTTTTCGCATATACTAAGGATGACGGTAAGTTAAAACATCAGGTGCGGGCCGGGTAAGACCTGACGGCTTACACTTAAGACCCGCACCTGTTGATATAAACTTTTCTTCATCAAACCCTCCCCAATTTTACCCAATAGATATATCGTGTTGTGGATAACCGGAGCTTTCTCCGGTTTTTTCTTTAATGAAAAGTCCCCGGGAAATTATCCCGGGGCCTGAAATATTTTTGCTCTCTTTTTCGTCTATATTATTTAGGATTGGTTTCTCTGCCAGCAGAGGAGGTTATCGCAATAGACCACATTGATTTTTCCCGTATTACTCAGATAACTGAGTAGTCCCTGGAGGCTGGCCTGCATGAGATAGAACTGTCCCGGATTGTTAATAGTAAGATTTTTTTCCCGGAATATTTTACCCAGCAGTTCCGTTGCCGTTTGGGGTTTTTCAACATGGCTCAGCACCATATCCAATAATTCTTCCAGGAACTTTTTGTTGGCCAGTATTAATTTCACCGGGTTTTGCACCATACTGCCATGGGAAGGAACGTAGAAATCATAAGCGCTTTGTAAGAGCTTGTCCAATGTATCCAAGGCAGCTTCGATGTTCACGAAATAAGGGAGACCGTGCTTGGCCAGTATTTCTGGGGCAAAAAGGGCATCAGCCAGGTATAAAGTTCCTTCATAAGCTATCCCTATTTGTCCGGGAGTGTGACCGGATAGAGGGATAACATCAACAGCAAAACCCAGGAGGTCCTGCTTACCTGGTTCCAGGCAGATATCAACAGAGCAAGGAGGGGCCTGGAGAAATTTATTTTCCATAGTCTTTAAGGGGGTGGCCCCTCCGAACAGGTAAAAGGGTTCCAGATGAGGATGTTCTATAAAAGGTTTCTCTTGAAAAGAGCTTATAACCGGTATGTTTAAACTGTTTTTTATGTAAGCTGCACCTCCTGTGTGGTCAGCATGGGCATGAGTCAAAATAAGACCCGACAGCTTCAAATTCTTTTCATTAATCAGTTTTAGAACTTTCTTAGCTACACTTGCCTCAATTCCGGCATCAATCAAGATTGCCTTTTCTCCACTGCAGATTAATCCTAAATTTACTCCTGCATCGATAAAGGCTGTTTCTTTTGACAAAAAGTGTATATCCATCAACAAATCCCCTTTTATTTTAATTTGGTAGAAATAATTATATAATAGATAATCATTAAAACAAATTCATACTACATTTATTTATAATGTTTTTAGCTTTATTTGAGCATTCCTTATTAATGATGCTATTAAAGGGAGGAGTAAAAAATGGCGGAGAAAAAGTTATACCGGTCCCACAGCAAAAAAATACTGGGTGGTGTATGCGGTGGTTTGGCCCAATTTTTTAACATTGATGTAACCATCATTCGTCTTTTATGGGCTGCAGCCATTTTCCTGGCGGGAACAGGATTATTGTTCTATATTTTATGCTGGATCATTATACCCGAGGAGCCCTTTTATACTATAAGTTAGTATAAATATAATATAAACCAGGGTGGAGGGAGAGAACTTTGCATTTGGCTTGGCAATTACCACGTAAGAAGTGGTTAGTCGCGGGAATCATCCTGTTCCTTATATTAGGCTTAGTATCTTACAAGGTATGGAGCGGACAGAGTAATAAAAGTGTAATCATCGTAAAAACTGCTCAGGTTAAAAAGCAGGATTTAGAAGCCAATATTTACACCACAGGCACTTTACAGCCTGCACAGCAGAAAGAATATTATGCCAAAGCCGCCACCACAGTGAAGGAAATCCTAAAAGAACCCGGGACAAAAGTAACCCAGGGGGAGCCAATCATCATTCTTGATGACAGCCAGGCTTTACTAGATTTGGGTCAGGCCGAAAGTACACTGGCCCTGCAGGAAAGCGAATACCGGAAAGGGCTGAGTAATAAGCTTTTCCTGGAAAAGAAACTGGAAGATGCCCAAAAGAATCTCCAGCGCCAGGAACAGTTGTATGAACTGGGGGCCGTGGCCCTGAAGGAAATGGAAGGATACAGGCTGGAGGTAGCCAGCCTGGAAAACCAGCTGGCAGCTATAGACTTAAAGGCCCTGGAAGCCCAGGTTAATAAAGCTAAACTGGCCTTGCAGGGAGCCCGGGAGGTTGCGGCCAGCACTGTGATTACCAGTCCCTTTGACGGTACAGTACTGAAAATTGGGGTCAAGGAGAATCAGCCCGTGACACCGGGGATGTTTATTGCCAGTATTGGCGATGTCCATACCCTGGAAGTAAATTGTTCCGTAAATGAATATGATGCCCTCAAACTGAAAATCGGCCAAAAGGCGCAAATCAGCAGTGAAGGACTGCGGGAGAAGAAATTTAGCGGGGAGATTACTCAAGTTGCCCCCCAGGCTGAAGTGGAGCAAACCCCCACTGGTTCAGAAAACAGGGTAAAAGTGAAATTAACCCTGACGGAAAAAGTAGAAGAGTTAAAACCTGGCTATAGTGTGAACGTAAAGATTTTAACAGATAAAAAAGCTGACGCTTTGATTGTGCCTATTGAAGCCCTGCTGCAGCGGGATGGTAAAGATGTAGTGTTTGTCTACCAGGATGGCTTAGCCGTACTGCGTGAGGTGAAAAAAGGACTCAGCACGGAATTGTACCAGGAAATCACAGAAGGATTGGCACAGGGTGAGCTGGTCATCATTACTTCCCAGGAAAAGCTTAAAGATAATACCAGGGTGAAGACTAATGATAAAAATAAGTAATCTCACAAAGGTTTACCGGACGGGAGCTATCTCCGTCACCGCTTTAAAAGGGATTAATTTAGAAGTGGCAAAGGGCAGCATGGTAGCCATTATGGGACCTTCGGGCTCGGGGAAATCTACCATGATGAATATTTTGGGCTGTTTGGACAGGGCCACCTCCGGCTCGTATATTATTGACGGGGTGGATGTTTCCACTTTACAGGAGAAGGAGCTGGCCAAAATACGCAACCATAAAATAGGTTTTGTTTTTCAGACTTTCAACTTGCTCCCCCGTCTCACAGCCTTGAAAAACGTAGAGCTTCCCATGATTTATGCCGGGATACCCTCCAAAGAAAGAAGGGAGCGGGCTTTAAAAGCATTGGACAAGGTAGGTTTGGCAGACAGGATTCATCACCGTCCCAACGAATTGTCCGGCGGACAAAGACAGCGGGTGGCTATTGCCAGGGCCTTAGTGAATAATCCTGCCATTATTTTAGCCGACGAACCCACCGGTAACCTGGATACCCGTTCCGGGGAAGAAATCATGGACATCTTCCAGCAGTTAAACCAGGAGGAGGGTGTGACCATCATCATTGTTACCCATGAACGGGAAATCGCTGATCACACCAGGCGTATTGTCCATTTTCGGGACGGCGTGATTATTAAAGATGAGGAAGTACTGACTCCCATATCGGCCCGGACAACTCTGGCCGCACTTCCTCCTGCCGGGGAGGTGTAATAATTGGATATTCTAGAGAGTATTAAGGTTGCTTTGGAAGGTATCTGGGTAAATAAATTAAGGTCTGCCTTAACCATGCTGGGCATAATTATTGGAGTAGCGGCAGTTATTGCTGTAGTGACCATTGGACAGGGTGGGCGTGCTGCTATTCTTTCTTCTTTGGAAAGTATGGGTACTAATCTTTTTGTGGTTTACCCTTCCAGCCGCAATGCCACTACCCCTATTACCAGACAGGATCTAATCACCCTGGAGGATGTTGAGGCCATAAAAAACATTGTGCCTACTGTGAAAGCCGTGGCTCCTACCAGCTATCTTTCCATCATGACCCAGGTGGGCAGACAGAAAGAAAAGACCACCATTATCTGTACCGGTCAGGATTATAAAAGCATACGAAATTTGGAACTTGTGGAAGGGCGTTATTTTACCTCCGAGGAGAATAACAGCAGGCGGCGTGTGGCGGTGATCAATGAGGAATTAGCCAAGACCTACTTTTCAGGTGAATCAGCCCTGGGTAAACAGGTTTATCTCATGAATACACCCTTCATTGTCATCGGTGTGGTGAAAAACGATCCCTCAAATGCCCTGGGCTTTGGCGGCGATCCGCCGAAAGAGGCTACCATTCCTTTTCATACAGGCGAGACTCTTTTCCGTAACTTACGAATTCAGATAGAAGGGCAGACCTACAGTAAAGAAGAGGTACAGGAGACTATAGACCAGATTGTAAAACTCCTGCACAAGAGACATCGCAATGAAGGAAAATACCGGGGGTACAGCCTGGATCAGGAAGTGGCTACAGCCAATAAAATCCTGGGGATTATCGCCTTGATCATTGGTTCTATCGCGGGGATTTCCCTCCTGGTAGGCGGTATTGGTGTGATGAATATTATGCTTGTTTCCGTTACGGAGCGGACCAGGGAGATCGGCATCAGAATGGCTTTAGGCGCGCGAAGGAGGGATATTCTCGTCCAGTTCTTGATTGAAGCCGTAGTTATATGTCTGGTGGGAGGAACCATTGGAACCATTTTAGGCACAGGGGGGGCTTTGGCCGTGGCTTTAATCGCCAAGTGGCCGCCCTTGATTACACCGGGTACCATTTTTATTGCCTTTTTCTTTTCCGCTTCCATCGGAATCTTTTTCGGTATTTACCCTGCCAACAAGGCGGCCAAATTAGACCCCATTGAAGCCTTGCGCTATGAATGATTTCACTAGTAAGAATGGCGAGATATTGATATAATAAATCTACTAATTGGCTTTAAGGAGGTGTGATACCGGTATCCCTTAAAGAGGATACTGGTAGTTAAATGCTTACCGGTAAACAGCGAAGGTTTTTGCGGGCCCTGGGTACAGGGATTGATCCTGTTATTCAGATAGGCAAGGGTGGTATAGGAGATACTTTGGTTCAGCAGCTGGACGAAGCTTTGGAAGCCCGGGAACTTGTAAAAATCCGGGTAATCAATAATGCCCCTCTTGAACCCCGTGAGATTGCTGAACAGCTGGCTGAAGCCACAAATTCAGAGTTGGTACAGGTAATCGGCAGGAATCTATTGTACTACCGTCGTTCCTTAAAAAAACCTTCAATTGAGCTGCCCAGTTGATTACACAGGAGAGAAACCAGGTGATAGAGAAATGGATGAGAAATTTAGGGAACTTTTAATCAGAGCTCACCGGATTGTGGTTAAGGTAGGAACCAGTACTTTAACTCACTCCACCGGTAAGCTCAATTTGTTTCGTTTAGAAAGTCTCGTCAGGGAAATGGTGGATCTGCGCCACCAGGGCAGAGAAGTAATCCTGGTCACATCCGGTGCCGTAGGTGCCGGTATGGGAAAAATGGGGCTTTCTGAACGTCCCAAAACCATGCCGGAAAAACAGGCCCTGGCGGCTATTGGACAGGGTATTCTCATGCACATGTATGAAAAACTCTTTGGTGAATATGGCGAAACAGTGGCCCAGGTTTTGCTGACCAAGGATGACATTGCCCACCGTGAGCGTTATCTCAACGGTAGGAATACCCTTTTAACTTTACTGAGGTTTGGGGTCACACCGATTATTAATGAAAACGATACGGTAGTCTTCGAAGAAATTAAATTTGGCGATAATGATACCCTGGCAGCTTTGGTGGCAGGGCTGGTCGATGCCGATCTCCTTGTCCTCCTGTCTGATATTGAAGGGTTATATACAGCAGACCCCCGTAAAGATCCCTCAGCTACCCTGATCAACCTGGTAGAGGAGATAACTCCCCAGGTAGAGGGGCTGGCCGGTGATCCCGGTTCCAAATTGGGCAGTGGTGGTATGTTCACCAAAATACAGGCTGCGAAAATTGCCTGTAACTCCGGTATTCCTATGGTCATTACCAACGGCTCCCGTAAGAATGTTTTACGGGAGATTGTGTCCGGTGATTATCCAGGAACATTATTTGTACCCCGTGACCACAGGATTGGCGCACGCAAACGCTGGATTGCTTTTGGTTCACGGATAAATGGTACCATTTGGCTTGATGAGGGAGCGGAGAAGGCTATTCTTACCAGGGGGAAAAGCTTATTGCCAAGCGGTATTACTAAGGTTGAAGGGGAATTCCCGCCGGGCAGTGTAGTGAGTCTTTGGGGACAAAACGGAGAGATTGCGCGCGGGATTGTGAATTACAGTTCCGAAGATATCGAGAAAATTAAAGGGGCCCAGACCAAAGAGATCATGTCTATTTTGGGACATAAGGATTATGATGAAGTAATACACCGGGATAATTTAACCTTGAGAACTTAAAGGAGGTTTGGCTGTGCTTTGTGAGGAGTTGAAGATTAAGGGGCAGCTGGCTAAAGAGGCCAGCATTCTTTTAAGTACACTTTCTACCGAGACGAAAAATCAGGCTCTGGCCGCTATGGCAGAGGCCCTGGAACGCCATGAGGAAGAAATTTTGGCGGCAAACCAGAAGGATATAGATAGGGCCAAAGAAAAAGGTATTGGCAATGCTATGTTAGACCGGCTGCTTCTTACGCCGTCCCGTATTAAGGAGATGGCCCATGGTTTACGGGCGTTAATAGCTTTACCTGATCCTGTTGGGGAAATAGAGGCTGTCTGGAAGGGGGCCCAGGCCATTGAAATTGGCCGCATGCGCGTTCCTCTGGGTGTGATTGGTATTATTTATGAAGCGCGGCCCAATGTTACCGTAGACGCTGCAGGGCTTTGTTTGAAAACCGGGAACGCCGTTATTCTGCGGGGCGGATCGGAAGCCCTTCATTCCAATATCACTATCACCCGTGTCATCAGCCAGGCTGCCGAGTCCGCCTGGATTCCCCGGGGAAGTATTCAATTGATCGAAAATCCCGACCGGGAAGTGGCAGTCCAGCTGATGAAACTCAACGAATATTTGGATGTTTTAATCCCCAGGGGTGGGGCCGGGCTTATTCAGACGGTGGTGCAGAACAGTACTGTCCCCGTCATAGAAACTGGTATAGGCAACTGCCATGTCTATGTGGATAGTGAAGCCGATCTGGCCATGGCTGAAGAAATCATTATTAATGCCAAATGCCAGCGCCCTGCGGTCTGTAATGCTGCCGAAACTTTGCTGGTTCACGAAAAAGTAGCGGCGGACTTTATACCCAAAGCAGGTAAACGTCTTAGACAATTAGGAGTAGAAATTCGCGGTTGTAACCGGACAAGGGCCCTTTTCCCCGAAGCTAAGGCTGTTACTGAGGAAGATTACGCTGCGGAATTTTTAGACCTGATCCTGGCTGTGAAAGTTGTGGATAGTTTGGATGAGGCCTTACAGCATATCAGGACTTTCGGTACTAAGCATTCAGAGGCAATTGTTACAGAAAGCTACCGTAACTCCCGGCGTTTTCTGAAGGAAGTGGATGCGGCGGCGGTTTACGTTAATGCTTCTACTCGCTTTACTGATGGTTTTCAGTTTGGTTTTGGTGCAGAAATAGGGATCAGCACACAGAAGCTCCATGCCCGGGGACCCATGGGCCTAAAAGAGTTAACGACCATTAAATACGTCATTCAGGGTGATGGACAGGTGAGAAAATAGTTGATAGTTGGTAGTTGGTAGTTGGCCGCAATATAAGTTACTAGTTATTAGTTCCTAGTTACTAGTGGGAAACGAAAAAGAGTCTGTTAGCATTATGCTAGCGGACTCTTTGTGTGTTCGTCCGGCATGTTTACTGAGCCGATGGGTTGAAAGAAACCCTGTCACCTAACCAGCGGGAAGACAACCTGTAAGCAAGGGCGTCACTGGCCAA